>NZ_JBPJSJ010000010.1:0-132589 GCF_051225675.1 Natrinema sp. CGMCC1.2065 | reverse complement strand
GAGCTGGGTTTAGACCGTCGTGAGACAGGTCGGCTGCTATCTATTGGGGGTGTTACGGTATCTGACGGGAACGTTCGTATAGTACGAGAGGAACTACGAATGGGTGCCACTCGTGTACCAGCTGTCCGAAAGGGCACGTGCTGGGCAGCGACGCACCACGGGGTAAGAGCTGAACGCATCTAAGCTCGAAACCCACCTGAAAAAGAGATACCACCGAGGCCACTCGTAGAAGACGAGATCGATAGACTCGGGGTGTACGCACCAAGGCAACGAGGTGTTGAGCCCGCGAGAACTAATCGGCCAAGCCACACACTCATACACTACATCGCATTGGATCCGTGACGCGTGAACGGGTCCGGACGCAAACTGGACTACACGTACACTCGGTCTTGGACACACCACCGATATTGGCATGATCGCGGTTCGATTCCGTGAATCGGCGTTACGGCGGCCATAGCGGCGAGGTGCCTCCCGTACCCATCCCGAACACGGAAGATAAGCTCGCCTGCGTTTCGGTCAGTACTGGAGTGGGCGACCCTCTGGGAAATCTGATTCGCCGCCACCATTCATACTCACTTTCACCCCCGAACAGCCACTGCTATCCAGTGGCCGTCGGGGGTTTCTGTATTTATAGCGTACTTCGATCCGATACAAGTGCTGATCCGTACCGCTATGCTTAAACGAACGCAGTAACAACGCTAAAACGCGCCAAGGTGGCAGAGTCCGGCCGAACGCAGCGGCCTGCAGAGCCGCCCACCGCCGGTTCAAATCCGGCCCTTGGCTTTTCCGTTTTCAACGATGGCAGCTATCGGTTTGATCCGTTTATATGACGAGTGACTTCCTTCGAACAGTCGGGTCTCTCGTACTCGCTTCACGCAGAAGACTACGATCTCTCTACATACAGTGCCGTCGGTCCAGTTGTTAGTAGCAAAACACCTCACAGTCTGGGCCGGGCACGATTCGAATACACGATCGCTCCGCTCGCGCCGTGTGTTTCCTGCGTTCAGATCACGACCCCCGCTCCGCTCGTCACGAACTGTTCCTCGCAGAAGCGGGCCGGGCGCGATTTGAACACGCGACCGTCTGGTTAAAAGCCAGACGCTCTGCCAAACTGAGCTACCGGCCCTGTGTTCCCTACTTTCGGTGAGGAGCGGTTAAACGTTTCTTTCTTCGTCGCGCGGGACTGCTATTCGAAGTACTGTTCGAGTGCTTCGGTGACGATCCGGCCCGGATCGACGTCATCGACCGATGCACGACGGCGGAGGTCGCGATAGGTCGTTGGCGAGAGGGTAAGACTGAGTTCGCCGAGGGTAACACCGTGATCCGCGAGGGCATGTTCGATGGAGTCGCCGTCGTTGATCATACTGGCGACGCTTCGGACGTCGCGGACTGTAAGGTCACCATCGAGTGTTGCCCAGGCCAGAAGCAGCCGTGCTTCGCCGCCGACGCGGGCAATGTGTTTGGCAGCTGTCGGCGCGATTTGTCCGATCGCGACCTGTTTACGTACCGAGCGCGGCAGATCATGGACTCGAGCCCACTTCCGAATAAAGGAGACGGTCGCTTCGCCGCCGGCACGTTCGGCGGCTGCCTTGTAGGATCCCTCGCCGCGAACGAGTGCCGCGCAGGCGGCTGCCCCGCGGAGCATGTACAGGTGGTCGTCGTTGGTTGCACCGCCCGCAAACTGGCGGACGATCTCGGCGGCGTCCGCGAGGCTCTCGGGATCGTCGGGATCGAACTGGACGGCCTCGCGAGCGTGTGTTCCCGCGACCGACTCGTCGCCCCGGATGACCGGTGCGCCGACGGGTGATTCTCGGTCCGTCGGGATCGAACGACCGTTTTCACCGCGGCGGGAGGAACGATCTCCGGACCGGTTGTCAGTCATGCACTTGAATACGGGAGTGACGGTCAAAAAGGTCGTTGCCGTGGCGAAATTCTCGCACTACTCTTCGCGCTTCTCGGCGAGGTGTTCCCAGATTTCCGTACAGCCGGCTCCTTCTTCGATGTCGTCGAGGTGGGCGTCGTCGCGCTCTTTCGTCTCCTGCTCGAGCGGTTCCGGTTTGCATTCGGCTGCGTCTGTCATGGGACACCCTTTGGACCACGACGGGATAAGTATCGCTTCGGCTGCAAGCGATACCCGCGCTCTGTCTTATGGGGTGATTATGCCGCTATCTCCGACGGGTCGGTCGATCGAAACCGATCGTGAGTCGCCGAGCGATGTGGTGCTGCGGGGCGATGATGTACTCGTCTTATCCCGTGGCTCGAGTCACCACCAGTGCGGAAGGGAACTAACGGCTCCGCACTGGGGCCACGAACGCGAGTCTAGACGGTCACAACGGGACCGATAGCCGTCTCGGATGGGAACTCCCGGATCTCGACATCGGCAGCGGCGGCCGTCGTGGACCGTCGGCCGCAGTATCGCTCGTTTCTAACCGAGTCGGCGTCGAGTTCTCTCGAGCCGATTGGGGCAAAAACGGCCGGTAGGTAAGGCACGAACGCCGTCTCTGGTCGATGGTTCGTGGTCGGGCTGGTGGCTTTGGCACTGTTCGGCATTCGATCGAGGTCGACGACCCGGCTGATCCGTCGGGCGGTGGCTCCCAGCAACTCTCGCGCGCGGTGGGTACGCGGCCGGATGGAACGGTCGGTGAGCGGGTTCGGTTCCGGCCCTTCGGAGGCGGTGGCCGAACCCCGAGATCGATACGGTGGACGAGTAGTATAAGTCGACTCGGCGAATTGACCCGACTGACATGTCCGATCGATTGCTGTCGGTCACTGCGCGCACGACGCTCGATTACGTCGAGGGGAAGGCAGTGGGCGAGACGTTCGAGTGGGAGTCGATCGCCGTCGTCGACGCAACGGCCGATCGGGAGGATCCCGAGCGCGTCCGGCTCCGGCTCGAATTCGACAACCTCTCGGAGGAGTACATCCCGAAGCACATGGAGGATCTCGAGTTGACGGCCGAACAGGCCCGGACGCTGGCCGCGGACCTCGAGAAACACGCGACTCGGGTCGAAGAGGCGACGAAAACGGAGTCGTGAGCGCCTGCCGTCGCAGGCTCTCGTCTTTTTCGCCCAGCGGGTGAACGAGCGACTGGTTCACGATGAGTATGGAGACGATCCACGACCTGTTCGAACACGGCCTCGAGGACATCTATCACGCGGAACACCAGCTGCTCGACGCGCTCGAGGAACTGGAGTCGAATACCGATCGCGACGAGATCGCACAGGCGTTTGGGGATCACCGCGAGGAGACACAGGGACAGATCGATCGGCTCGAGGAGGTCTTCGACAGTTTCGGCGAGCCGCCGGAGAAAGAGGAGTGTGAAGGGGTCGAAGGGCTGCTCGAGGAGTACGAGGAGTTCACGGCGATGGAGCCGGACCAGGCGGTGATGGACTATCACAACATGGCGGCCGCCGAGAAGACCGAACACTACGAGATCGCGGCCTACGGGAACCTGATCCCGCTGGCCGACCAGCTCGGGATGGACGAGGCGGCCGATCTCCTCGAACAGAACCTCCGTGAGGAACAGGAAGCTCTCGAGGAGTTGAAAGAATTGACCGAGGAGTTCGAGATGGGTGCGATCCCAGCGGAGTGAGTCCCGTGACGGACGACGCCGCCGCGGACGACGAGCAGACCCAGTACGGCGGTACCGAAGACGCGGAACCGACGACCGATTTCGACGGGGACGACGAAGACGCCGAGGAGTAGGCGGTCGGCCCCGGCTCGAGCCGGTCGTATCGTCGGCTTGCTTCCGGGACGCGTACGGCTTTTACTGTTCGGCGTGTAACTTCTGGTTGTGACGACGTTCGCGCCGGAGGACGGCGAACGGGTATCGATCCGGCCCGCGGAGCGGGCGGACCTGCTCGCGGTCGTTCGCATCGAGAACGACTCGTTTTCCCAGCCCTGGCCCTACGACGCCTTCGAACGCTTTCTCGGTAATCCCGGGTTTCTGGTCGCCGAAACCGACGGCGAGATCGCTGGCTATATCGTGGCCGACGTGACCCAGCAGATCGGCCGCGCACTGGGTCACGTCAAGGACATCGCCGTCCATCCCGACCACCGCGGTGCCGGCATCGGTTCCGCACTGTTGTCCCGATCGCTCGGCGTCCTCGCGGCCCAGGGGGCAGGGACGGTCAAACTCGAGGTGCGCCGGTCGAACGACGGGGCCAAACGGCTCTATCGGGAGTTCGGGTTCGAGCCGCTCCGCCGGGTGCCGGCGTACTACGGCGACGGCGAGGACGCGATCGTGATGATCCGCAAAGTGGAGTAGCGGGACGTTTTACCGTCTGCGGCCGTATCTCCGGGTATGGGATACGCCTGTCCGGTCTGTGATGCCGAGGAGGCAGACGCGGTCCATCTCGCGAACCATCTCGCCATCACCGCATCGCTGGGCCGCGAGGAACACCGCAAGTGGCTCGAGGAGTACGCGCCCGATTGGGCCGACTGTAGCCCCGAGGAACTCGGGGCCCGCGTCAGTCCGCACGCCGAGGAGATCGACACGCCGGAGTTCGAAGGGAGCGGTCACGATCACGGCCACGGTCGCGAACCGGGCCGTCCCGACTCGCTCGAGGGGGCGGTGAGTCGACAGAGCCGCGGCCCCGGTCGCGGCGACCTGACGGCCGAAGCGGCGGACGTTCTGCAGGAGGCCGCCGAGTTGACCCGCGAGATGCAGACCTCGGACGGGGACGAGGGGGCCGACTCGGCGGACGGCGCCGACGGGAACGAAAACGCGTAACTGCCAGTCGGTCGACCGTCCGAATATGCACTCCGAGGGGACGTTCAGTTTCGAGTCGGCCGCCGAGGCGCGGGAACGCTACGAGTCGGTCGGACCCGCGGCACAGACGGTCGTCCGCGAGGTCGCGAAGGCCATGGAATTCGATCGTGAAGAGTACGACGACCGGGTCACCGGCGACGTCGTCGAAACGGCTCGAGACGCTCTCTTCGCCAATCTACTTGAGGTTCACGTCGGATCTCGCGAGGAGTACGAGGAGTGGCGCGAGGGGTACGACGGCGAGGTGACTGAAGTCGGCCACGAGGACGTCGACCGCGTCGTCTGGCACGCGGGACCGGACGGTACGGCCGTCGCCGCGACCTTCCAGAACGAGCCCGAGGCGGCGGTCGCGACGCTCCGTCGGCAGGCGTTCGGGCGGGTGTACCGGGACGTAGTCGACCGGTCCTGAGACGGTTCGTGGCTCGACGAACGACCATCTATTACGGCCTCGAGTCCGCAGTGATAGCCGATGACTGTACCCGACGAGTGGGCGTTGCTCGAGGAGCGAACCGAGTACGAGACGAGTTGGTACGACGGCGGTTACGACTTGCTCGAACAGCCCGACGGAACCGAAAAGCGCTACTACTGGGCCCAGCTGCCGGACGCGGTGGTCGTGGTCGCGCGGGTCGACGGGGGCGTTCTCGCCGACGCGGACGGCGACGGCGATCACCTCCTGTTCGTCGAGCAGTACCGGCCGACGATCCGCGAGACGCATCTCGAGTTGCCGGCGGGGATCGTCGAGGGCAGCGAGTCCTACACGACGGCGGCGGCCCGCGAACTCGAGGAGGAGACCGGCTTCCGGCCCTCGAGTACGGCCCTGCTACAGGAGTACGCCGTCGCGACGGGCGTGTTGCGCCACGACCGCGGAATCGTCTACGCCGAGGGACTCGAGCCGGGTGAGCGGGAACTGGACACCAACGAGTTCCTCGACGTCCGGACGATCCCGGTGAGCGAGGCGCTCGAGCGCGTCCGCGAGGGACCGACGAACGACGCGACTCTCTCGGGGTTGTTGTTGGCGAAGGAAGACGGCGTCCTCTGAGACGGACTGTCGAAATCGGTACGACGGGCGATTGCAGGGGATCTGTCGGGCCGTCGAGGGCCCAAACCCCGGTTCTTATTCGCGTCGATGCCTATCGTTCCGGTAATGGACGGCGAAATCTCCCCGGATGAGGTCAAGGAACTCGTAGAGGACGACGCGGACGTTCGGATCGTCGACATCCGCGACGAGCGGAGCTTCGACCACAGCCACATCCCCGACAGCGAGAACATTCCGTTCGATCGGCTCATGGACCGGCTCGAGGAACTCGAGGGCGAGGATCACATCGTCACGGTCTGTCCACACGGGAAGGCGAGCGTCCAGGCGGCCCAGCTCATCGGCACCTACGAGGGGACCGCCGACGCGCGCGTCGAGAGCATGGCGGGCGGGCTGGACAAGTACGGGATGAAGTTCGGGCTCGTCCGCGAGGATGACGGCGAGGACGACGAGGCCGAGCAGGAATCGCCCTTCTAACGCGGCCTCGATCGTATCGACTCGACCGATAGCGGTGGCTCTCAGTGGAGCGACGCGAAAAACGGATACTGAAGCGGCGACGCGGTCGTGGGTTCGGAAGTCGTCTCAGAGCATCGCGGGCATCAGGCGACGTTGAAGCCGCGGTCCCGAAGGAACTCCTCGATGCGGCCAGTGTGGTTGCCTTGGAGTTCGATCTGGTCGTCCTCGACGGTGCCACCACAGGCGAATTTTGATTTGAGATCCGACGAGAGACTGTCCAGATCGACGTCCTTCGGATCGAATCCTTCGACGATCGTTACCTCTTTCCCGTATCTGCGCTCGTCAATGCGGATGTTGAGTTGCTGTTGGCCCTTGGCCACGTCCTCGCAGACGCAGAGTTCCTCGGGCAGCCCGCACGTCGAGCAGACTTCCGACATTACGTTCGTTGGTATGAAACGGGCATATTAAACACTATCGGGACCCGCATGCCTTCGCGTGGTTCTTTTTCAAGGGGCGAGCCGGAGACGCGGGGAAATCGCGGTCGCTCTCCCCACTTCCGGAATCATCTGACCGTGGACACCCGGAGTCGCTGTCACTCTCGACGGCCGATCACCGGGAGCCGGTCCCGGGCGAGATCGTCGACGACTGCGATCGCCGCGTCGGCGTCCTCCCTGTCGACGCCCCCGCCATAGGTCGCCCGTTCGTAGGCCTCGAGGATGCGCTCGAGGCGCGGATCCGTCGGCGGCTCGCCTTCGGTGGCGGCCGCGGCAAGGGCCGTCAGATACGCCCGGGCCGATTCCGAGCGTCGTCGGGGCCGGTACTGTCGGGCCAGCAGGCGCTCGAGGCGCTCGAACGCGCGTTCGGCGTCCCGGTCGGGATCGCGCCGGGGGCCGTGCCAGTAGACGCCGATCTCCCGCCGGAGTCGCGCCAGCGCGCCGGTCCGACGCGCCCCCGCAGCGAGGCCGACAAGCGCCACCACCCCGAGCGCGACCGACTCGCGTGCGATCGCCGAGAGGCGCTCGAGCCAGGATCGCTCGTCCCCGCCGTCGACGGTGGTGCCGTTGAACGACGTCTCGGGGTCGTCGGTGTCGTTCGTAGCGTTGTTCTCGGGTTCCGTGTCGTTTTGGGGTTCCTGCACGTCGGACGGGTCGTTCGGTTCGGTTCCGTTCCCGTCAAAGGGGTCGGATCCGTCCCCATCTCGTGGCTCCTCGTCCGTTCCGGGATCGCTCCCGTCGATTGGCACGTCGGCGCTCTCGTCGGTGTCGGCGTCGTCGTTCCCGTTTGCGCGGGCCTCCTGCAGGCGGTCGGTGTGGACGTCGCTCCGAGTACTGCTCGGCGTCGGATCGAACCGGACCCAGCCGTGATCGGGGAAGTAGACCTCGACCCAGGAGTGGGCGTCGAGCCCGCGAACGACGTAGGTGTCGTCGTCGACCTGCTGGCCGGTCGTGTAGCCGGTGACGTAGCGGGCCGGAACCCCCTCTTCACGGAGCATCTGGGTCATCGTCGTCGCGAAGTAGACGCAGTAGCCCGCCTCCATTTCCAGCAGAAACTTCTCGGCGACGTTGCCCGAGGGCTGGGACACCTCGAGCGAATAGCGCTTCGTCGACTCGAGGGCGTCCTCGATCGCGACCGCTTTGTCGTAGGGGGTGTCGGCGCCGGCAGTGATCTCGTCGGTTCGGCCGCCAAAGGCGCTCGAGGTGTCTTCGGGCGTCTGGAGGTACGTGTCGGTGATTCCGTCCGGGTAGTCGGTCCCCGCGGCTCGAAGCGCCGCCGGGCTGGGATCGACGACAGCGCTCTCGACCGTGTAGCTCTCGCCCGGCTGGAGCGGCGTTTCGGGTCGGGGTTGGCCGTGTCTGGAGACGGTCGTTCGCCGCGTGACCTCGCCGCCGAGATCGACCGGCTGGGCGGCGACGGGCATGATGCCCAACTCCGTCTCGGCGGTGACCGTCTGTGTGACGGTGTCGCCGCCGCCGGGGGGTCGGGCCAGCTGCCCGTCGTATCGTCTGTCCTGACCGGTCCGGACCCACTCGTCGCCGGTGAACCGATCGTAGACGCCCGTCCGCCAGTAGCTCGGCTTGTCTGACTCGACGGTGAACCTGACTTCGGGCGAGAGATCCACCTGTCCCGAGATCCCCGAGCGCTGGGGTGCCGAGTCGATCGTCGCCTCGAGGGTCCCGGGTTCGCCCTGTGTCAGGTGTGTCGGCCCCGTCGGCTCGCCGGGGACGACCGAGACCGACAGCGAGAGCGCGACGGTCACCGCGAACAGGACCGCGAGCAGGTCCGCCTGTGCGATCGAGCCGCCACGGTGGCGGAGGTCGCCGAAGGCAACGGCACCGATGGCTGCGAGGGTGCCGGCGAGCGCGGCCGGTGTCCCCGCGTCCCCGGTCAGAACGAGAAAGCCCAGCGCCGCGCCGCCGGGGACGACGCTGGCGGCGTACCGGCCCCGGGCGGCGAGATACCACGAGAGGAACACGGGGGCGGGCGCGAACCCGAGCGTCCAGGTCCCCGCCTGCACCATTCGAAGCAACGGGAGCCCGGTCGCGAGCGCGACGGTATCGGAAACGAGCTGGTCGGTCGCCGTGAGAACGGTACCGAGTTCGACGCCGGCCGACGTGAAGTAGTAGGCGAACCCGATCCCGGCCCCGACCGCGGCGACCATCGCCGCGGTCCGTGGGCGGATCAGCCCCGCGAGGACCGTCGCCGCGGCGAGGCTCAGGCCGACGATCGCCAGCAACGATCGACTACCGCCGACGACCTGTGTCACGCCGTACAGGACCGAGACGTACGACGCCGTCAGGGCCAAGACGCAGCCGAGTGCCAGCCAGCGGGCGACATCGACCGTCCCGTCGGTATCGATCGCGACCGTCCGCTCGCCGGCGTGGCTCGCGGTCTCCGTCCTCATACGCTCACCCCCGATCGATTGCCGGGGTCGGGATCGACCGGCCCGTCGTCTCCCATCCGGCCCGAACGATCCGTGCTGAACAGCCGATCAAAGGGGATCTCCCGGCCGTCGACCGTGATCGTCGTCCCGGTCGACTCGGTCCGGACCACGACGTCGGCGTCTCGGCGCTCTTCCTCGGGGAGTTCACCCGGTTCGGCGACGGCGAGCAGTCCGAGCAGGTCCCGGTGATGGGCACGGCCCGTTCCCGGTGGCTGTCTCGCGTCGGGCGTGACGAGCCCGACCGTCGCCCCCTGCTCGAGGAGGGCGGTCGCGACGCTGGCGGCGGCCGACGCCATCTCGTCGACCCCGTCCTCGCGGTCGGTCGGGTAATCGGCGGCGATCGTGATGGCACCGACCGCGTCGTCGTCGGCGTACTCCGTGACGACGAGGTCCTCGTCGGGGCGTTTGGCCGCGCTCTTCCAGTGGACGTCGGCCATCGGATCGCCCCGTTGGTACGTCCGGAGATGGTCGAACTCCTCGCGGGTCCGTCGGTCGGCGACGCTGGCGAGCGTCCGCCGATCGACCGCGGGGCCGCCGTCGAGGGCCCGAACCCGGGGATAGACCAGGACCGTCGCCGTCTCCTCGTACTCGAACCGCCGTTCGACCAGGCCGACGACGTCGCTGACCACGATCGAGAGCGGCCCGACCCGATGGCGGCCGCGCGCCTCGAGCCGCAGGTCGTAGGCGAACGTCGCCTCGCCGTCGAGGGTCGTCTCGGCGTGGGGTGCCGTGATCGCCGAGAGGCCGTCGCCGACGGTATCGGATACCGTCGCTGCGACGGCGCCGTCGGTTTCGATCGCGACCGAAACCGTTCGTTCCTCGCCGATGAACCCCTCGGCGAGCGGACGGCGGGTCACGCGGGGCCGTTCGGCGCGGGCGATCACGACGGTGCCGGCGAGGAGGACGACGAGCAGCGGGACGACAACGGCGTTCAACGCACGCGGCCCGAACCGCCAGCTCATCGCGGCGGCCGCGAGGACGACGGCGACGGCGACCCAGCCGCGGCGCGTGAGTCTCATTCGACGGGGACGCGCTCGAGTGCGTCCTCGACGACCGCGATACCGTCGCGGTCGCGACCGTTCGTCTTGATCCGATGGCCCAGGACGACCCGCGCCTCGGTCTCGACGTCGTCGGGAATCACGTACTCCCGACCGTTGGTGACCGCCCGGGCCTGGGCCGCCCGCAGCAGGGAGATCGTCCCGCGGGGGCTGACGCCGATGTGGGCGTTCTCGCGGGTGTACGCCGCCAGCCGCGTGACGTACTCCCGGACCGGCTCGGCGACCTGTACCGTCGAGACGGTCTCGCGGGCGGCGACGAGGGTCTCGCGGTCGGTCACCGCTTCGAGGGACTCGATGGGGTGATCGCCGACGGTCCGGCCGAGCAGTTCGGCCTCCTCGTCGGGGTCGGGGTAGCCCAGGCGGAGCTTCTTCATGAAGCGATCGACCTCGGCGAAGGGCAACTCGTAGGTCCGGTTGGGCTCGACGGCGTTCTGGGTGGCGATCACGGTAAACGGCGTCGGCAGCTCGCGGGTCCGGCCGTCGGTGGTGACCTGCTCTTCCTCCATCGCCTCGAGCAGGGCCGCCTGCGTCTTCGGCGGCGCGCGGTTGATCTCGTCGCCGAGGACGATGTTGCCGAAGACGGGGCCGGGCTGGAACTCGAACTCGCGGGTCTTCTGGTTGAAGACGTTGACGCCGGTCACGTCCGTCGGGAGGAGATCGGGGGTGAACTGGACCCGACTGAACGAGCAGTCGACGGATCTGGCGATCGAGCGCGCGAGCATGGTCTTGCCGACTCCCGGCACGTCCTCGAGCAGGACGTGGCCGCGGCCGAGCAAGGCGGTGACGACGTGTTCGACGGCGTCGTCGTGCCCGACGATGACGTCGGCGACGTTTCGCTCGATGTCGTCACAGAGCCGTTCGACGGTGTCGATCCGGAGGGTATCGCCGTCGGTCGGCGGATCGGTACTCGCGTCCGGCGTCGGATTGGCATCGGTCATACTCTCGTCACTGGCCGCGGGGAGGCGGGCGACTCGGCCGTTACTACGACATCCGGCGCTCCGAGACATATGTTTTGTGTCACGGGAATTAATACTCGTATGAGACGTATCGGCGGCCGGTCGACCGATCGTCGCTCGAACCCGTTGATCGACGGTGCCGAAGCTATCCGGCTAGCAGTCGGAAAACGATACCTCCGTTCGGGACGACCTAGAGCCGCTCGACGTTAGTCGCGCGTGGCCCCTTCTCGGCCTCCTCGATCTCGAACTCCAACTCCTGCCCCTCCTCGAGGTCAGGACCGCCGATGTCCTCCATGTGGAAGAACACGTCCTCGTCCGCGTCGTCAGTTTCGATGAAGCCGTAGCCGCCAGTGTCGTTGAAGAAGTCGACCGTACCTTTCGCCATTGCACGTGTACAAAGCCGCGACGAAGATATAAAACTTCGGGAGCCCGCCCGCAGGACACCCTCGAGAAGCCGGTCGTTACCGCCGGCAGTCGCCGATTACCATGATTTGCAGTCCGGACAGACGAGGTCGCCGTCCGCGCGCCAGACCCGGTCGACCGCGGTCTCACAGTGGCTGCACGTGTACGTTCCCCACGCGTACGTCGAGCGGACGCTCGCCCCATCGCCGGGACTCGCGTCGTCGCTCCCTGACTCCGTCTCGGCTCCGGCCCCGTCGCCGCCCGACTCGGTGGCCGTTTCCTCGTCGCCGAACGCCGAGAGCGTCGCGTCCTCAGTCACGGGCCGATGTTAGAGCGGGAGCGGCTTAATCGCTCCGACGATGCTGTGTGGTCGACCGGCCGGGCGGGACCGGCACGGACAAGTAGCCCCGATAACAACCCCCGCATATGGACACCATCACACCGTCGAACATCGTCGTGGACAACCTCACCGAGATGACCGAACTCTTCAGTGACGTCGCTGCGGGGGACGGGCTCGCGCCGTTGCTGGTCCTGATCGGTGGCCTCCTCGTCGTCTTCTCGCTGGCCGTCTTCGGCGCGCTCACCCTCGGCGCGGTCGGTGACCTCTTTACTGCGAACTGACTGCGAGTCGCTTTTCAGCCGTCGGTACTCACCCGCGCCAGCGCCTCGCTCGCCCGTTCGACCGCGTCCTCGAGGTCCGGCCCCAGTGGCGAACCGACGACGATCCCGTCGACGTGTTCGAGTGCCGCCCCGAACCGGTCGGCGACCGTCTCGGTCGTCCCGGCGATACAGAAGGCGTCGATCATCGCCGGCGTGACGCGGCCGAACGCCTCGGGCAGGTCACCCTGCTCGAGGGACTCGCTCACCGCACTCGCGGCCTCCCGGTCGATGTCGTGGCGCTCGAGGACCGGCTCGGCGGCCCCGCCGACGATGAAGGCGACGGGTGGCCGGGCGGCCTCGCGTGCCTCGCTCTCGTCGGCGGCGACGCTGACGCTGGCGAACGCGAGCGACTCGAAGTCGCCGTAGTCGTCGGGCCGTTCCGCGAGCCCCTGTTCTACCTGCCCCGCGGCCCACTCGAGGTCCCGCGGATGGGCGGCGTTTATCAACACGCCGTCGGCGTGTTTCGCGCTCATTCGGAGCATGTGCGGGCCCTGTGCGCCGACGTAGATCGGTATCTCCCCGGCCGGCTCGAGGTTCAGCGAGGCGTCCCGCGCGGTGAAGGTCCCCTCGTGGGTGACCGTCTCGCCGTCCCAGAGGTCCCGCGCGAGGTCGAACGTCTCGAGGACGCGCCGGAGCGGGCTGTCGCGCTCGATACCCAGGTTCGACAGCGAGGAGCGATCGCCGGCACCGACGCCGAAGACCGCCCGCCCGTCGCTGACCTCGTCGATCGTCGCGGTCTGTGAGGCGAGTTTCACGGGGTGGGTCTCGTAGGGGTTGACGACGCCCGGGCCAAGCTGCAGGTCGTCGGTGGCGTCGGCCATCCGCGAGAGGACGACGAACGGATCGCGGTTGAAGTAGTGGCCGCTCGCGAACGCGACGTCGAACCCCTCGTCCTCCGCGAGCCCGGCCAGATCAGCGAGCCGATCGGGCGGGTGTTCGGGCGTGAGTTCGATCCCCCAGGTCGGCTGACTCGAGTCGTCGCTCATGCGTCGCCCCTCCACTCCCGCAGCGCCTGTCGAATCAGGTCGTCGTCGACCGACCGGAAGAGTTCGTCGCTCCCCTCGTGGTCGCCGAACTCCCAGTCGTGGACGACGACAGCCGGGGTCCCGCCCGCGCCCTCGCCGGTCACGAGGTTCGCGGCGGCGGCGAGTTCGTCGATCACCGACTGGACGGTGACGCCGAGTTCGTGGCCGTCCCGGTCCGCCTCGCCGCGCCAGTCCCGGCTGGCTGGCAGCCCGGCCCAGCCGATCGCGACGCCGGTCTGTCCGTGCCGGAACGGTCGCCCGCAGGTGTCGGTCACCACGACGCCGACGTCATCGTAGCCCCGCGCCGCGAGCCCCGAGCGGATCCGCTCGGCGCTCTCGCTCGGCTTGCGCGGCAACAGGAGGATGTCGTGACCGGGCACGTTCGAGCGGTCGATCCCCGCGTTCGGCGCGATGTGGCCGAAGCGCGTCTCGGCCAGCAGGAACGGACAGTCGATCAGCAGCTCCGAACTCTCCTCTAAGACCGCCTGTGCGAACCGCGGGTCCTTCTCCTCGCCCGCGACCGATTCGATCCGGTCGGCGATCTCCTCGGCTCGCCCGCTGACGGGATACTCCTCTAAGTCCGCCGTCCGACCCTCGGCCTTCGAGACGATCGTACTCGCGACGGTGAGTACGTCGCCCGGCTCGAGGTCGACCCGATCCGCGACGAGGGCGGCGATGTCGTCGCCGGGGCGGACCTCGGGCAGGTCCGCCACGCCGTTGAGTTCCATACCGGTGGGTGGGGAAGCGGCGTCAAAAGGGCACCGTCACCGGAGAATGGAGTCACTGATGGTTGGCTCGAGAGCGATTCTGACATTTTCCACGGGGAAGCCGACACCATCGGCGCGCTCTCCGGTCTCACCGCTATACTGCTGATAGAATAATCGACATTCTCTATAGGTGTAGTTTAATATCTGAAAGTACGACATCAATATCAAAAAGATGGTTCCGAACGCGGTACGCTTCCCTCAGATCTTGGCTTCCCTGTTCCTTCTAGCGAGTACCGCTATTCTCTACGAGCCGTCACAACCGCTCTCTCTCAAACTGCTGTATTCGGGGCTGGTGATCTCGTCTCTCCTGCTCGCAATAGAGGGGCCGAAAAAACATCACATGCATTTCTCATTGGGAATTCCCGTCGTACTATCCGGCGGTGTCATTCTCTACACGGACGAATTACCAGCGGTATATGCTCTTCTCTCTCTCGTAGTCGGTGCATATGCGATAAAGTTGGGACGGGACGCTCTGAAGCGCAGTTCCGACGCGAACCGGTCGTCCGCTTGACCTCTCTCGGAAACTCCTGCGTTCGCGAACGCGTTGACAGCGGTCGGGCTGCCGTTCGACTTTCCGACCGCTTGGAGGCGTACGATACTCGAACCCCTACTCCTCGCGCTCCTCGGGGTCGCCGTGCCCGCCGCCGCCGGGCGTCCGCACGGTGACGGTCGTCCCGGCGTCGACGTCGACCGTCGTCTTCGCGGGCACCGCCTCGCCGTCGATCAGGTTCTCGCCCGTCGCGCCGTCCCCGCCGCCGGCGACGCCCTTCGGCGCGTGGCGGCGGCGCTCGGTCAGCAGCGACACCGTCGCCGGCGTTTCGACGGTCACCGAACGCTCGAGGCCCTCGCCGCCCCGATGGCGGCCGCGACCGCCGCTGCCCTCACGGAGCGCGTAGCGCTCGACCCGCAGCGGGTACTCCGTCTCGAGGGACTCGACGGGCGTGTTGAGCGTGTTGGTCATGCCGACCTGGACGCCGTCCATGCCGTCGCGCTCGGCGCGCGCACCGAAGCCGCCGCCGATCGTCTCGTAGTAGGCGAAGGAGCCGTCCCGCGCGCCGATGGTGAGGTTGTTCATCGTGCCCTGTCCCTGCGCGGGGACGCGATCGGGGGCGGCCTCGGCCAGCGCGGTGAAGACCACGTCGGTGACCCGCTGGCTGGTCTCGACGTTGCCGCCGACCACGGCGGCGGGCGCGTTCGGATTCAGTAGCGATCCCTCGGGCGCGCTGACGCGCACCGGCTCGTAACAGCCGTGGTTCGGCGGGATCTCGGGGTCGGTGAGACAGCGCACCACGAAATAGACGGCACTCGTCGCGACCGCCAGCGGTGCGTTGAGGTTGCCCGCGACCTGCGCGGCCGTTCCCGAGAAGTCGACGTCGATCGACTCGCCGTCGATCGTCACCGCGACCGCGATTTCGACGTCCTCGTCGGTCACGCCGTCGCCCTCGAGGACGTCGGTCGCCTCGTAGGTCCCGTCGGGCAGGGCCGCGATCTCGTCGGTGAGCCGCTCGCGCGAGTAGTCGATCACGGCGTCGAACCCCGCGAGGACCGTTTCGCGGCCGTGGTCGTCGAAGAGGTCGGCGAGTCGCTTCTCCGCGCGTTCGTTGGCGGCCTGCTGGGCGCGCAGGTCCGCCCGGCGCTCGTCGGGGTTGCGGACGTTCGCGAGGACGAGCGACCGGACCTCCGTCCGGGGCTCGCCGCCCGCGACGAGCCGGGTCGGCGGGAGCCGGAGCCCCTCCTGGTAGATCTCCTCCGCGCCGGCGGGCATGCTTCCGGGGGTCATCCCGCCCACGTCGGCGTGGTGGGCTCGAGAGACGGCGTAGCCGACGATCTCCCGATCCCCGTCGCCGTTCTCGCCCTCGGAACCGGCTTCGTCCCGATCGGGGGCGATCGGCGAGACCATCGTCACGTCCGGCAGGTGTGTGCCGCCGGTGAAGGGGTCGTTGAGGACGAACACGTCCCCCGGCCGTGGGTCGTGTTCGCGAACGGCCGCGACGGCGGCCGGCATCGCGCCCAGATGGACCGGGATGTGTTCGGCCTGTGCGACCATCCGCCCATCGGCGTCGAACAGCGCCGTCGAGCAGTCCCGCCGTTCCTTG
Organism: Natrinema sp. CGMCC1.2065; assembly: GCF_051225675.1. Classification (NCBI taxonomy): domain Archaea; kingdom Methanobacteriati; phylum Methanobacteriota; class Halobacteria; order Halobacteriales; family Natrialbaceae; genus Natrinema; species Natrinema sp. CGMCC1.2065. The sequence continues at coordinate 116,427 of NZ_JBPJSJ010000010.1, read as the reverse complement.
ATGTTCGGCGAGTACGCGCCCCGGATCAGCGTCTGGCCCATCTCTTCGGCGACGCTCTCGAGTTGGTTACGCAGGACCTCGAGAGTCACCGGATCGATACCCCCGCTCACGTCCGTCATCGCGACTCACCTCCGCTTGTCATGACGAGCGTTCCGTCGGCGAGGATCTCGCCGTCCCAGTTCGGGGGGACGACCGTCGTACTCTCCGCCTGCTCGAGTACCGCCGGCCCCGGGACCGACGCGCCGGTCTCGAGTCGCTCCCAGTCGTACACCGTCGTCTCGCGTGCGCCGGCCTCGGGGAAGTGTGCCTCTCGGGTGCCGACGACGGCAGCACCGCTGCCCTCGTGGCTGATCCCCGGTTCGGTCCCCGGAATCGTTGCCGTCGTACGGAGGTTGACGACCTCGATCGATTCGTCCATCGCGTAGCCGTAGGTCCGCTCGTGGGCCTCGTGGAAGCGGTCTGCGACCGCCGCCGCGTCGAACGTCTCGCCGACGGGGACCGTCAACTCGAAGCTCTGGCCCGCATACCGGCAGTCGGCGGCCCGCTCGACTCGTGCCGCGTCCCGATCGGACGCGTCCGCGAGGACGTCGGCCACGAGGTCGTCGTAGACGGCCTCGAGCATCGTCGGGTCCGCGCCCTCGAGGTCGACGCCGACCGTTCGTACGGCGTCGTAGCTCTCGTCGGCCGCGAGCAGGCCAAAGGCCGACAGCACCCCGCCCGGTCGCGGAACGACGACGCGATCGACCGACAGCGAATCGGCCAGTGCCGCGGCGTGCATCGGTCCCGCACCACCGAAGGCCACGAGCGCGAACTCGCGGGGGTCGTGGCCGCGCTCGACGGTCACCGAGCGGATCGTCCGCGTCATCGTCGCGTTCGCCACCCGGTAGACGCCCTGTGCCGCCTCGAGGGGTCCCTCGAGGCCCGCTTCGTCGGCCAGTCGGCCGAGCGCATCGCGGGCTGCCTCGACGTCGAGGGTCATCTCGCCGCCCAGTGCGGTCTCGGGGCCGATGTAACCCAGTACGACGTTGGCGTCCGTGACGGTCGGTTCAGTCCCGCCACGGCCGTAGCAGGCAGGGCCGGGCCGGGAGCCCGACGATTCCGGGCCGACACGGAGCGCGCCGCCCGAATCGATCCACGCGATCGAGCCGCCGCCCGCGCCGACGGTGTTGACGTCGACCATCGGCGTCCGGATCGGCAGTCCGTCGATTTCGGCATCGGTCGTCCGTTCTGCCCGACCGTCCCGGACGAGGCTCACGTCGCTCGAGGTGCCGCCCATGTCGAAGGTCACGAGCCCCTCGACGTCGTCGTCGTCGACGGTCGCCGCGGCACCGACGACGCCGGCGGCGGGGCCTGACAGCGTCGTCGTGACGGCATGTTCGCACACGGTTTCGGGATCGGCGATCCCACCGTTGGCCTGCATGATCCGCGGTGCGGGGATGCCGGCGTCGCCGGCCTCGTCGACCAGCTGGCCGACGTAGGTATCGATCGCTGGGCGGACGTAGGCGTCGACCGCGGTCGTCGACGTCCGCTCGAACTCGCGAAACTCCGCGAGTACTTCGTGGGACGCCGAAACCGGCACGGCAAGTTCCTCGCGCAGCGTCTCGGCGACCACCCGCTCGTTTTCGGGATCCGCGTAGGCGTGCAACAGTGCGACTGCGACCGCCTCGACGTTGCGCTCGCGCAGCGTCGCCGCCAGCTCGCGGACCTCGCTCGCGTCGACCGGTCGCTCGAGGCCATCGGCGGTCGTCCGTTCGTCGATCTCGAACCGCCGGTCGCGGGGCACCAGCGGCTCCGGCTTCTCGGCCTCGAGATCGTACAGATCGGGCCGGTCCTGCCGGCCGATCTCGAGGACGTCACGGAACCCCTCGGTGGTCACGAGCGCCGTCTCCGCGCCGCCGCGCTCGAGGAGGGCGTTGACCGAGACGGTCATCGCGTGGGCGAAGCCGTCGATCTCGCCGGGCTCGATGCCGGCGTCGTCGCAGGCCTTCTCGATCCCCTCGAGGACGCCGACGTGCTGGGGGTCGGTCGAGGGTACCTTCGCGGTGACGAGCCGGTCGTCGAGCGAGAGCGCCACGTCGGTGAAGGTGCCGCCGACGTCGACGCCGATCCGGGTGTCCGATCCGGAGTCGGCGGCTGTTCGTTCGGGAGGTCCCATCGATACGCGTCGGATTGTGCTGCCGTCGGTTTATAGTTCGTCCATCGTTCGATACTCCCGCTCCCGTTCTCGAGACGAACCGACCGCTCCGGTTCGATGCTCGATCGCAAGGGTGCCGTCGGTCACGGTGGCGACGAACATCGTCTCGCGAGTCGTGGGCGCAGCGCCGGTGGCGCTCCCCGGATTGAGTATCCGGACGCGATCCTCGTCGGCCGGGCGAGACTCGTCGAACGTGACGGTCTCGTCGACTACTGCGTGGGTGTGACCGGCGACGGCGACGAGCGTCGTGTCGGCGTCCGCGCCCGCTTTCTCGCGGGCCGTCTCGACGACTCGTTCCCGCCAGCTACCCGACGATCCGTCGCCGTGGGTGACGACGAACGTCACACCGTCGACCTCGAGGGTGGCCGTCCTCGGCACGTCGAGCGTCGCCGGATCCACGTTTCCCAGCACGGCAGTCAACTCGCCACCCGCGAGGTCGACGAACCGCTCGTAGGCCCCGACCGACTCGAAATCGCCGGCGTGGATGGTGTGGTCGGCGGCCTCGATCTCGGTGACGACCCATGCGGGAACCTCCGACTCTCGAGTGGGGACGTGGGTATCGGAAACGATTGCGAGACGCGTCATGGCCGTCCGTTCGGCCGCCAGTTCAGAAAAGCGTTCGTCAGCGGCCGACCCGTCGTCCGTCCCGCTCGAGTCGTGCTGAGTCGCCGCTCGCCTCGCGGACGGGTTCGGGGCGAGTCCCTCGCGGTCCCAGTGGCGCGTTCGAAAGCGACACGTTCCCGGTCGCCGTGGGCCATCGTATGTGCCCGGACACCGATACCCCGAGCGACGACCCGGCTCACGTCGTCACCGCGTTCCTCCGCCATCGGAGTGACGTTCTTTGCTTGCGCCGCAGCGACGCCGTCGGCACCTACCGGGGCCAGTGGGGCGGCGTCTCCGGGTTCGCGGAGGGCGACCCCGACGAACAGGTCCGCACGGAGATCCGCGAGGAGACCGGCCTCGAACCCGGCGAGACGGTCTCGTTCGTTCGGTCCGGACGGCCGGTCGAGTTCGAGGATTCCGATCTCGAGCGCGAGTGGGTCGTCCACCCGTACCTGTTCGACTGTGACACCCGCGAGGTCGAGTTGAGCGAGGAACACGACGCCGCCGAGTGGGTCCCGGCGACTGCGATCCTCGAGGACGACCGCGAGCCGGTCCCGAAACTGTGGACCGCCTACGAGCGGGTCGCACCGACGGTCCGGTCGATCGCGGCCGACGACGAACACGGGGCCGCATACCTCTCGCTGCGCGCGCTCGAGGTACTGCGCGATCGCGCGGGGCTGCTCGTCGCGGAACGGGGGGAATCCGGAGCGGATCCCGTGGGCGAGCGGGACGAACTCGCCGAACTCGCCGGCCGACTGCTCGAAGCCCGCCCGTCGATGGCCGTCCTCCGGAACCGGGTCAACCGGGCGATGGCCGGCGCTACCGGGGCCGACGGCGACGACTGGGGCGCGCCCGCCGTCCTCGAGTCGGCGCTGTCGACGATCGACCGTGCCCTCGCGGCCGATACCGAAACCGCGGCGATCGCCGCCGATCGGCTCGGCGGTAGCGTCGCGACCCTCTCGCGGTCGGGGACCGTCCTCGAAGCGCTCGAGACGGGCGATCCATCCCGGATCTTCGTCGCGGAGTCCCGCCCCGCCCGCGAGGGGATCGACGTCGCCGAACGGCTGGCGGCGACGACCGATTGCACCGTGACGGTCCATACCGACGCGGCCGTCGCGGCCGTCCTCGCGCGTGAAGACGTCGACCGGGTCGTCGTCGGTGCCGACACCGTCCTCCCCGACGGCTCGGTGGTGAACAAGACCGGGACCCGCACGCTCGCGGTCGCCGCCGCTCGCGAGGGGGTCCCGGTGTCGGTCGTCGCCGCCACGGCCAAGGTCTCGACCAGCGAGGCCGTCAACCTCGAGTCCGGCGACCGCTCGGCCGTGTACGACGGCGACGCCCCGATCGACGCCCTGAACCCGACCTTCGACGTGACGCCGGCCGACTGCGTGACCGAGGTGGTGACCGAGCGCGGGGTACTCGAGCCCGCCGAAATCGAGGCCGTCGCAACGGAGTTGCGCGATCTCGAGACCTGGCGCGACGACGGGGCGTCGACGGAGCGGGAAACGACAGACCGAAACCACTCGGTGGAGTAATGCCAACCGGCGGCCGTGACGAAGAGTTACCCCCTCCGAGCCCCTTGTGACGAGGGTTTTCCCCCGAGCCGCCACTCATTCGTTCCGAACCGCCTTCCGGGTGCCAAACGTTCAACCCCGATTCTCACGTAGCGACGCCCATGAAGTTCGAACTCGAGCGACTCGGGATTCACGAGTCCGTCGGCGACGTCTTTCCGCCGGCTGAACTGGCCGACTACCTCGCCGACCTGCCGGTCGCGGTGTCGGTGATCGGCGACGACGGGATCACCGCCTGCGACGCGGTCGTCACCCTCGAGTATCGCGAGGCCGTCCTCGAGGTTGACTGGGTTCATTCGATCCAGGCGGGGGTCGATCGGTTCCCGTTCGACGCCTTCGAGGATGCGGGCGTAGTCCTGACCAACAGCACGGGGATCCACGACCGGACGGTCGGCGAGACGGTCGCGGGCTATCTCCTCATGTTCGCCCGCCGGTTGCACGATCACGTCGCGAACCAGCGGGAGCGTCGCTGGGACCGCCCCGAATGGGATGCGGCCTTCACGCTGCCGGGATCGACGGCCTGCGTCGTCGGCACCGGCACCCTCGGCAAAGGCGTCGCGGAGACGCTGGGTGCGCTCGGCGTGGACCTGCGGGGGGTCCGGCGCTCGGGCGATCCGGTCCCCGGTTTCGACGAGGTCTACGCCAACGACCGGCTGCTCGAGGCGATCGCGGACGTCGAGTTCGTGATCGTCACCGTCCCGCTGACCGACGAAACGCACCACCTCTTCGACGCCGCGGCGTTCGACGCTATGCGCGACGACGCCTATTTCGTGAACGTGGCCCGTGGGTCGGTCGTCGACGAACCGGCGCTGATCGACGCGCTCGAGGCAGATGCCCTCGCCGGCGCAGCGCTGGACGTCTTCGAGGAGGAGCCGCTGCCCGAGTCGTCCCCGCTGTGGGGGATGGACGAGGTGATCATCTCACCCCACTGTGCGGCCTATACCCGCGACTACTTCCGTGACATCGGCGATATCGTCCGCGAGAACGTCGATCGGCTCGAGACCGGCGAGGCGTTCCACAACCGCGTGGTCTGATCGCGATTACGAGGTCGATGGCCGAGAGCGCGGCTCGAGCGACTGCGAGAGTCGCGTGATCCGGGGGAGGGCAGGCGCTTACCCGATACCCACCGTGAGCGAACCCGAAGGGTGAGCGAGCGGGCCGACAACTGATGTGAGTGACTGAAAGGAACGAACGGAAGGAGGAGTGCTTTTGATCGAAATTTTGCCGAGGGCGCGGCTTCGGCGCGCCCGCAGAGCAAAATTTCGTTAGAAAAACTTGAACAGGTCGTCCCGCTGTTGCTCGTGGAGCTGGTTCCGGACGGCGTCGTTGAGCGGCTCGAGTTGGCCCTTTTTCGCACTGATGGGGGCGATGGTGTCTTGCCACTGTTTCCACGGCGGGTAGAGGCCGAGCCGATCACAGAGCGCGTCGAGGCGCTCGTCCTCGTCGTCGACCTTGTCCATCTTGTTGACGGCGACGACGGTGGGGATATCGAGATCGCGCAGGAAGTGAAACATCTCGACGTCGTAGGGGATCTCGTCGGGGCCGGAGTGGCGGTCGATGATGTCGATGACGCTTTTGCCGTCGACGACGAGGACGGCGACGAGGATGTTGTCGGCGTAGTCCTCTAAGTAGTGGACGATCTCGGTCTTGATCTCCTCGCGGAGGTCCTCGTCGACGCCGCTCATGAAGCCGAAGCCGGGGAGGTCGGTGATGACGAAGTCCTCGGGGGCCCAGTCGTAGTGGTTGGGCGAGCGGGTGACGCCGGGTTTGCCGCCGGTGTCGAAGCTGTGGCCGGTCAGTTCGCGCATGAGCGTGGACTTGCCCACGTTCGAACGACCGACGAGGGCCACCTCGGCGTCCCGGTTCGGTCGCGTATCGAACTCGATCATGGCCATCCGTAGGCCGGTGTGACGTTTATAGGCGTTGTAACTGGGCCCGGCCGCTCTCGGGACCCGTCCGAGGCGTAATGGTCGAGACTACACGCTCGTCGCAACGAACGCCCCGATGCCGACCGAGACGGCGACGAGGGCGGCGATCGCGACGAGTCGGCGACTCGAGGGCGTCGCCTCGAGGTCGACGTGGCGACTGTCGCGGGCGGTCTGGACGCCGAACCAGGCCATCGACGTGCCGCCGGCCAGCATCGCCGCGGCGAAGATCCACGACGCCGTGTCGCCGTCGACGAGGGCGGATCGAACCGCCGACAGCGTGACGACGGCCGCGAGGAGGACGTCGCCGACGCCGACGAAGGCGTTCCACGGGACGGCTCGGTCGCCGACCGACGCGGAGTCGACGAGACCGCCGACGATCATGAGAACCGCCGAGAGGACGAAGCCGGCCAGGAGGGCCCCGGCGAGCGGTCCGGTGAACACGCGCGGACCGAACGCGGCAACGTATGCACTGACAAGCCCGAGCATGACGATGCCCAGCGGGAGGGCCATCCGGCGCTTCATACCGGAGATTGTTGGCTGTCCTACAATAACCTTTTGCGGTGATCGGGCCGTCGCTCGAGTCGATCCGACCGACGAGATAGGGCGGAATGCCCGGAGTTATGAGGCCGGGGTTCGTCAGAGCCTCCCGTGCGGCTCGTACAGTTGACGATCCCGACGGGCAAGCGGGAGACGATCCTCTCGATCCTCGACGATCGGGGGATCGACTACGTCGTGACCGACGAGACCAGCAGCCGGTCGTATACGGGAGTCATGTACTTCCCGCTGCCGGACGCGGCCGTCGAGCCGGTGTTGGACGAGATTCAGGATGCGGGGATCGAGGAGGACGCCTACACCGTCGTCGTCGACGCCGAGACGGTCGTCTCGCGGCGGTTTCAGGCGTTGCGTGACGAGTACGAGAACGGCGACGTCGGTTCGGACCGCATCTCCCGGCAGGAACTGCAGGCCGAAGCCGACGATCTGACGCCGAGTTTTCCCGTCTACGTGGTGATGACGGTCATCAGTGCCGTCGTCGCGACCGCCGGGCTCTTGCTCGATTCGCCGGCGGTCGTCGTCGGCTCGATGGTGATCGCGCCCCTAATCGGGCCGGCGCTCGGCGCGAGCGTCGGGACGGTAATCGACGACGAGGACATGTTCGTCGAGAGCGTCACCTATCAGATCATCGGCGTCGTCGTCGCGATCGTGGCCGCGGCGATCTTCGCGTTGGTCGTCCGGTCGCTGAACATCGTCCCGCCGGACCTCGTCCTCTCGAGCGTCGGGGAGATCTCCGAGCGGCTCGCGCCGGATCTGCTGTCGCTGGCGATCGCGCTCGGGGCCGGTGTCGCGGGCGTCGTCAGCATCGCGACGGGGACTGCGGTCGCCCTCGTCGGCGTCATGATCGCGGCGGCGTTGATCCCGCCGGCCGGCGTCGCGGGCATCGCTATCGCGTGGGGTCAGCCGACATCGGCGATCGGTGCGACGGTGCTGGTGTTGGTCAATCTGCTGTCGGTCAATCTCGCCGGGCTGGTGACGCTGTGGTACGCTGGCTACCGTCCGGAGAACCTGTTCTCGCTCGGCGAGACCGAACAGCGACTCCGTAAGCGGATCGCCGGGCTCGTCGTCATCGTCCTCGTCTTCGCGGTCTTTCTCGGCGGCATCACCTACGCCTCCTACGAGTCGGGGAACTTCGAACAGGACGCCCGCGACGAGGTCGAGGGAGTCCTCTCCCAGGAGCAATACGAGGACTATCAGCTGCTCGAGTTCGAAGTCGTGATGGACGATAATTACCCGTTCCGGAATCCAGAACGGGTGATCGTCACCATCGGCGGGCCACCTGGCGAGTCCGCGCCCGCACTGGCCGATACCCTCCACGAGCGGATCAACGACCACGCCGACGGCTCGGTCGCCGTCGAAGTCAGGTACGTCGAAGTCACCGAACGGGGCACCGGCTGACGGGCGGCGAGGCGGGAACCGCTGGCGAGTTCGAGTGCTGGAAACCCTTTCGGTACTCGCTCTCGTAGCGCGAATATGCCCACGACCGTCACGACGCCGGACGCGAACGAGGAGTGTGCCTACTGTGGCTCGCGGATCTTCGATCACGATCCGATCTGCGTCCGCGACTGCACCGACGACTGCGGCTCGCCGACTCACTTCTGTAACTACGCCTGTCTCTCGGCACACATCGAAGAGAACGACCTGACGGCGGGCGACGCCTGCGAGTGGTCGCCCGACGAACCCGGCTGCTCGTGACCGGGGTCCGCGGCGACGCCGCGACCGTCGTCACGACGGGTCCGTTCTCGAGCGAGCCGTTCGCTCACGGTTCACCGAGTCGAGGGACGTGCAGTCGAAGATCGGTCCCCGCGCTACCCGTCGAACGGCAGTTCGGGCTCGTAGTCGATCGCGGCGACGGCTGCGTCGAGGACCGTCTCGACGTCGTCGCCGGTTTCGACGCTCATGGTGTAGTCGGCGTCGAGGGCCTCGAGCGACTCGTTCCAGACTTCCTTCCGATCGATCTTGTTCGCGACCGTGAGGACGGGGATCTCCTCGAACCGGGCCGCGATCGCGTCCCGTAGCTCGAGCTGTGAGCCGATCGGGTAGCCACACTCCCCCGAGGGATCGAGCATGACGAGCATACAGTCAGCGAGGTGTTCGATGGCGCTGACCGCCTGCGATTCGATCTCGTTGCGCTCCTCCGGCGGCCGGTCGAGCAGCCCGGGAGTGTCGACGATCTGGTAGCGGATGTGGTCCCGTTCGAAGTGACCGACGCCGATCCCCTTCGTCGTGAACGGGTAGGAGGCGGTCTCGCCGCGGGCGCTGGTAACGTCGTTGACGAACGAGGACTTGCCGACGTTGGGGTAACCGGCGACGACGATCGTCGGCTCGTCGGGGTTGATCTCGGGCAGGTCCCGCAGGTCGTTGCGCGACTCGTTGATGTAGAGCAGGTGGTCCTCGACCTGTTCGACGATGTCGGCGAGTCGGGCGAAGGCCTGTTTCCGGTGCTTGCGCGCAGTGTCCACGTCGGTCTTGCGCAGCCGCGGCTGGTACTCCTCGTGGATCTCGCGGGCCTTCCGGCTGGCCCACATCACTTCCGATAGCGCCTGTCGGAGCCGGTCGACGTCGACGATCGCGTCCGCCAGCTCGTAGTAGAACGGGTGGGCGTCGTACTCGAAGTCCGGCCACGCCGTCACCACGTTCTCTAAGTTGTCCGAGATGATGTTCGCCGCCGTCTGGAGCATCGACTGCTGGGCCTCGAGGCCGCCCTTGGCCTTGCCGGCCCGCGCCGCCCGCGAGAACGCCTTGTCGATCAACTCTTCCGACGTGGGCGTCGTCGGAAGGTCTTCGAAAATCATGGGCAGCAGTAGGAGCCGCGACCATAAAAGGGCGTCCGTTGGCCGCCGTCAGCTTATCCCTGCCGCCTGCCTACGGGGAGCCATGACAGATTGGCGCGCGGTGTTCGTCGGCTTCGTCGTCGTGACGGTGGTGGGAATCGTCGGCCTCGTGGTCCCCGGGATCGGCCAGATCGTCGCGGGGCTGGCCGGCGGGTTCGTCGCCGGCTACATGGCCGGCGGCGGGCTGGGACGTGGCTTCTGGCACGGCCTGCTCGCCGGCGCGCTGGGCGGAATCATCGGCGGCCTGTTGATCGGCGTCGCCGTCGGTCTGGCCGGGCTGGCGCTCGGTCCCGTCGGCGGCGCGATCTCGGGGGCCGCCGGGATCGGGATCTTCGCGCTCGCCGTCGCCGTCTCGCTCGTGATGGCTATCGAGAGCGCGATCGCGGGGATCGTCGGTGCGGCGGTCAGCGACTGATAAAAAAGCCGTCTCGAGTCCCCCTCAGGCGGCCATCTCCCGGCAGCTCTCGGCACACTTCGGCAGGACCTCCGCACAGGCCTGACAGTGGTCGTGGTCGTGCTGTTCGCACTCCTCGGCACACTCCTCGCAGAGGTCCGCACAGATCTCGCCAAGCTCCCCGTGGTAGCCGGAGTTGCGGGCCATAAAGCGTGCGTGCAGCGAGGCGATATCGGCCACGTCCCGACAGAGTCGGATACAGCGGGCCATGTCCTCGCCCTCGCCCGCACAGGCGTCGGCACACCACTCACAGACCTGCGCGGCCTCGAGGCAGTTGTCGATACATTCCTGCATCTGGTCGTCCGAGTGCGCGTTTCGGAGTTGTTGGAGCGCCATCGATCAAACGGACACCGGACAGGAGAATGAAGCTGTGTTCGGCGAATGCAAGTAACCGGCGATGGCGCGGTCGCGGGCTCAGCGCCGCGCCTCGAGTTCGGCCTCGAGATCCGCAAGCTCGACGTCTTTCATCGCCAGCAGGACCAGCAGATGATAGACGATATCGGCGCTCTCGTGGGCGATCTCCTCGCGGTCGTCGTCTTTCGCGGCCAACACAAGTTCGGTCGTCTCCTCGCCGAGTTTCTCCAGGACCGCGTTCTCGCCTTTCTCGTGGGTGAACAGCGAGGCGGTGTAGGAGTCCTCGGGCAGGGTCTCTTTCCGGTCCTCGATCACGGCAAACAGCTCCTCGATCGTCTCCTCCATCTACATCTCACCCGACACGTTACGGATGTCTTCGAGGTCGGCGAACTTCTCCCTGTCGTCTCGGCTGTCCGCGAACACGTCCTCGGTGATCTCGATGCCGGCGTCGGTCCGGGCCGCAAGCGCAAGCGAGTCGCTCGGCCGGGCGTCGACGACCGTCTCGCCCCGCGGCGTCTCGAGGTGGAGGTCGGCGATGTAGGTCCCGCCCTGCCCGCTCTCGCGTTGTTCGATCTCGGTGACGACGACGCGGTCGATTCGGCTACCCAGTTCCTCCATGACATCGAGCAGGAGGTCGTGGGTCAGGGGCCGTCCGATATCCTCGGCCTCGAGCCCGCGGGCGATGCTGGTCGCCTCACTGAACCCGATGAAGATCGGGACGACGTCGTCTTCGCCCTCGACGGTAAGGACGACGACCGGGACCGGTCCCTCCGGGGTCCCCGCGACCCGAACCGCGTCGATGGATGCCTGCATACCCCTACCCTCGGGTAGGAGGGAGAAAACAGGTCCGGTCGCGAATGCATGCACGCGGGACCGTCAACGGCGGCCGAAACGGGCGACACCGGACGCGAGCGCCACCGGGACCCGGACGGCTACTGTGCCTCCTCGATGCCCGGCACCCTTGCGCCCTCGTTCTCGAAGAACGCGAGGCCGTGAATCCGGCTATCGGGGGTCAGTTCCGGATGGAACGCGGTACCGACGACCGGCCCCTGTCGCACGGCGACCGGCCGGTCGTTCCACGAGGCCAAGACCTCGGCGTCGCCGACCGAATCGATGGCCGGCGCGCGGATGAACACCGCCGGATACGGCTCGTCGAGCCCCGCGACCTCGAGGGGCGCTTCGAAGCTGTCCTTCTGGCGGCCGAAGGCGTTGCGCTCGACGCTCACGTCGAGCAGGCCGAGCTGGTCGACCCGGTCGTCGTTCGGGTCGCTCGAGGCGACGATCAGGCCGGCACAGGTCGCCAGCAGGGGTTTGTCGGCGGCGACGTGGTCCCGAATCTCGGGGGCGATTCCCTCGTCACGGACCAGCCGCGATATCGTGGTCGATTCGCCGCCGGGCATCGCCAGCAGGTCGCAATCGGGGACGATCCCCGACTCGCGGATCTCGCGGACGGTGACATCGCGGTCGTGGGCCCGCGCGGTGCGTTCGATGGCGGCCGCGTGTTCCTCGACGTCGCCCTGGACCGCGACGACGCCCGCAGTCAGTGACATGGCCTCGGCTACGGAGGGGGGAGTCAAAAACGTCGCGCCACCGACTCGGCCGCGGCGTCCGCTTCGACCGATCGTGACATGTCTGCCCCATCCTTACTGCCCTCGGACACGTGTGACGAACCGGAGATGAGCCGATCCGACGCGCGCCGATGGGAGTACAGGACGCTCAGGCCGTCCCGCGGCGAAACGAAAAAGGAGGCCGAGGACCCGCAAGCGTCGCTGAACGAGTACGGCGCTGACGGCTGGGAACTCGTCGAGACGATCGACTACACGGGTGGCGGGACCAAGTATCTGGTATTCAAACGCCCCGCCGAGACGACTACCGGTGCCGATGACGGGTGACTCGCCGTGACCGGCACCGATGACGCCGAAAACGGAATGGCCGGCGACTCCGACGTCGAGACGGCCGGCGACTCCGACATCGAGACGGCGAACACGATGCGCGAACGCGCCGGCGAAAGTCGGCTCAAACTCTGGCTCCTGCTCGGTGCCTCTCGGCTGCAGGTGACCGCCGTCCTGGCACTGGGCGTATTCGTCTCGTTCGTGGCGTTCGTCACCCTCACGCCGTCGCCTCTGTATCCACAGCTGCAGACCGGCGACACTATCGAGACGATGTTCTCGACGATGATCGGGGCGATCATCACCGGTACCACGCTCGTCGTCACCATCGGCCAGCTGGTACTCTCCCAGGAGAACGGTCCGCTCGGCGACCAGCGCGACCGGATGGAGAATGCGATGGACTTCCGCGATTACACCGAGGAACTCATCGGGTCGCCCAGTCCGGCGGATCCGTCGGAGTTCCTCCGCCAGCTCGTCTTCGTGGCCGAACTGCGAGCGAAGACGCTTCGCGACAGTGTCGCCGACAGCGACGACGATCGACTCCGTGCGGAGGTCGAGGAGTTCACCGACAGTCTCGTCGGCAATGCCGAACTGGTCACCGATCAGCTTGAGGGCGCGACGTTCGGGGGCTTCGACGTCCTCTCCGCCGCGTTGAACTTCAACTACGGTTGGAAGATCTTTCAGGTCGAACGGATCGCAAACGAGTTCGAAGACAGCCTGAGCGACGAATCGCTGTCCGATCTGGAGGAGCTGAAGACGTCGCTCAGCCTGTTCGGACCGGCGCGAGAACACGTCAAGACGCTGTACTTCGAGTGGGAACTCATCACGCTCTCACAGATGATCCTCTACGCGGCGGTTCCGGCGCTGGTCGTCGCCGGCGTCATGCTTACTGTCGTCGACGCGGGCACGTTCCCCGGGAGAACGATCGGCGTGGCGAACATCACGTGGGCGATCGGCGCGGCGTTTACCGCGACACTCGTGCCGTTTCTGCTGTTTGCGGCCTACGTCATCCGCATCGTGACGGTCGCCAAGCGAACGCTCGCCATCGAACCGCTGGTCCTCCGTGACTCCCAGCGATAGCACCGATTCGGACTGCCGATTCCGGTTTGGCGACTGTGGCCGATCCGCTACCGACCCCCTCCCTGCGAGGGGCTCCGACAGTGCGGTCGCTGTTCGAGGCGATGCTGGAAGAACGCGGGAGATGCGTTACGAGACGAGCGTCAGCAACTGGACCACGACGCCCAGCATGACGCCGAAGGCGATGACCGTCTTCGGGTCGATTCGGATGGCGTTCGAGTCCTCGGAGTCGAAGTACCGGACCAATCCGGCACTGGACATCAGCCCGCCGGTGTTCTGTCCTTTGTCCATACCCGTTCCTATGTCCCCCCGGAACTAAACCTTTCGACCGACTCCGGCCCGCGCTTTCGGGCGGGTTCGCTCGAGGCGGGGATTCCGTCTCTCGGCGGCTGCCCGCTCCGGTTCCGGCCGATGTCGTCCTCGCTCGCGTCACCGATCCCGGCAATCGGTTATCGGTGGGAAACCCTTATGCGCGGCGCGTGGCAACTAGCGATGACCGCATGACTGTCACACTGAAGGATTTCTACGCGGACTGGTGTGGCCCCTGCAAGACCCAGGACCCGATCCTCGAAGAGCTCGAGGACGACTGGGAGGGCCGATTCGAAGTCGAGAAGGTAAACGTCGACGAACAACAGGACGTCGCCAACGAATACCAGGTTCGCTCGCTCCCGACCCTGATCATCGAGAACGACGACGGCATCGTCGAGCGCTTCGTCGGCGTCACCCAGCGCGACGACATCGAGGACGCCCTCGAGTCGGCCGGCGCGTAGGGACGATCACCGTTTTCTCGCTGGTTCGACCGTCGACAGTCCCGACTCTCCGCGCCTCGGTCCAGTGACGCGAGACGGCGGGTCACACCGCGTCGCCGGCGATCGGCCTCAGACCCACTTGACGCCGACGTCGTGCATGTCCTCGTTGTACTTCGCGATGTTGATGACGAGCGGCGTGACGCTCTCGACCTCCGCGGCGTTGGCCAGCGGCCCGGCCTCGAGCGCGCGCAGTCCGTCGATCTCGTTGGCGACCGTCAGGACGGTCGCTTTGGCGTCGTCGTTGTCGGCGACGACGAGGGTGTCGAGGTCCAGGTCGTTGTCGAGGTTCGAGAGGGCGTCGGCCGCGAGGTTGTGGAAGGCACCGACGACCGGCACCTCGTCCGGGGCCCGCTGGGCGACGAGTTCGGTGACGCTGCCGGTGTCGGGCGGGTGATAGTGCAGGCCGTCCTCGTCGCCCTGCATCCCGACCGCGGGGGTCACGAGGACCGAGTCGGAATCGAGGCTGTCCGCGACCGCCTCGACGGTGTCGCCGACGTAGTACGGCGGGACGCTGACGATGACGATATCGGCCCGGTCGGCCGCCATCTCGTTGTCGAAGCCCTTCAGCTCGGCGTCGGCATCGCGGGCTTCGAGTTCGGCCTCGTAGTCCGCGACCGCGTCGCGGGCCTTTTCGGGGTCGCGCGAGCCGATGAGGATCTCGTGGCTTGTATCGCGTGCAAAGCGCAACGCGAGTCCTTCGCCGATGTCGCCCGTGCCGCCAAGTAGTGCGATTCGCATACCAACGCCTCCGGACGGCACCCGAATAAAAGGGCCGGAGCGCGGCCGATCTCGCCGGGTTCTCGGACGCCGGCGAGTCCGCCGTAGACGGCCGCAATCGCACCGCTACGGCGCGTCGTCTTCTGCCGGGTTCATCGCCGACCCCAGCCCGCCGTCGTAGGCGTCGCGCTCTCGCACCTCGCGGATCCGCTGTGCGAGGCGGCGCTCGAGGGCCGTCCGCCGGTCCTCGTCGACATCGGGGTTGTTCGCCAGGTCCCGGACGTCTTGCCGGGCGGTCCGCAGGACCGACACGTCGTCCTCGGTCTCGAGGTCGGCGGCGCGCTCCAGCGCGCGTTCGACGTCCGCAAGCGTGGGTTCGGTCATACCGGCGATTGGCGGGGCACACGCATCAACGCCGGGCCGGGAACTGCCACGTCGTCCCGTAGCGCAGTTTACATTAGCCGCCCCGTTCACGATTCGGTATGGTCCGCCCTGCCGTCATTGCCCACCGCGGCTACGCCGGCGTCGCGCCCGAAAACACGATCGCTGCTGCCGAACGCGCCGCCGAACGCGACGGGACGGCAATGCTCGAGATCGACGTCCGACCGGCCGCCTGTGGGACCCCGGTCGTCGTCCACGACGAGCGCCTCGACGGGACCCGCGACGGCCGCCCCCTGACCGACGCGACCGGTCTCGTCCGGGAGACGCCGCTCGAGGACCTCCGAGCGACGCGAGTGCTGGGAACCGACGCGACGATCCCCTCTCTCGCCGCCCTGCTCGAGGCGGTCCCCGAGTCGGTCGGGGTCAACGTCGAACTGAAGAGTCCGGGCACCGCCGATCTGCGAACCGGCGAGGCACTGCCTCCGGACGATCGCGACCAGCGTCGCCGGACGTGGCGGCCGTTCGTCGAACGCGTCGTCGCCGACTGCGAGGCCTTCGGCGGCGACCTGCTGTTTTCCTCGTTCTGTGAGGGCGCGATCGCGGCGCTGCGCGAGGTCGCCGACTACGCCGCCGCCCCGCTGGTCGGCACGGACCTCGCGGCCGGCCTCGAGATCGCGAGCCGATACGACTGCGAAGCGATTCACCCGCCCCACACCGCGATTCTCGACCCCGAGTCGGACGAGCCGGCGACGGTCGGGGACGCGAACGACGGCTCCGGGGTCGCCCTCCTCGAGCGGGCCCACGAGGCGGGGCGGGCGGTCAACGTCTGGACGGTGCGAACCTGGGTCCAGTTCGACCGGCTCGCGGCCGCCGGCGTCGACGGGATCATCGCCGACTACCCGCGGCTGGGGCCGGTTGCCGGCGACCGATAGCGCCGCCGTCACGCGAACGGCCGTCGGCGGATACAAGTATCGCCTGCAGGCGCACCGGACACCTTGATACGACGAATCGTACTGAGGTAGCGGTATGGTCTCCGTCGCGCCCTCGCCGTTTCGTCGGTTCCGGCACGTCGCGACCGTTTTCGATCACGTCGCCGTCAGTGATACCGCCCGACGGATCGATCGGGAGGTGACCCGATGAGCGATTTCCCGCCGCGAACGACGGTCAAGCGGTGGCTGGTTACGACCAACCACAAGGACGTCGGCATCCTCTATCTGGTGACGGCGATTTTCTTCCTCCTGGCTGGCGGGATCCTCGCGTTGCTGTTCCGCGCACACCTGTGGAAAGCCGGCGGTACCGGCCTCCTGACGAACACCCAGTACAATCAGTCGGTCTCGATCCACGGCCTCCTGATGGTGTTCTGGTTCATCTCGCCGCTCGGCTTCGCGTTCGCGAACTACCTCGTCCCCTTACAGATCGGCGCGAACGATCTGGCGTTTCCCCGGCTGAACGCGTTGAGCTACTGGTTTTACCTGTTCTCGGGACTTCTCGTCCTGTTCTCGTTCTTCCAGGGGACGACGTGGGCCAACGGCTGGTATATGTACGCCCCGCTGAACGTCCCGATCTACAACCCCGGCTACACGCTGACGATGGGTGGGAACACGACGATCCTCGCCCTGACGCTGTTCGTCATGTCGACGACTCTTAGCACGGTGAACTTCCTGACGACGATCCACACCCGTCGCGCCGAGGGGCTCGGGCTCTGGAACATGCCGCTGTTCACGTGGGGGACGCTCCTGACGGTCTGGATGATGCTGTTTGCCTTCGCGGCGCTGTTGGCCGCGCTGATTCTGCTGTTGACCGACCGGCTCCTGTTGACCCAATATTTCGGCACCGATCAGGGCTCGAGCCTGCTGTGGGGCCACATCTTTTGGTTCTTCGGCCATCCGGAGGTGTACATCGTCTTCTTCCCCGCGCTGGGGATCATGTTCGAGACCGTCCAGACGTTTACGGGCCGGCGGTTAGTCGGCCGCAAGTGGGTCATCATCGCGATGGTGCTGGTCGCGGTCCAGTCCTTTCTCGTCTGGATGCATCACATGTTCCTGACGACGATCAACCTCCCGATCAAGACGCTGTTTATGGCCACGACCATCGGGATTTCGCTGCCGTTCGATCTGATGGTGTTTTCGTTGATCTACACCATGGTCAAGGGCCGCGTGCGGTTTACCACGCCGTTTCTCTTCACGATGGGGGCGCTCGTGTTGTTCATCATCGGCGGCATCACGGGCGTGTTCCTCGGTGCGGTCGTGTTAGACTACGAGTTCCGTGGCACCTACTGGGTCGTCGCCCACTTCCACTACGTGATGGTCGCCGGAGTCACGGCGCTGATCGGCGGCCTCTACTACTGGTGGCCGAAGATGACCGGGAAGATGTACTCCGAGCGACTCGGGAAACTCAGCTTCGCCGTCTACTTCTTCGGCTTCAACCTGCTGTATTTCCCGATGTTCATCGCCTGGGAGACGCCCCGGCGGGTCTTTCACTACGGCGAGGGCGCACAGCTCTATCACCAGCTGGCGACCGTCGGCGCGTTCGTCCTCGGGACGTCGGTCCTGTTGGTTCTCGTCACGCTCGGGAAGAGTCTGATCTCGGGGCCCGACGCGCCCGATAACCCGTGGGCGTACGCCCGGACCGCCGAGTGGGCGACGACCTCGCCGCCGCCGCTCGAGAACTGGCCCGACCGCCCCAGCTACGCCTCCGGCACGCTCGAGTTCGTCGACGACACGACGGCGGCCGATGGCGGGGCAGCCACCCACGAACGGGCCGATCAGATCGACTCGCTCGAGGGGGATCACGAGGACCACGCGAGCATCTGGCCGTTCGGAATCGGCCTCGGGATGTTCGTCACGTTCCTGGGATTGTCCGGGCTGACGCCGTATGTGGCCTCGTTCGCGGCCGAACGCGGGGCGGAGTTTTCCGGTTCGGTTGCCGGCTCACAGACCGTCATCTACCCCGTGGTCTCGGTGATCGGCGTCGCGATCCTCGGCTACTCGCTCTTCGAGTACGGCCGCGAGCGGTTCAACGCACCCGAGATGGTGATCGCCGAACGCTGGCCGTTCGAGGGCGTCGGGACGACCAAGACCGGCGTCTGGTTCTTCCTCGCCTCGGACGTGGTCGTCTTCGGTGCCGTCATCGGGGCGTATATCTTCATGCGGATCCACAACGGCTGGGGGAGCTTCGAGACCGTCCCGCCGTCGGCGACCATCGGCCTGGTCAACACCTATGTCCTCTTGACCTCGAGTTTCACGGTCGTGCTGGCGCTGGTGATGGCCGAACGCGAGAACAAGCGCGGCCTGCTGGCGTCGATGGGTGCCACGCTCGCGCTCGGGCTCCTGTTTCTCGGCATCAAAGGCTACGAGTGGAGCTACGAGTTCTCCCACGGGATCTACTGGTTCTCCGATCTCGAGTACTCGCTGTATTTCGTCACGACCGGACTGCACGCCTTCCACGTCATCCTCGGGCTGCTCATTGCCGCGTTCATGATCTATCGGACCCTCTCGGTCGACGCCTACCTCACGGATCACCGGCCGGTGGAGTACTTCGGGCTCTACTGGCACTTCGTCGACATCGTCTGGGTGTTCCTGTTCCCGATCTTCTATCTGCTGTAGCGGGCCCCGCCGACTGTTTTCGATCCACACTCGATCCGCCCGACTCGAGTCGGGGCCCGCTGTGGGCCGGTCGGAACCAGCCGGATACAAGGCGATCACCGCCGAACGAACGGCTATGCAACTCTCGAGCGTCGTCGATCGACTCGACGAGGAACTGCGCACCGCCGACTACGCCGACGTCGACGCCAGCGCGAACGGACTCCAGATCGGCCCCGAGGAAGCCGAGATCGAACGGGTCGCGTTCGCCGTCGACGGCGTCCAGGAGACGTTCGATCGGGCGATCGACGCCGACGCCGACCTACTGGTCGTCCACCACGGGCTCTCGTGGGGCGGTTTCGACCGCGTGACCGGCCGGACCTACGACCGGATCGCGCCGCTGATCGAGAACGACCTCGCGCTGTACGTCTCCCATCTCCCGCTGGACGGCCACCCGGAACTGGGCAACGCCGCCGGCGTCGCCGACCTGCTCGACCTCGAGAACCGCGCGCCCTTCGGCGAACTCGGGCCCGAGCATATCGGCCAGCGCGGGACGGCGGCCGACCCCTACGCGCCTGCTGACCTGCGGGACCGCCTCGAGTCGGCCCTCGAGACCGGCGGTCAGTCGGTCCAGCACCTCGACTTCGGCCCCGACGAGATCGAGGAGGTGGCGATCGTCACCGGCAGCGGCACCGACTGGCTCGACGAGGCCGTCGAGGCGGGCGCGGACGCGCTCGTTACTGGCGAGGGGAAAGGGAAGGTCTACCACGAAGCCCGAGAGGCCGGCATCCACGTCTTCCTCGCGGGTCACTACGCGACCGAGACCTTCGGCGTGCGATCGCTGCAGGAACTCGTCGGGGAGTGGGGTCTCGAGACGACGTACCTCGAGGTCCCGACGGGGCTCTGACCGCCGTCCGTCGATAGGAGACCCGCACCTGTCGGAACCAATGCGTGAGCCGACGAACCGATCCCAATCGGCAGTTGCGAACGCGGACGCGGCCATACTTTTTCGTTCGAGCGGCTGGCATTCGTGTCTATGGAGATTCATATCGAAGAGTTCTTTTCCGAACCGGGCGGCTGGGAGGAGGCGCGGGTATCCATCGGTAGTTCGCTCGCCTTCTTCGGGATCTATGCGTGCTTCGAACTCCTGTACGACAGCGGTTCGCTCCCGTTGCTGGTTCTCGGTGGCGCGACGGCGCTGTCTGGTATCGCGGAACTGTTGCCGACGAACCGACGGCGACCCGCGATCGTCCTCCGGGTAACGGCGATCGTGCTGCTCGTCGCGCTGATCGCGACGGCGCTGCGCTCGCTGCTGTCGTGATTCGACTCGAGGCCGGTCGACGCGTCCGGGATGGGTAAAATCCCTCTTTCAGGTATCCCTACCGTTATGTCACGACCGTCGAAACGACGCCTCGTGACTTCACCATCGACGCCACTCTCGGTTTCGACCTACGTGGAAGACGGTGCCAGAATCGCCGCGATCCTCCTCCTCTGGGGCGCTATCGCCGCCGTTTTCGCCTACGGAATCGGCAACGTCGGCGGCCCCGGCAGCCTCTTCACGGCGATCGGCCCGCAATTCGGTGCGCTCTTCGCGCTGACCGGACTGCTCAACGCCGTTCTCTATCTCCTGTATCGCACCGTCGACTACTGGCAGCGGGTCGCCGCGTAGCCCCTCGAGTCCGTGGACCGCTAAAGGGAAATTGCGGCCACCTCTCGAGCCGTCGATGGCCCACGAAACGACGCGAATCGCGACGTTGAAACCGCTGGCCCGCGGACGCGTGGACATGAGCGACGACCACGATCACGACGGCGAGGCGGACGGTCACCACGAGCCCGAGCGGGAGACGTTCTCGCACGACCCTGTCGGCCACGCCGAGGTCCGGGCGGGGATGACCGTCGGCGAACTCGCCGACGAGTACGGGGACGCCGGCGTCGGCGCGGCCGACCTCCACGAGGCCGTCGACGTCACCGAGTCGATGTTCGACGACGACGTGACCGTCTTCTTCGGCCTCGCGGGCGCGATGGTTCCGACGGGGATGCGCGCGATCGTCGCCGACCTGATACGGGACGGTTACATCGACGTCCTCGTGACGACCGGCGCGAACCTCACCCACGATTCCATCGAGGCCATCGGCGGCAAACACCACCACGGCGCGGTCCACGCCGAGGGCAAAACCGAGCGCGAACACGACGAGACCCTGCGCGACGAGGGCGTCGACCGCATCTACAACGTCTATCTCCCACAGGAGTTCTTCGCCGACTTCGAGTCGCATCTCCGCGAGGAGGTCTTCCCCGTCCTCGAGGCCGAGTGCGAGGAGGAGGGGGCCGTCTCGATCCAGCGGCTCACCGAGGAACTCGGTCGGGCCAACGCCGAGATCAACGAGCGAGAGGACGTCGACGAAGACGCTGGCATCGCCGCCGCGGCCTACGAGAACGACGTGCCGATCTACTGTCCGGCTGTCCAGGACTCCGTGCTGGGCCTGCAGGCGTGGATGTACTCCCAGACCGGTGCGTTCACCTTGGACGCGCTTGCCGACATGACGCCGCTGACCGACATCGCCTTCGAGGCCGAGGAGGCCGGCGCGTTCGTCGTCGGCGGCGGCGTCCCGAAGAACTTCACCCTCCAGACGATGCTGGTCTCGCCCGACGCCTACGACTACGCCGTCCAACTCACGATGGACCCCAAACAGACCGGCGGCCTCTCCGGCGCGACGTTAGACGAGGCCCGCTCGTGGGGCAAACTCGAGAAGGACGCCGACAACGTCTCGGTCTACGCCGACGCGACGATCACGCTGCCACTGGTAGTCGCGGCCGCGCGGGAACGGCTCGAGAGCTAGTGACGCAACTGCCGGCGCTCACTCGAGGTCGTCGTCGTAGGTCCGGACGGTCGCCGAGCCGACGTCGATCCGGACGAGCCGGTTGTCGGCGTAGGCGTCCTGATCGGCATCGTACTTCGCGTTGATCCGGCGGCGGGCCGCGTCGGTTTCGTCTGCGTCTTCGACGACCGTCGCCGTCCCCAGCAGCGTCACCATCCATCGTGCGTGACCCCCCTCGTCCTGCTGGATCGAGAGCGCGACTCGCGGGTTCTCCCTGACGTTCGCCAACTTCCGTCCCGTCGTGACGAGTTCGACGATTTCCTCGTCGGCGAGATAGTGGTACCAAACCGGGGCGACGTGCGGTCGTCCCCCGACGCAGGTGCCCAGATGGGCCATCAGCGGCTCGCTCTCGACCAGTCGCTCGGCCGCCGGTGAAACGGTAGACACGCCCGAAGGGCCTACCGAGAGCGACATAAGGGGTCCGCATGGCGGTGCCGGGCGCGGTCCGGTCGTGCCCTCGATTGCCACACCGCTTATTAGCTCATCGTTCCTTGACGGTACGTATTCAGGAGCCTCTGTCATGACCCGACCGACCGCCGCTGCGGCCGAGGCGGAGCCAGCGACCGCCGAGATCACCGTCTGCTACGTCGACCCGGAGCCGACGGCCATCGAAGTCCCGACCGCCCTCGAGCGGGCGAGCGACCGCCTCGTCGTCGAATCCGTCGCGTCCAAGGACGCGGCGCTGGCCCGACTCGAGTCGGCCGCCGTCGACTGTCTCGTGTGCCGAGCGGCCGGAGACGATGTCGGCGACGATACCTTGCTCGCCAGCGCCCGAGCTGAGTGGCCGACGCTGCCGATCTTTCTCGTCACCGACGAGTTCGACGAGGCCGACGCCAGTGCCGCGCTCGAGGCCGGCGCGACCGGCTGTGTCTCCGTCCCAACCGCGGAACACGGGACGCGACTCGCGATACGGATCGAACGCGCGGTCGACGCGGCGACCGAACGTCGCGACCTCGAGGCGGCGGCCGTCCGGTTTCGCGCCCTTACCGAGAACGCTTCCTTCGCAGTAATCACGGCGGGCGATGACGGGACGATCCGGTACGCGAACGACGCGGTCGAGTCGCTGTTCGGGTACGCGGCCGACGACCTCGTCGGCGACCGTATCTCGACGCTCGTTCCGGCGAAGTATCGGAACAGCCACCGTGATACGATCGCCCACTACCTGCGGACCGGCGAGCAGACGCTCGACTGGAACTGGGCCGAACTCGATGCACTCCACGCCGACGGTCACGAAGTACCCGTCGGGGTCTCCTTCGGCGAGGCCGCCGTCTCCGGTGAACACTTCTTTACCGCCGTCATCCGGGACCTCTCCGATCGCAGGCGACTCGAGCGGGAGCGCGAGGCCACGCTCGAGCGGATCGGCGACGCCTTCGTCTCGATCGACCCCGACTGGGCGTTTACCTACGTCAACGACCAGGCGGTCGAACTGTTGGGCCGCCCCCGCGAGGAACTGCTCGGGCAATCGCTCGGAACGGCGTTCGAGGCCGTCGCGGGGACCGAGTTCGAGCGCGAACTCGAACACGCCTTCGCCGAACAGACGACGGTCAGTTTCACCCAGTACTTTGCCGCCCTCGAGCGCTGGTTCGAGGTCCGGGCCTACCCCTCCGCGGACGGCCTTTCGATTTTCTTTACCGACGTGACCGATCGGGTCCGGGCCGAGGCGGAACTCGAGGCCAGCATCACGGCGCTGCAGGCCCTATACGACATCTCGACCAGGGCCGACGCGTCGTTAGACGAGAAGGTGCCCGAACTGCTGGAGTTGGGCTGTGAATCGTTGGACCTGTCCTACGGGTTCCTCACCCGGATCGACCTCGACGAGCGGATCCAGACGGTCGTCGAGTCCCGCGGCGATCACCCGCTCCTCCAGCGGGGCGAGTCCTGCCCGCTCGCGGAGGCATACTGCCGGAAGACGATCAAGACCCACGAACTGGTCACCGTCGGGAACGCGCCCGACGAGGGGTGGACCGACGATCCAGCCTACGACCTGTTCGAACTCGGCAGCTACGTCGGCGCGAAGGTAACCGTCGACGGCTCCATCTGGGGCACCCTCTGTTTCGCCTCGAGCGAGCCCCGCGAGGGCGACGGCTTCTCCGAGGCCGAACGGACGCTGGTCAAGCTGATGGCCAAGTGGGTCAGCTACGAGACCGAACGCCAGCAGTCCCACGAGACCTTGGCGCGTCAGAACGAGCGACTACAGGAGTTCACCAGCGTCGTCTCCCACGACCTGCGGAACCCGCTGAACGTCGCCCAAGGCTCACTCGATCTCGCGCTCGAGGGTGACGACACCGGGCTCGAGGCCTGCGAGGAGGCCCTCGAGCGGATGGAGCAGTTGATCGACGAACTGCTCTCGCTGGCCGAACAGGGTGCGACGACGGCCGACCTCGAGCCGGTCGCGCTGCGCGACCTCGCGACGAAGGCGTGGTCGATGGTCGATACGGGCGACGCCACGCTGGCGTTCGACGGTGCGGGTCGGATCCGGGCCGACCCCGAGCGGCTCCAGCAACTGCTCGAGAACTGCTTTCGGAACGCGCTCGATCACGGGGTGCCCGCCGGGGGCACCAGCGCCGATCTGACGGTGACCGTCGGCGACTGCGAGGGCGGGTTCTACGTCGCCGACACCGGACGCGGCATCCCCGCCGAGGAGCGCGAGTCGATCTTCGACATCGGGTTTACCACCGCCGAGGAGGGGACCGGGTTCGGGCTGGGAATCGTCAAACGGGTCGCGGAGGCACACGGCTGGGACCTCCGGGCGACCGACAGCGACTCGGGCGGCGCACGCTTCGAGATCACCGGCGTCGATACGCCGCGTCCTGCCGGCTCGAGGTGAGACGCCGGCGTCGTCGCCGTTCGCGTTCACTGGGCCGCTCGAAGCCGCTCGAGGTCGAGTCGCAGGTAGTGGCCCAGCGTCCCGGTCAGCCCCAGGTCGGCGATCCGGCGGCCGGAGTTCTCGACCAGCACGGTCCGCCGGTAGCCGATCGGATAGCGGGCGGCCAGCAGCCGGCTGAACGCCGTGTCCTCGTTTGGGACGTCGGGAAAACCGCCGACGTCCTCGAACGCCCGCCGGTGGACCAGACAGCTGAACCCGGGCAGGATCGGTCGCTCGAGCCGCGAGAAGCCGTGGTTGATCGTCGCTTCCATGAGCTTCGCCCGCCGCGGCCCGGTGATCCGGCAGTAGGAACTGGCCGCCGCCAATCCCTCGCGTTCGGCGAATCCCAATAGCTCGGTCAGATACGTCGCCCGGACCCGCGTGTCGGCGTCGATGAAGGCCAGCCACTCGCCGGCGGCGCGCTCGGCCCCGAGGTTCCGGGCCGCGGCGATGCTGTCGCCGCCCTCCTGTAGCACCGCCGCGTCGTACTCGCGGGCGATCTCGCGGGTGTCGTCGCTCGAGTCGCCGTCGACGACCAACACCTCGTACTCGTAGGCGGTGTCCAGCGCGGCCAGACTCGCGAGGGCTCCCCGAAGGTAGTCGCCCTCGTTTCGCGCCGGTACCACGAAACTGACATCGACCGCGTCGTCTCCAGCGCCCGTCATCGTGCTACTCGAGCCCTCTCTGGGGCGGCTTCTCAAGCTATCGGAGTCCGACCGCCCAGTGAGTGCCCTGGGAACACGCCCCGCGAGGGTTGATTTCACTCTTCGGCTCCCGGAGAGCAGGTCTATCACGAACTTTTATAATCATGGGGTTGGTATGGTGGGGTAAGCAATGTCGGTCGTACACGTACGCGCCTGAATCAGTCGCTGCCGACGAGTACCGATTTTCGACGACATCCAACACCCGACCGACATGAGTACCCAACACCTCACCCAACCCGACGCCGAACCGACGCCCAACCGCACCCGACCCACACCCTCGAGTACGCTCGAGGACCCCCGGACCGCGACCGACCGCGCCCCGCGGACGTTCTCCCACCGCGACGGGGGCCGACTCGAGAACCTGATCGACGAGTGGAACTCGGCCTTTGCCAACGCCGGCGGCGACGAAGCGGCGTAACCGCTCGAGCGAACCCTAATCCAAACCGTCTTTGAAGCGACGCGCGTAGCCTCGCGTGGCCGATGACGATCCACTCGCTCCGAACCGGACTCGGCACCCGGTGGTGACGAGCCCTATGAGTGCCGAGGCCATCGATTTACCGTACGATTCCTCCACTTTCACGGTATCTGAGACACTTCGAGAAGTCACAGCTAGGGGGGAGCAACTAGGGGCGCGTCGCGGATGCTTGTCACCTCGAGGCTCAGGAGTGATCCCGAGAGAGAAACTACTTCGGTTCATCGAGATCGTATCCGCCACCACCGCCACCATCGTCATCGTCGTCCGGATTACTACATCCAGCAACGGCAACCGTTGTGGCGGTCACGGATGTCGTGAGAAAGCGCCTCCGGTTCATGTGTGATGCTTGGTAACGTGCCTCAATAAAAATGTGGGGGCGGTGTCCGGAGACTGGTCACCTCGACTGGGGGCTGCTACTATCTATCACTCGCCGCCAGAACCGAGAGGTCCCGTCTCGAGCAGCACAACGTCGATTTCTAGGCGGTTCTGGGTCAGTGACGCTCGTCCGCCGTTTCTGTTCGGCTGTCGAGACCACGTCTCTGCGGACAGTCCATCCCAACGGCGTCCACACTCAGTTGGCGATGTATCGAGCCAAGAGGACGATCGGCAGGACCGGGATCACCAACCCCGTCGCGATGAGGACGACGGCGACGATCGCCTTCTCGAGCGTACTCGAGTCGTCCCAGACCGATCTCGAGAGGCTGTCGATTCCCGCCGCGGTGCGTTGGAGGAGTCCGGCCATCGCGACTAGCTACCGCGTCAGGGGGTGTAAACCCTCTTCGTCCGGAGCGGACAGTCTGCAAAACCGAACCGACACTCGCCCGGCTCGTCACGCGGTCGGCGCTGTCACTGCCGGAACATGTACCGGCCCCATACGCTCCTGGTACGGCCAGTAGTCGGCCGTTAGTAAATGGCGCGTCCGTCCACCGAGCGGTATGCGACTCGTGCAGGTCTTCGTTCCCAGCGAGGACCGCGCCGCGGTGCGGGAGACGCTCGCCGAGATGGAGTGGAATTCGTCTTCAGCGACGCGGCCGATCACCGGGACGGGAGTCTGGCGAACGTCCCGGTTCCGGCGGGGGCCGTGGACGCGGTCCTCGAGCGACTGTACGACGCCGGACTCGACGAGGACACCTACACCGTCGTCACGGAGGTCGATCGAGCCACCGTTCCGAACGCCGACGAGTTGACGGACCGCTACGTCGAGGGGCCGAAAGGGGAGCGCGGTGCGTCCCACGCCGAGATCCGGGAACGCGCGGCGGACCTGACCCCCGACACCGCCACCTACCTCGCGTTCGCGATCGCGAGCGCGATCGTGGCGGTCGGCGGCCTCCTGCTGGATTCCGCCATCGTCATCGTCGGTGCGATGGTGATCGCGCCCTTCGCGGGGTCGACGCTCTCCGCGAGTGCCGGCGCGGTCATCAGCGACCGCGAGATGGTCGTCGACAGCGCAACGTCGCAGGTGACGGGGCTCGTCGTCGCCTACCTGGGTGCGGTCGCGATGAGCGTGTTTCTGCAACGATCGGGGTTCCTCCAGCCGACGCTGGACGTCGGTCGCGTCGGGCAGGTGGGCGCCTTCGCCACGCCGAACCTCCTGACGCTGGTCATCGCCATCGCGGCCGGGTTCGCCGGCGCGCTCGCGCTCGCGACCGACCTCCCCGTCTCGCTGGCCGGCGTCGCCGTCGCGGCGGCCATCGTCCCCGCCGCCGCCGCGGCCGGCATCGGGACGGCCTGGGGCGAGCCGATCATCGTCGCTGGCGGACTCGTCTTGCTCCTGATGAACATCGTGTTCATCAACCTCACCGCGTATCTGACGCTCATCGCGCTCGGCTACCGCTCGTCGGTGATCAGCGACGTCCGCGAGAACGCGACCGTCTCGCTGCGTACGGGCGCGTACGCCGTCATCGTCCTCGTCTTCCTCGTCGTCGTCGCGCTGACCGCCGTCGGGACCTACCAGCACCTCGTCTTCGAACAGCGGGTCAACGGCGAAGTGCAGGACGTCCTCGAGGAACCGGAGTACGGCTCGCTGGAACTCGCCGGCGTCGAGACCGAGTACAACGACGGGAGCGTGTTCAGCGACGAGGTCTCGGTGACGGTGACCGTCGGACGCTCGAGCGCCCTCGTACACGAGGGGCTGGCGGACGACTTGCAGACCGAAATCGATGCTCGGACGAGCCGGGCCGTCAGCGTCGACGTTCGGTTCGTCGAGTATCAGCGCGCGGCGGCGGTCGGCAGCGACGACGAGCGGAGCGCGTGGTGGCCGATCGACGAGTGGCTGCCGACCGCGACGAGTCCCTCAGTCGCGCAGTCGGCGCCACAGGTCGCGGCACTTCCCGCGGACCTTGTTGAGCAACGAGCCGACCCGGCGTGACCCGGAGAGGAGTCGGAGCGCGCGGACCGACCGCCCGATGCGAAGCAACCGAAACGGGCGGAACCAGGGGACGACGGTGAGGATCAGGAACCAGTTCGAACGGACGAACCCCCTCGGGCCTTCGTCAGACCACCGGTAGAGGAGCGCGAGATCGAGAAGGAAGACGACGAGGAGCCATCGGAGGACGCCGCGAACCGTCGCCGCGACCGGGTCGGAGACGACGAGTACGTCGACGCTGATCGCGACGTCGACGACGAACAGGGCGATCCACACCAGCGCCACGACCTCGACGAAGGGTGGCCACCAGCGCTCGGCGTCCATCTACTGGTACGTAGGACGTGACGACCCAAAACGTTGGGTCAGTCGAGTACGAGTGACTTCTTCGAGACCGTCGTGGTACTGTTGTCCCCTCGAGTGAGTCTCCCACTGGCGAAGTCGATCGTCTCCGCGACTGACTGTCGACGGCCCCGCCCCCAACGCGCTGGAAATCGGGATTAGCTCGAGGATGCGGGGACGCCGAGAAAATCGAACGGGTCGGTCTCGACGAGGTCGTCGGCGACGTCGCCGGCGAAGACGTTCGTCTGGTTCTCACCGAGCGACAGCGATCGAACGCCGGCATCGGTCTCGAACTCGACCTCGTCGAGGTCCAGCCAGAAGACGTTCGGTGAGAGCGCCGACTCGAAGTAGTAGCGTCGGTCCCGATGATCGGCCACCGTGCGCCAGCGTGTCGAGGAGATATGCGGTTCGTTCGGCGTACTGATTCCGTAGGGGACGGAGACGTTGCGGATCGCGCCGAAGACGCTCGCTGTCGCAGTTCGACGGTCCTCTGTCTGTGGGATCGCGTCCACGTAGAAACTCGCACGAGCGAACCGGTCGGCCGGGCGATTCGTTCCCGGTAACATGACCGTGCCACCGATCGCCGACCAGTACGCGTCGAGTGCGAGTTGCTGGTCGAACGGTGGGGAGTTCGTCATCACCTGATACTCTCGGTCGTGATGGATCACTAATTCGCCGTCGACGTACTCGAGGACGGCGCTGTCACCCGTCGCGTCCGAGATGGACAGATGCAGGGTCGCGAACCGGCCCTCGTCCGGGATCTCGTCGGATACGACGGTGAACTCCTCGTTCCGGTGGTTCTCGACCGCCTCCGCGACCGTCGCGAAGTTATCGAGGACGTACTGCGCCCACAGCGAGATCGACAGTCCGGGTGTCTCGTCGTCCCACTCGGGGTAGTCGGACTCGGTGAGCCACAGGACGTTCGCGACCAGCCCGGCTTCGTTCATCCCATCGGTCGTCGCGATATCGTACGCGGAGGCGACGACACTGCCGTACTCGGCGGTCCACTCCATCGATGACGGACCGACTTCACCCGTTCGCTCCATGCCGCGCGGGAAGACCCAGATGTTGGTCCCGATTTCGCCGTGCCAGTCCATCGACCGGCCGGTGAGGACGATGTCTTCGGGGCCGAGATACACCAGTCGCGTACACATCTACGAGTCCCCTCGAGTCTCTCCGCTGTCGTGTCTCGTCGGCCCGGACATAGGACTGTCATACCGTAAGCAGGATCATAAGTTGCGTTCGGTCCGTGCTGATACGTCTTGGCCGCTGGAGTATCACCGGCCGGCGGCAGTCGGCGATGCCGCTGACGGTATTCCTCATCCGTGCAGTTGCTGAACAGGCCGTAGTCCTTCCGGCGGACGTCGTCGAGGAACGAGCCGATCCGGCGGGGGAGCCCGAGCGCGACGCGATCGGTGAGAAACAGCCCCACCGTCTCGTCGCACTTCCCGAGCGGTCGCCGACTCCGTCTCCAGTCAGGGATCCAGCACGACCTTGATACAGCCGTCCTCCTTGTCGCGGAAGGTCTCGTACATTTCGGGTCCCTTCTCGAGCGGTTCCCGATGCGTGACGACGAACGAGGGATCGATTTCGCCGTCCTCGATCTTCGCGAGCAGCGGCTCGAGATACCGCTGGACGTGCGTTTGCCCCGTATTGACGGTCAGGGCCTTGTTCACCAGCGGGCCGACGGGAACGTTGTCCGCGTGGCCGACGTAGACGCCGGGGACCGAGAGCGTCCCGCCCTTCCGGCAGCACTTGATCGCCTGTCGGAGGACGTGGGGCCGATCGGCCTCGAGGTTCACCTGCTGTTTGGCCTTGTCCGTGAGGCCCATGAGACCGGTCCCGTGGGCCTCGGTGCCGACCGCGTCGATACAGCGGTCCGGGCCGCGGCCGCCGGTCATGGCCAGCAGCCGGTCGTAGACGTCCGCCTCCTCGAAGTGGATCGTCTCGGCGTCCCCGTGTTCGCGGGCCATGGCGAGCCGTTCGGGGACGCGGTCGATCGCGATGACGCGGCCGGCGTCGAACAGCCACGCGCTCTGGATGGCGAACTGGCCGACCGGGCCACAGCCCCAGACCGCGACGGTGTCGTCTTCGTCGATCTCGGCGTTCTCGGCGGCCATGTATCCCGTCGGGAACACGTCCGAGAGCAGCAGCACCTGCTCGTCGGGGAGATCCGCGTCGACCGTGATCGGGCCGACGTCGGCGAAGGGCACCCGTAGGTACTCCGCCTGCGCGCCGGCGTAACCGCCCAACATGTGCGAGTAGCCGAACAGCCCGGCCGGCGACTGCCCCATCACCTTTCGGGCCATCTCGGCGTTCGGGTTCGAGTTATCACACAGCGAGTACATGTCCTGCTCGCAGAACCAACAGGAGCCGCAGCTGATCGTGAAGGGAACCACGACGCGGTCGCCTTCCTCAAGCGTGTCGACGTCCTCGCCGACCGCGACGACTTCCCCCATCGGCTCGTGGCCGACGATGTCGCCCTCCCGCATCGAGGGGACGTAGCCGTCGTACAGGTGCAGATCGGAGCCACAGATCGCCGTGGCGGTGATCTCGACGATCGCGTCGTGGGGGTTGGCGATCTCCGGATCGGGGACTTCCTCGACCCGGACGTCCTCTTCGCCGTGCCAGCACAGCGCCCTCATAGGGCATCACCCGCGCCGCGGGCGGAGGGGTTCGACTCGAGCGTGGGTATCTCGCCCGTCTCGACGAGGCTCTTGAACCGGTCGAGGACGACCGCCGCGAGCGACTCCGGGACGATCCCGAGGCGGTCGGTCACCGCGGTGCCGACGGCGCCACCCGGGGGCTCGAACCGAAAGCGGAAGGTCACTTCCGTCCCGCGGCCGGCCGGTGCCTCGCGGAAGCGGACCGCCCCCTCGCTGTCGACGGGCGCGTTCCCGAGCGACTCCCAGCGCAGGTACTCGCCGGGGCGGTCCTCGATGACCCGCGTGTCCCACGAGACGCTCGCGCCGAGCGGACCGCTCGCGATCCAGTGCCACCGGTCCTCGCTCCGGGCTTCGACCTCGAGCAGGCCGCCGTAGAGACGCGACATCGTCTCGGGGTCGCGCCAGCGCTCGGAGACGTCCGCCGGCGGCGCGCCGATCGTGACGGAGCGGGTCGTTTCCACCGCGGCCGTCGCGTCCTCTCGATCGGCCTCGCCGGCAGAACGCGTCCCCTCCGCATCGCTGTCGGCTCGGCCACCGACGAGTCCCCGATAGAGGAGCCAGCCGCCGGCGACTGCCGCCGTGACGCCGCCGACCGATCGTCGCCTGAGTCCAAGCACCAGCAGGGTGCCGCCGGCGGTCGCTGCGGCGAGTCGGCCGCCCCGGCCCAGTGACCGCCGCGACGGGCCCGATTCCGGGAGCCGCGGCTCCGCGATCGTTACGTCCTGGCGATCGGCCGCCACGAGTCGCTCACCTCCGGACGGCTCCGCTGGTCGGTTCGTCGGCGCTGGCGGCGTCGTCCCGTCGCCGGCCGTCGGTCCACCGATCTGCCCGGACACGCCCTCTCGTTCCGTGTAAGAAGGGATCGCCTCATTAGTTCCGTCGCGACGTTCACCGACCGGTCGTTTGTCAGTGGGCCCCGCAAACGCAGGCCGAGCAGTCCCGTTCCGGGCCGAAACGAGCGCGACCGGCCCGCTTCGAGGCGACACGCCCTCGATCGCGGATCGGTCCACCGATCGAAACTGATGGTCCTCGCGGATCCGAGGGCCTACGTGTCTCGCTCGTGGAATGTGACTGTCGGATGCCTACTGACGCCGCGCCCGGGAGCCGCGACCGCCGCGAGACCGTCCGGTTCTACCTGCTGGATCACCGGACACTGCTGGGGAAAGCGATCGACATTGCGCTGCTCGCGTTGAACCTCGCCTTCGTCGCCGTCTTCGTCGCCGAGACGTATCCGCTCCCCGCGGAGCTACGGACACGACTTTGGGGGCTCGAGGTCGCGATCGCGGGCGTCTTCGTAGTCGAGTACGTCCTGCGGCTGTACGGTGCCAAAGACCGCCTCGCGGAGGCGACGAACCCCTACACCGTGGTCGACCTGCTCGCGATCCTCCCGACGCTGCTGGTCGTCCTCCTGCCGGGGGTCGGGACGGTCGCCGGCATCGGGTTCCTTCGGGTGGTTCGAGTGGTTCGGGTCCTCCGGTTCTATCGGTTTACGCAGGACGCGGAGTTCTTCTTCGGGACGGTCTCGGACAACGCCCTGCGTGCGCTGAAGTTGCTGTTGACGGTACTGGTGCTGCTGTTCGTTTCCGCCGGGCTGTTCTACAGCGCGGAACAGGCGGCCAACCCCGACGTCGCCACGTTCGGCGACGCGTTCTACTACGTCGTGGTGGCGCTGTCGACGGTCGGATTCGGCGACATCGTCCCGACCACGACCGCTGGGCGGTGGATAACGGTTGCATCGATCCTGGCCGGTATCATCGTCCTCCCGTGGCAGGCGAGCAAGATCGTCCGCGAGTGGAGCCACAGGGAGAAAGTCGACGTCACGTGCCCGAACTGTGGGCTGTCCTCACACGACCGGGACGCCTCCCACTGCAAGGCCTGCGGTCACATCATCTATCAGGAGGTCGACTCGAGCGAGTAGCCCGTCAGGTCGGGATAAAACTCCGGCGTCGTTTCCGCCCGGTTCGCCAACCCGTCCCGACGGCTGCCCGTCGTGACCGTCGTGAGAGGATCACCGCTCGGGCATCGACGACCGAACCGATACGTCGACTGTCGATAGAATAGTCGGGGACTCACGGGCGAATCGGGACGAAACGAACGGGCTGTGCCGGCGGAGTGGCCTGGTATCGGCGGATGCATACCTGGTAAAAACACTCGATACGGCGGGCCTATCGCGACATACTGTGTCAGCACGGTCGGCCGATAGAACCGAACGCCGGCCACGTCGATACGCATATCGACGACTGTCGAGATACGGATCGAAAAAATATGAGTTATACGTCTGGAGTCGAGGGGATGCAATACGGACTCACACGATTCAATAATGTCTGGTAAATACGATCTCGTCATCGTCGGTGGGGGTATCAGTGGCGCATCGCTGCTCTACACGACCGCGAAGTTCACTGACATCGACTCGATCGCCCTGATCGAGAAGGAGTCGGAGGTCGCGGCGATCAACTCGCATCACACGAACAACTCCCAGACGCTGCACTTCGGGGACATCGAGACCAACTACACGCTCGAGAAAGCCGAGGAGGTCAAGGAGGGCGCGGAGCTGCTCGCCGGCTACCTCGAGAACTACGACCCCGACCGGGAGATGCACGACAAGCGCAGCAAGATGGTACTCGGCGTCGGCGAGGACGAAGTCGCCGAACTCGAGGAGCGATACCACGACGAGGGCTTCGGCGACCTCTTCCCGAAGCTCCGCCCGATCGACCGCGAGGAGATCGGCGAGATCGAACCCAAGGTCGTCGAGGGCCGCGACCCCTCGACGGAGATGCTCGCTCTGCAGACGCCGGACGGCTACGTCGTCGACTACGGTCAGACGACCAAGTCCTTCGTCGAGGAGGCCGAGGAGGAGGCCAACGTCGACGTCTTCACCGGGACCGAGGTCACGGACATCACGCCGACGCTGGACGGCTACACGATCGAGACCGACGCGGGCCGGTTCGACTGTGACGCGACGGTCGTCGCCGCCGGTTCCCACAGCCTCCAGATGGCCAAGGAACTGGGCTACGGCCAGGACAAGGTCTTGTTGCCCATCGCGGGGAGTTTCTTCCTCGCCGACGATCTCCTGAACGGGAAGGTCTACACGCTCCAGATGAAGAAACTGCCCTTCGCGGCCGTCCACGGCGACGCCGACGTCCACGACGACTCGATCACCCGGTTCGGCCCGACCGCCAAGCTCGTCCCCGCCCTCGAGCGCGGTCGCATCTCGACGGTCAAGGACTTCCTCGACGTCTTCGGGCTGAACGCGGCCGCCTTCCTCAGCTACGCGAACATCCTCTCGGATCGGGTCCTGCTGCCCTACGTCCTCCAGAACCTCGTCTACGACCTCCCGAACGTCGGCCGGAAGCAGTTCCTGCCCCACGTCCAGAAGGTCGTTCCGAGCGTCGAACTCGAGGACATCGAACGCGCGAAAGGCTATGGCGGCGTCCGACCTCAGATCGTCGACACGAAGAACAAGTCCCTGGACATGGGCGAGGCCAAGATCGTCGGCGACGACGTCATCTTCAACATCACGCCCTCGCCGGGCGCCTCGACCTGTCTCAAGAACGCCATGCGGGACACGCACACGCTGCTTGACTTCCTCGAGGGCGACTACGAGTTCGACGAGGAAGCGTTCCGCGAGGAGACGATCGACAACTTCCCCCGTGGCGACGATTCGGCCGGCAAGAAAGTCGCCGCGCCCGGCGCGGACGACTGAGACGGTCCGTCGGAACGGGTTCCCGGTGCAACTGCACACGTCGCGGTCGCGCTGGAAACGACTTCCGACAGTCCGTCTGGCCCGCTAGCCGAGTACCGCTCGGATCCTGTTCGATAGCCGTTCGAAAACCGACGAGTCGTCGTCTCGAGCGGTCGCCACCGATGACGAGTCGGCTCGTACTCCGCCGGCCGCACGGTCACAATACGGGCAGGTATCCGTCTCGCTGCCGTAGTACGGCAGGCCACACTCCTCGCAGGTCGTTCGCTGTTTTCGCGTGGCTGTGTCGGAACTCATCGGCCCGCTTGGGATACGGTACCAATCGAAATATAGCTGTGTCATCGCCGACCGAACTGACAGCCGTACTGACTGGTTCGTGATCTCCTCGGCGGCGGTCGGCCGACCGCGGCTCGCATCGTCACCGCCGTTTCCGCGAACGGGCGCGAGTCGTGATTGCAGCCTCGAGCCCGCGCTACGCCGTCTCTTCGCCCGCTTCCCGTCCCATCCGCTTGCTGTAGTCCCAGCTGTAGATCTCCCGGGGCTCGATCCGAACGCGGACCTCCTCGCGGTCGTCGTCGAGCAGCCGCGTCGCCAGCGGTGAGTCCGTGTCGCCGAGGTAGCGTTCGATCAGTGCCCGGAGGACGGCTTTGTCCTCGTCGGGCGCGATCTCGGCGGTGCCGGTCCCCCTGATCCCGCGGTAGGGCACGTCGTTCGTCGAGATGTCGAAGCCAACCGCCGGCTCGCGGCGGAGGAACCGAACGACGGCGGCGTTTGCACCCGTCGCACACTCGAGGGCACCGTCGCGGTAGCGATACCACAGCGCGACCGGCCACAGCGACCCGTCGGGCCTGTGGGTCGCGAGCCGGATCGGGATGGTCGCCTCCTGAAGGAACGCTTCGACGTCGTCTTCGTCCCACGCGCCGCGGAACTCGGTCATACGGAACCGCTTCGGAGAGCAGACTGAAAAAGCTCGACCCCGCTGTTCGACTCGGGTCGTCACTCGAGTGCGTCGGGGCCGTCCTCGAGGGCCGCCAGGAACGGCTCGAGAGACCGAGCCCGCCGTCCCACGTCGTGGTCCGCCGTCGGGGATACTACTATTAGGTCTCCGTTGTATGGTGTGTGGTAGCATGACGGGAAGCGGGGACGGCTACGACTACGTGATCGTCGGCGCGGGGCCCGCGGGCTGTGTACTCGCGAATCGGCTATCGGCCGACGGCGACGAGGTACTGCTGCTCGAGGCGGGCGAGCCCGACGAGCAACGCGAAATCTCGATCCCGGTGGCGTTTTCGGACCTCTTTCAGTCCGATGTCGACTGGAACTACCACACCGAGCCCCAGTCGGAACTCGACGATCGGGAACTCTACTGGCCCCGCGGGAAGACGCTCGGCGGCTCGAGTTCGATCAACGCGATGATCTACGTGCGGGGTCAGTCCGAAGACTACGACCGCTGGGCGGAACTGGGCAACGAGGGGTGGGGCTACGAGGACGTGTTGCCGTACTTCAAGCGGGCCGAGGACAACGCCCGCGGTCCGTCGGCCTCCCACGGAGTCGGCGGCCCGCGACACGTCGACGATATTCGGTCGCCGAACGAACTCAGCGAGGCCTTCGTGAAAGCGGGGCAGGCGGTCGGCCTGTCCCACAACGAGGACTTCAACGCCGGCGACCAGGAGGGAGTCGGCTTCTATCAGGTGACCCAGGAGGACGGTCGCCGCCACAGCGCCGCCGACGCCTATCTGAAGCCCGTCCTCGATCGGCCGAACCTGACCGCGGTGACGGGGGCACGGGTCACGCGGATCCGGTTCGACGGCCAAACGGCCGTCGGCGTCGAGTACGCCCGCGACGACGGCGACGGCAGCCCCGCGACGGTCGACGCGAGCGAGGAGGTAATCTGTGCGGCCGGTGCGATCAACTCGCCGCAGTTGCTCATGCTCTCGGGCGTCGGCCCGGCCGACCACCTCGAGCGCCACGACATCGACGTCGTCGCGGACCGCCCGGGCGTCGGCCGGAACCTGCAGGACCATCTGCAGGTCGGGGTCAACTACGAGTGCGAAAAGCCGCTCAGCCTCGCCGACGCGGACTCCTTGCTGAACCTCGCGAAGTTCTTCCTCCTGAAACGGGGGCCGTTGACCTCGAACGTCGCGGAGGCCGGCGGCTTCGCGACCGTTACCGACGACGCCGACCGCCCCGAGATCCAGTTTCACTTCGGGCCGTCGTACTTCGTCGAACACGGCTTCGACAACCCCGACGGTCACGGCTTCTCGCTCGGTGCCCTTCGCCTGCGTCCCGACAGCCGCGGCCGGATCACGCTCCGCTCGGCCGACCCCTTCGACGAGCCGGCCATCGATCCACAGTACCTGACCGAGGGCGACGACCTCGAGGTGTTGCTCGAGGGGATCAAGCTGGTCCGGGAGATCCTGCGGGCCGAGCCGTTCGACGCGTACCGCGGCGAAGAGGTGTTGCCGGGATCGGACGTTCAAAGCGACGAGGCACTGATCGAGTACATCCGCGAGACCGCCGAGACGCTGTATCACCCCGTCGGCACCTGCAGGATGGGCGACGACGAACTGGCGGTCGTCGACGACCGGCTCCGGGTCCGCGGCGTCGAGGGACTGCGCGTCGTCGACGCCTCGGTGATGCCGACGATCACGAGCGGCAACACGGACGCGCCGACGACGATGATCGCGGAGAAGGCGGCGGATCTCGTTCGGACCGACGGCTGATCCGATCGCTCGAGTGCCGTCGACGGTCGGTCCCGCGGCGCGGAATTGATAGATGAGTAACTATTTTACCGTCCCCTCCGAACCCTCGAGTGACTATGGATGTCGACGACTTCGTCACCGAGAACGAACCGAAAGCCGGCGGCGAGGCCTTCCAACTCGAGAGCGACAAGCTGCTCGACGTCGCCGTCGACGGCTCCGTGATCGCCAAGGCAGGATCGATGATCGCCTACGACGGGGACCTCTCCTTCGAGGGGATCTCCTCGGCCGAGGGCGGCATTACCGGCTTCCTCAAGGAGAAGGCGACCGGGGAGGGGACGCCGGTCATGGAGGCGACCGGCACCGGTCACCTCTATCTCGCCGATCAGGAAAAGAAGATCCAACTGCTGGAACTCGATGCCGGCCAGTCGATCTCGGTCAACGGTAACGACGTCCTCGCGTTCGAGCCGAGCGTCGACTACGAGATCAGGACCGTCGAGAGCATCGCCGGCTTCTCGGCCGGTGGGTTGACCAACGTCTTCCTCGAGGGGCCGGGGACCGTCGCGATCACCACCCACGGGGAGCCCCTGGTCTTGCGACCGCCGGTCAGGACCGACCCCAGCGCGACCGTCGCCTGGAGCGGGACGACGCCCGGCAGCCACGTCGACAAGGCGTTCTCGAACATGATCGGGCAGTCCTCCGGCGAGACCTACCAGCTCGAGTTTACGGGATCCGAGGGGTTCGTCGTCGTCCAGCCCTACGAGGAGCGGACGCCACAGCAATAGCAGGCACCACCGGCATCACACCGTCCCACGTATCACCGGTGGATCGGTACGCGTTCCTAGACGACTTCCATGAACCGACGAGCGCTCGGCGCGATTTCGGTCGCGGTCGCACTCACGCTCCCCTGGGTCGCCGTTGTGGGGGCAACCGACCTCCTCTCCTGGGTTGCGACGATGGTCGGGGCCGGGTACGAAGCACCGGCTGCGCTCCGAACGCTCTCGACGCTCGCGACGGTGATTCTCACAGGGCTTGCCGTCCTCGGTGCTGCGTTCCTGCTCGCGTGGGCCGCCGAAACCGCCGAGAAAGACGTTCCACAGGCGTTCGCGATCGCCGTCCTCGCCGTGTTGGCCGTCGCACCCGAGTACGCCGTCGACGCGCTCTATGCCTGGAACGCTGGCGTGTTCGCCGGGACCGAACGCGGGATGGAAGCCGGCAACTTGGCCGTCGCCAATATGACCGGCGCGAACCGCATCCTCATCGGCCTCGGCTGGGCCGGCATCGCCCTCTTTACGATCTACCGGAGCGGCGCGTCGACCGACCCCGCCGTCGAGCGACGCGACGGGGTCCTCTCGGACGTCGTCGTCCTCGACCGGGAGATCGGCCTCGAGATCGTCTTCCTGTTGCTCGCCACCCTGTGGGCCTTCCTCGTCCCGCTCAACGGCGGGATCGATATTTTCGACATGCTGTTTCTGGTCGGGCTCTACGTCTGTTACATCGCGGTCATCCTTCGGGGCGAGGTCGAACCCGACATGGACCACGTCGGCGTTCCGGCGTACCTCCAGTCGTTCCCGAAGCCAGCCCGGATCGCGACCGTCCTCCTGCTGTTTGCTTACTCCGGCGTGATGATCTTCACCGCCGTCGAACCCTTCGCCCACGGCCTCGAGTCGCTCGGCGAAAGCGTCGGGATCCCCTCCTTTTTCATGATTCAGTGGATCGCGCCGCTGGCCTCCGAAGCGCCGGAACTGATCGTCGTCGTCTACCTCGTCAACAAGGCCCGCTCGACGGCGGGTTTCAACGCCCTGATCTCCTCGAAGCTCAACCAGTGGACGCTGCTGATCGGGGACCCTCGTGGTCGTTCACTCGCTGGCGCTTGGCAGCTATGGCGTCCTCGCGTTCGACTTCAAACAGTCCGCGGAGATCTGGCTGACCGCCGCCCAATCGTTCTTCGCGATCTCCCTGCTGATCCGCTTCGAGATCTCCGTGAAAGAAGCGGTCACGCTGTTGACGCTGTTTCTCTCGCAGGTACTGCTCGAGTTCGCCCTCATCCGTGAGTTGGTGACGCTACCGGTCTCGAGTACCGACCTCCTGTTGCTCTACAGCGGGCTTTACCTCGTTCTCGGGACGGCGCTGTTCGTCCGCCGTCGGCGGGCGCTCGGCAGCCTCGTTCGCCGAACCGCGGGGACCGTCGGCGACGCGATGTCGACCGGCGATGAACGGCCCCATGGCGCCGACGACTGAACCGGCCGGCCATAGACATACGGGGCCGGAGGTGGTGACACCCTCGTGGCGTGTCCTCGATCGGCCCGCTTCCCGCCGATGCGGCACTCGCTCCCGCGCTCGCGGTCGCCCTCGCGCTGGTGCATCTGTTCGCCGGCCGACTGGGCGTCGGCGGGCGGATCCCGCGGAGCCGGTGGCTCTCCCTCGCCGGCGGCGTCTCGGTCGCGTACGTGTTCGTCCACCTCCTGCCCGAGATCGGCGCGGC
Organism: Natrinema sp. CGMCC1.2065; assembly: GCF_051225675.1. NCBI lineage: Archaea > Methanobacteriati > Methanobacteriota > Halobacteria > Halobacteriales > Natrialbaceae > Natrinema > Natrinema sp. CGMCC1.2065. The sequence continues at coordinate 76,311 of NZ_JBPJSJ010000010.1, read as the reverse complement.
CGCGACGACACTCGGGGCCCGCGGGGCGGCGACCGGCGAATCGGCTGGCTACCTGATCGCCCTGATCGGCTTCGTCGCCTTCTACGGCCTCGAGCAGTTCGCCCGGCGGTCGAACCTCGATCCCGGTTCGGACGGCGACCCGTCTGGGACCGCGGTGTTCTGGATTCACGTGGGCTCTTTCGCCGTCTACAACGCGATCGTCGGGGCCCTGCTTCTGGACCCCGAACTCGGCGGGCTGTTCCCCTTCTTCGTCGCGATGGCGCTGCATTTCCTCGTCACCGACGACGGCCTTCGGGACCACCACGGTCCGACCTATCGGCACCGTGGCCGGTGGGTGCTGTCGGCCGCGGTTCTCGTCGGCGTCGTTGTCGGATACGCCCTCGAGGACACCGATCTCCTCGTCTCGGTGTTCGTGCCCTTTCTGGCCGGCGGGATCGTCCTCAATGTGATCAAAGAGGAGCTGCCGTCCGACCGCGAGAGTCGGTTCCCGGCGTTCGCTATCGGAGCGGCGGGGTACGCTGCGCTGTTGCTGTTCGTCTGAACGGTTCCGCTGCCGGGTGCTGTCACTCGACAAACAGGGGCGTTTTACCGCTCCGCTATAATCGATCGCTATGAAACTTCGACGGCCGCGCCGGCCGCGGGACTTCCGGCTCGCGGACTCGGCCCAGCAGATCGTCGGGGGGTTCCTGCTCGCCGGCCCGTTCGTGGTCACCGAGGAGGTTTGGGTCCTCGCGGCGAGCATGAACAACGTTCAGGCGATCGGGACCCTGATCGTGGTGTTCGCGATCGGCTACGGCGCGCTGTACACCGCCGACACGACCCGCGACCTGGACGACGAACAGGAGGTCGCCGGGATTCCGTTGCGGTTTATCTCGCTGATGATCGTCTCCTTCGGCGCGGTGACCGTACTCGCGCTCTTACTGGACGCCCCCGACACCTTCATCGAGGATGCCAAGACGACCCGCGAAGTCGCACAGACGACGTTCAAGGCCATCAGCGTCGGCTCGGTATTCAGCGTCGTCGGCGCGGCGACGGCCGACAGCATCTTCGCGAAGAACGGTTAGAGCCGCGAGTCGTCGTACGACTCCTTGGACCGCTCGGCGTGGTCGTTCCCGCAGTCGGGACAGGCGAGCCGCTCCATGTTGTCCATCGAGACCTCGAGCGAGCCGCAGTTCGCACAGTAATAGCCGTACTGCTGTTTTCGGTCCTCGTCCTCGTAGGTGTGGAAAAACGGCGCCGCGGTGCCGGACTCGGCCTCGTCGCGGTCGATGTAGACCGTCGTCCCGTCGTCGGTCGCGGTCAGATCGCCGTCGGTCGTCTCCGTCCCGGGGAGGTCCTCGTCGGCGGTGTCGGCGGTGACCGTTGCGTCGTCCGCACGCGATTCCGTCGGGAGGGAAACGTCGATGTCCGGCTCGGTATAGACGTACTTGACGAGCGACTCGCCGGCGACCTCGACCTCCCGATCGCCGTCGTGTTCGAGGCCGAACCGTTCGACGAACCCGTGGCCCTCGGTGTTCTCCTCGAGGACGGTCACGCGGACGTGGTCGGCCCCGCGGTCGCGGAGACGCTCGGTCATCGACTCGTAGAGTTCCGTCCCGATCCCCTTGCCGCGGTGTTCCGGATCGACGAACAGCCAGTCGATCTCGCCCCACTCGTCCGCGAGTCGGCCCTCGACGACGCCGGCGATGGTTCGGTCCTCGATCTCCGCGCCGGTCTCGACGACGTAGAGGACGGTCTCGTCGTCCTCGAGTCGCTCGCTGACGGCGTCGTCGGCGAACTCCTCGTCGGTGATCCCGTCGATCTGCCCCGGGCTGAGCCTGAACGAGGTCGTCATCGAACTCTCCACCACGTCCCGGATCCGCTCGCTCTCGTCCGGTTCCGGCTCCCGTATCTCCATACTGGGTAGTCGACGCCGATCCGGATAAGATGGCTGCCGGCAGAAACAGCCGACGCTACGAGCGGGAACGGTCTGTCACGTCACTCCCCGCCGCCGCCGGTGACGACGACCGGCCGATCGGACCTGAGGATCACGCCCTGCGTGGTGCTGCCGAAGATCGCCTTGCCGACGGGCGAGCGCTTCCGGCCGCCGAGAACGATCGAATCGACGTCGTAGCCCTCGGCCTCCTCGAGGATGTCGTCTTCCGTGTCGCCACTGTCCTCGATCAGGGTCACGTCGACGCCGGCCTCCTCGAGGCGCTCCTTCGCGCGCCGGACCGAGCCGATCCGGGAGGCGGACTTGAACTTCTCGAATTCCTTCGGGAGCTTCTCGCTGTTTTCGGTGAAGACGAAGAGAATGTACGCTTCGACCGACTCCGCCGCGTCGGGCAGCGACGCGACGTACTCGGCCTGTTCGACTGCGCGGTCCTCGTTGGCATCGACGGGCATCAACACGCGGTACATGCGCAGTGGTTGGCATTCGGCAACAATAAAACCGGCCGTGACTGTCACCGCGCCGGATGGGTTCGACCGCGCTCGAGGGTTACTCGTCGGTTCCGTCGCCCTCGCGCAGGGACCGGCGGCGGATCTTGCCGGTCGTCGTCGTCGGTAGCCGCTCGACGAACTCGATGTGTTTCGGATACTCGTACTCGGCGAGGCGGTCCCGGACCAGGTCACGGATCTCCCTCCGGAGCCCCTCGGGGTCGTAGTCGTCGACGGCCGGCTTGACGAAGGCCTTGATCGCCTCGCCACGGGTCTCGTCGGGGACGCCGACGACACCGGCCTGTTCGACGGCCTCGTGGGCGAGGACCCCGTCCTCGACCTCCGTCGGTCCGACGCGGTAGCCACTGGTAAGGATCACGTCGTCGGCTCGCGAGTGGAACCAGACGTAGCCGTCCTCGTCGCGCTCGACGAGGTCGTCGGTCAGGAACCACCTTCCGGAAGACCGTTGCTCTTCCGACTCCCCGCTCGCTCCGCTCGCGGGGACGTCTTCGGTCCGCTTGTTCGCCGTCTTCTCCGGCAGGCCGTGGTACTCGTCGAAGAAGACCCGCCGATCGGCCGGCTTCACCGCGAGTTCACCGACCTCGCCGCGCTCGAGGCGCTCGCCCGTCTCGGGGTCTACCACCGCGATCTCGTAGCCGGGTAGGGGCTTGCCCATGCTGCCGGGGCGGGTATCGAACCACCGCGCCGCGTTCCCGACGACGAGGTTGAGTTCGGTCTGGCCGTAGAACTCGTTGATCGCGACGTCTTCGAACGTCGATGCGACCCAGTCGACGACCTCCGAGGTGAGCGGTTCGCCGGCCGACGCGAACGTCCTGATCGAGAGATCGTACCGCCGTTCGGGGTCGTCGACGCCCATCAGCAACCGGAGCGCCGTCGGGGGCATGAACGCCTCGGTCACGTCGTGGCGCTCGAGCAGGTCGTAGACGTCGTCGGGATCGAACTCGTCGCGGGGCCAGCCGACGACCGAGCAGCCGTGGTGCCAGGCCGCGAACAGCGTGCCGCCCAGTGCCGCGCCCCACGCCCAGTCGGCGGGCGTCCAGAGCGTGGCCTCGCCGTCGGCCAGTCCGCCGTCGAAGTAGTTGGCGGCCGCGGCGGCCCGCCCGAGCCAGAGCGCGTGGCTGTGTCGAACGCCTTTCGGCGGCCCCGTCGATCCGCTCGTATACATGATCGCCGTCGGTGTCTCGGGCGTCGCGTCGTAGACGTCGATCCCGGGCTCGTGGGCTGCGATCAACTCCTCGAACGAGTGGGCGTCGCCCCGTACCGCGTCGCCGTCGTCGAGTTCGATCACGGCCTCGAGGGCGGGACACTCCTCGCGGATCTCGTCGACGGTCTCGCGGACGCTCGGATCGACGACGACCGCTTTCGCCTCGCTGTCCGCGAGCCGGTACTGTAAGGCGTCGCGTCCGAACAGGACCGTCAGCGGCACGGATACCGCACCGAGTTTCCAGTTCGCGAGGTGCGTGATCGGGTTCCCCGGTTTCTGCGGGATCACGACGCCGACCCGATCGCCCGCCCCGACGCCGAGGTCGGCGAGCGCGGCGGCGAGCCGATCCGACCGGTCGTCGAGGTCCGCAAAGGAGTAGGTCTCGAGGCCGCCCTCGGGGGTCTCGTACCGCAGCGCCGTTTGACTCGTGTCCTCGTGTTTCCGGAGGAAGTCGACGGCGGGGTTGTACTCGTCGGGGAGGTCCCACGAGAACGATTCGCGGGCCCGCTCGTACGACTCGAACTCCGGCATGACCGTCCAGCTCATGGCTCGTGATACCGAGGCCAGCACATAGCCTCTTTCGACACGCGCGAAAATGAGAAGTGATCGACGGGCCGGCGACCACGGGGCCGAATCAGTCTTCTTCGCTTTCCCCGTCCGCCTCGGATTCTTCTTGGTCGTTGCTCGCCTCGGGTTCCTCGTCCGTTTCGGACGCTTCTTCCTCGTCGGCCGTCGTTTCCCCGCCTTCGCCTTCGACTTCGATCTCCGCTTCGACCTCGATCGAGAGTCCGTCGGCCTCGAGTTCGCCCTCGAACTCGCGTTCGTCGCCGACCTCGATCTCGAGTTCGTTCGAATCCACTTCGACTTCGACCTCGACGTCGACGGTGACTTCGTCGTCCATACGCTCGCTTCGCCGGGCACCCCTAAAGTGGTATCGCGCGTTTTCGGGAGTCGAACACGCCCGCTGTTGTCCGTCCGGAAGACATTTTTAGGCCGGCCGAAAAAGAGAGGTATGACCGATCCCGTCCGGGTGACGCTCGAGGACGACGACGACGCGACCTCGGTCCGAGTTTACGACGACGAGGGCGACGTTTCGACCGACGGCGCGACGTTCCGGTTCAGCGTCGATGGGGACGGAAGCGGCGGCGACAACGCCGGCGCGGAACCGGCTGGGACCGATCCCGACCGCGAGCCGCGCTACGTCGCACCGCTGTCGGCCGTCCCGACCGACGGCACGCTTCGCTGTGAGGCCCGCCGGGACCGTCGCGGGACCGAACTGATCCTCCGACGACGCGGTGACGACGTCCTCGCGTGGCGCAACTCCTGTCCCCACAAGCCCGAGGTCCGGCTCGATCCCGGTCCTGGCGCGATCGTCAGGGACGACCAACTGGTGTGTCACGAACATGCCGCTCGCTTCGACTGTGCCGACGGCGTCTGTACGGCCGGTCCCTGCCGGGGTGACGCCCTCGAGGAAATCGCGGTCGCCGTTCGCGACGGAGACGTCTACCTGACCGACGACCGGTTCGATTCCTGCCGGCGGCTCGACGAGCCACGCGCGTAGTCCAGCCCCCGATGTCCCGTCGGAACTGACGTCCGAACCCGAACTGCGGTCGATCCCCGTGATCGTGCTGACGAGTTCGCCCTCGGAGGAGGATCTCGCTCGCTCGTCCGACCCTCCCGCCAACGCCTCCGTTCAGAAACCCGTCGAGCCCGAGGCGTTCATCGAACTGGGTCGCTCGTTCGAGGACTTCTCGCTGACGTTGTCCGGTTTCCCGGCGACGCGTCCTGACGGCCTCGAGTGTCTCCCGCCTACGACTCGAGCAGGTCCGGCACGTCGTTGACCGACTCGAGGACTGCCGCCGCGCCGTCGTCCTCGTACTTCCGTCGGCCCTCGTCGCCGGTCAGCCCGCCGGTGAGGACGCCGATCCCGTGGTACTCACGGCCCGAGTCGGCGTCGCTCGCGTTGACCGCCGTCCGCACGTCGTCCAGCGTGTCGCCGACGAACGCGACCGAATCGGCGTCGAACCGCTCGGCCAACGTCGTCAGTGCGCGCGGATGCGGCTTGCCCTCCTCCCAGTCGTCCATCGTGAAGCGATGCTCGAGCGGCACCGCGTCGTCGAGGCCAACCCGCTCGAGGGCGATCTCGGCCTCGGCTGCCGGGCGCCCCGTCAGCACGCCCACGTCCCACGACGCGAGCAGTCGATCGCACGTCTCGGGCTCGAGCAACACCGGCTCGTCGTGGATAAAACCCGGCGTCTCGCGCTCTAGATCGGGCTCGCCGCCCTCGAGCCCGCGGTAGAGTTCGTCGCCGAGATACAACTGTTGGAAGACGTCCCGCAGCCGCTCGCGGTCCCAACGGCCGGTCACGCGCTGGGTCGCCCGCGCGCCGATCCCGTCGCGAACGACGCTTTCGGCCGCCTCGAGGCCGCCGCCGTTCGCAGCGATCCCGTCGGTGAAGGTCTCGAGCGACTCGTCGTACCCCTCCTCGGTCGCGAGAATGTAGAGCGCGGCGGCGTGGGTCAGTTCCCAGTCGTTGTTGAACCCGCCCGCGTCCTTGAACCGCTGGATGTCTGTCTTGCGGATCGTCCGGTCGTAGACCGCCTCGACGGACTCGACGATCGCCCGGCGGTAGGAGTCGGCGACGTCGACGAGTACCCCGTCAATGTCCAGTACGACGGCGTCTGCGTTCATATCCGTCCCGACGGGCCGGCAGGGATAAAGGCGACCGGTTTCAGACCAGCCCGACGCTCCACGCCGCCGCGACGAACAGGGCGACGGCGTAGGCGACGTCCGCCCACAGCCGCGAGAGAAGGTTCGCGAGGTAGATCACGGCGACGATCGGCACCCCAACGAGGACGCTCGGCGATCGTCGCCACTCGGCCCGCGAGCGGTTCCAGAGCGTCCGCGCGTCCCCGGTACTCGGAAAGGCCTGCGTTCCGATCGCGAGGCCGAGCCAGCCAAGCACCACTCCGGCGGCCAGCGTCGATCGCGGGGCGCTCCCGACGGCGTCGAGCCCCGCGACGATCGACGCCAGTCCGACGAACAGGCCGAACGCGACGGCGCTGTTGACGAGAAACGGCGCGACGCTGATGACAAACGACTCCCGATAGCGCTCGGGCTGGCCGTGGCGGACGTACCCAGGCGGGTTCCCGAGTCTGAAGTACGCGACCTCGAGGACGGGCACCCCGACGAGCCGGCAGGCCGTCTCGTGGGCGAGTTCGTGGACGACGACGCCCGGCGCTGCGAGCAGCCGGAGCAGAAGCCGAACCAGTGCCCCGATCCCGAGGAGTACTGTCGCCAGTACCGCGACCGCGACGACCGCCGCGAGGACGTACGTAACCGTCTCCGGGTTCACGACCGCCGAACAGTCCCGTAACCGTATAATTCTTCGCCTCGAGACGGTCGACGAACTGGCCGCCTACTCCCCACGGACTCGAGCGACGTACAGCGTCCCCGTCTCGATCGTTTTCCGTTCGACCGGCACTGCAGACGGGTCGCCGCCCAGCGTCGTAAACAGGAAATCGGCGTCGGTGGTCCGGGCTACCTCGAGGGCCGGGCGATGCAGTTCGGGCGGCAGGTTCCGCGCGTAGATCGCGTCCGCGTCGGCGTAGACGGACGGCTCGGGATTGACGATGTCGTCGCGAACGAACGCCACGCCCGTCGGCACGTCGCGCTCGTGGACATCCGTCGCGGTGACGGCGACCCCGCGGTCGGCCAGCGCTCGCGCTAGATCGGTCCGGCGGCCGATTCCGATCTCGACGACGCGATCGTAGTCCGCGAGGACCTCGAGCAACGCGTCGGGATTCCGGCGAGAGTGGGCCACGGCGGGACGTTTATGCCACCCGCGGCCATAGCCCTTGCTATGCTCGTCGATATCGTGCCGGTCGGCAGCGTCCCCGCCGAGGTCAAGCGGGCGGCCTCCGCCGCGTTGCGATCGGTCTACGACTGCGACGTCTCGATCAACGACTCGCAGTCGGTCCCCAACGGTGCCTACGACTCCGACCGGAACCAGTACTCCGCCGAGACCTTCATCCAACTCGCCGAACGGGTCGGTCGCGGCGAGAAAAACATCGCGATCACCCCCCACGACCTCTTCTATCGGCGGCGAAACTACGTCTTCGGACTCGCCTATCTCGACGGCAGCGGCAGCGTCGTTTCGACCTACCGACTGCAGACCTCGAGCGACGGCGGCTTCTCGAATCAGAGCGCTGCCGACATCTTCGAGGACCGCGTCCGCAAGGAGATCGTCCACGAGATCGGCCATACCTACGGCCTCGAGCACTGCGACAACAACCGCTGTGTGATGAACTTCTCGCCGACCGTCCGCGAGGTCGACATCAAAGAGGAGAACCTCTGTGGCAGCTGTCAGCGACTGATGGGCTGACTCGACTCGCGCCCCGTTTTCTCGATATCCGGTCTCAGCTCCCCATTCTCACGACAGGACGAACAGGGCCGCACCGACGAGCCCGATGCCGGTAAACGCCATCGCCGTCCAGAACGGGACGGGACCGGGTTCGGGGGCCACGCCGTCGGTCGAGAGCGACTCGGCTGCGACCCCCAGCGTCTGTCCGACACCGCTGACCAACAGTACTCCAGCGATGGTACTGTTCCCGCGTCTGGCGAGCAGTAGCAACGCGACCGACGTGAGGAGACCGCCGGTAACGGCGATCGAGAGCCGATAGAGTCGGACCCTGTCCATAGCCGTTCGACACGCTTTCCGCCAAAATAGTTGGAGTATAAACACTTTGGCCGGCAGCCGGCTCGAGGCCGAACTTCGAATCCCGGCGTCAGGGCGCGTAGTAGTACTCGCCCTCGCTTTTCTGCTGGCGGTCCAGCTGGGACTCGGGCTTGTTGATCCGCGGTCGGGACGTGCGCTCGTCCCGGCGGAACGTGACCTCGAGGTTCGCGAGGAACTCGTTCATGCCGTCGCGCATGGACTGGGGCTGGCCGGCACGGCCCTGGACGGCGGGCTCGCCGTCGAAGACCATCAGCCGGTCGGCGAGCAGGTCCATCATGTAGATGTCGTGGTCGATGACCAGCACGGTGGCGTCTTGCTGTTCGGCGTAGCGCCGGATCGCCTTCGTGGCCTGGACCCGCTGTTCGACGTCGAGGTGGGCCGAGGGTTCGTCGAGCAGGTAGAGGTCGGCCGAATCGGAGAGACAGGCCGCGATGGCGACCCGCTGGCGCTCCCCGCCCGAGAGGTCCGAGAGGTTCTGCTCCATGATCCGCTCTAACTGCAAGGGCTGGGCGATCTCGGTGTTCCAGTACGAGGAGCCGAACTGGTCGGTAATCGACGAGAGGAACGCATCGACCCGCATGTGCTGGTCGATGGTGACGTACTGGGGCTTGTAGGAGATGTCCAGATCGAGGTCGGCGTCGCCCTCGTCGGGCTCGAGGTTCCCTGTTAACAGTTTCGCGAAGGTCGACTTCCCGATCCCGTTGGGACCGACGACGCCCAGGACTTCGTTCTCCCGGATCGTGCCGCCCTCGACCTCGAGGGAGAACTCGCCGTCGCCGTAGCTCTTGGTGAGGTCGGGATACTCGACGAGCGTATCGGCACGGCTCACGCTCCGTGGTGCGTGTTCCTCGAACTCGATCGGGTTCGGTCGGATCCGCATGTTCTCGTTGTCGAGATAGCCCGAGAGGTACTCGTTGATCCCGTTGCGGACGGACTTCGGCGAGGTGATGACCCCGTACGCGCCGGGTTCACCGTAGGCGACGTGGAGCGTGTCGGCCAGCAGGTCCAAGATTGCGAGGTCGTGTTCGATGACCAGCATCGACTTGTCCTCCTCCTCGGCGAGTTCCCGGATCAGCCGCGCCGCGGTAACCCGCTGGCCGATGTCGAGATACGGCGTGATCTCGTCGAGGAAGTAGAAGTCAGTGTCCCGTGCCAGCGTCGCCGCGATGGCGACCCGCTGGAGTTCCCCGCCCGAGAGGTCGTCGATCGACTGGTCCATGACCGGCCCGATCTCGAGGCGCTCGACCAGCGAGTCGAGGGCACCGCGCTCGTCGGTCCGCTCGAGCAGCTGGCGGGTGTTGCCGTCGAAGCTCTCGGGGATCTGGTCGACGTACTGGGGCTTTCGCGAGATCGTCACGTCGCCGTCCCGGACGTCCGCGATGTAGTCCTGCAGTTCGGTCCCCCGGTAGGCTTCCAGCACCTCGTCCCAGCCCGGTTCCTCCTCGTGACGGCCGAGGTTGGGCTCGAGTTCGCCGGCCAGAATGCGGACGGCAGTGGTCTTCCCGATCCCGTTCGGGCCGAGAATGCCGGTGACCTGTCCCTCCTGTGGAGCTGGCAGACCGTACAGCGAGAAAGCGTTCTCGCCGTAGCGATGGACGGGCTCGTCCTGTAGTTCCTGAGGGAGGTTGATGATCTCGATGGCGTCGAACGGACACTTCTCGACGCAGATGCCACAGCTCTCGCCCAGACAGATCTCCTCGGAGATGTGGATCTGCTCGGGCTGGCCCTCCGCTGCCTCCTCGCCCCGCAGGGTGATACACTCCTTCCCGGTCCGGTTGGGCGGGCAGTAGTTCTTGCACTCGTAGCCACAGCGATCGGGCTGGCACCGATCGAGGTCTACGACGGCGATGCTGTCGTCGGCCATGTTAGCCCGTGACCTCCGCCGTCAGCAGGATTCCCCACGTCACGAACCACAGCGAGAAGGTCATGAACGCGACGAAGAGGTAGTGTTTCGCCCCGAACTCGTCGCCGTAGATCCCCGCGGCGTTGATGACGACGTACTGGAGCAAAATTGCGCCGAGGACGAACGCGAGCGCCTGCGTGTTCTGGGCGGCCTCGGCGGTCGTTCCGACCCAGGTAGTAGACGCAAGCGCCGCGCCGACGCCCAGCAACGCCGACATCGCGGTGACGCTGACCGAGCGAATGTGTTCGCGCCGGTCGCTGATCGATTCGGTCGACATGGATTGATGTCCGTCTTCGGGTGTGAAAAGGGGTTCGGGTTGGTCTCGAGTGGCTCTACTGTATCGCTCAACCTCATTATACTGAAAAATGTAAATGAGATCTCATTTCGGCCTCGCCTATGGTGTAGCGAATTGGGGGATAAAATCTAAAAGATTCTTAAAATATAACCGAATAGTGGATTATTGTATTATGATCATATGTCATCTAGCGTAAACCGGACTGCTTTCCGATTCTGGAAATCTAAGATGATCTCGACGTTTTGCCCACTCATATCTACTGCGTTCCCATTCTTCCCGCTAGTGAACTCGTCCAATGTGAACGTCGCTGTTTCTCCCGCTCCGATCGTTGCGGAAGTGTCTAGTTCATATGATCCGCCCCGTATTTCGATTCCCGCCTTGTTTCCGCCGGCGTTTAGTGACCCTTGGGTGGTTCCACCGATATCGATCTCCAGCTCGTTGCCTTTTTTAGCGTCAACTCGATCCGCATAACCACTTGGTTCCCGTATCTCGATATGAGTTACTGTATCCGCTTCTTCGCCCGTGTTTTTGAGATTATAGATAACGACGCTATTCTGGTTACCCGATACGGTTTGGGCAGTAATCTCGAGATCGGTGTTTTCTATTTGTTCGTATTCTTGCGTCGGATCACCGCCTCCAGTGTCGCTACTCTTGCAGTCGAAGTCAACTCCCGTAACGGTGATCGGCCTGTCTTCAACTGTGACATTTCCGCCTTTTGCCTGAACAAGCGTAATTGTCACGTCGGCTTGCCCCTTCGCTTCGACTTCCCCGGAACAGGCAAGCGTAACTTCTTTTTGGTTATTCTGTTGGATGCCGTTTTCGTAGAGGTCTATTCTGTTTGAAACCGTGAATAAACCGCTGAGATTATTGCCGCTATTATTGTCTTGGACAGCCGTAATTTCGACGTCGACTCGGCTGATATCAGCATTGAGGTTGTTAGTTAACTGCACTACGTCGGCATCAGTTCCTTGCCCCTTGTTGCTGATTTTAGTTGTCCCATCGTAATAGTTCCCGTCGATCCCGACAAGGGCGTTCTCGCTACCGGCGACTGACACTTGGGTTGCTCGGTCAGCTGCGATGGTACTAAATCCAAATGTTGGACCGCTCATGACAACCACTCCGAGAAGGATGAGGAGAATACTCAATGCTGTAAGTTTCCGTCCCATGATTTACGGTGGCTTCTCTATCTCGCCTAGTCTCATCCTCCGGTTCTGCACTATATGAACGACCGCTGAGGCGGCAAAGAGTCCAAATGTCAATGTCGCCCAGCCGAGTTCCGGTATCGTCTTAGTCGGAATAACCTCGAGCCACAACCCAGCCATCACGACCGCACCGACCGCCGACAGGCCCAGATAGTAGACGCCCCACGGGACCGAATCGCCGGGAACGATGTCCAGATAGACGTCCAACTCGGCGGCCTCGTCGGTGAGTTCGATCGTCCGATCGTCGAACTCGATGACGTCGGCCCGCTCGAGCGTGGGGAGGTGGGTCTGTTGTAATGAGGTGTAGACCCGCTTTCGCTCGGCGGAGGTGATCTCGTCGACCTCCTTCTCGAGTTCCCAGGCGGCGACGTGTTCGGCGAGATCGCCCAGCGTGACGGGACCGTCCTCTCGCTTGCAGTAGTGGATCGCGTACCGGCGACGCTGGTTGCTCAACAGGTCGAAGATTTCGCCCTCCCGCGACTGATCGTCCTGACCTGTCGCCCCCGCTGTCGCTGGTTTGCTCTCGCTGGTTGTCCCCATCCCCCTGTATATGTGAATATTGGTGTTGTTGATACATAACGCTTGTTGCTGATCAAGTCACATCTGGACACTATTCACAATGCTTAGCGTCCGATTCTGGTAAAGGGCTGACTCGATTCCGAAACGACTACTCTAGCCCTTCGAAACGAGAATCAGGTCTCCACAACAGAGTCACTCACATTGGACGGGAATCTCCCGCTCGAGTTCGACGGTGATCGTGCCGTCGCTGGTCTCGAGGTCCATCGTGAGATCCGTACTGCTGCTTTGCTGAGAGCCAAACCATGCGTCACACCGAAGCGTCCCTTCGACGATGTACTTATCATTGGCCATCGTAATCTTCACCTCTTGCAGGGACGGATAGTCCGTATTTTCGGTCGACATATTGAGACTTCCCTCCGTTACCTCGAGTTCCGAGGACGGTGTTTGATCGGTGATTCTAACAAGTTTGACATTCGTATATTCATACACCGTACCTTCTCGGATATTAAATTCCAAATTCCCGTTTTCTTCGACCAGACTGATCGGTTCTTTTTCGATCCCGACAAGCGCGTCTTCATCGGATGCGGTTTCGACATTCACTCCTCGATCGGCACTCATCAAGTCGAACGCACCGTTCGGTGCGGCGAGTATGAGCCCGCCGATGAGTATCAATCCGAGACTGAGGGCCCTGAGTGATCGCATGGTATGTCTTGATTTGGAGCGGGGTTCGGTTGCTTCTGTTCGCTTTCGTCGACAGTGGCCTGCGACATTGAGGTCAAATCATAGAGGGATGGGGAGACTCCGTTTCAGCCGAAGACGGGGGGAGACAGCCACAGCGCTCCCGTCAGCCGATAACGATGTGGTCGGCGTCGACATCAACGCCAGTTTCGCCCGTCATACCGCCCGTCACGTCGTTGTCAGATGTCCCGGTTCCGACGTCGGGCCCTGCGCCTTCGTCGGCGTCTCCCTCGAGGCTTGGATCGACTTCGTCGGGCCCGTCGCCTGTCTTGCTACCGTCACCGGTGTCGACATCGGTCGACTCGCCGCCACCGGGCATGATCGTGATACTGGGCGTTCCGGGATCGACACCCGCACGTTCGACCTGCACGTATACGATCAGATCGTTGAAGTCCGGGTCATTGGGTTCATCCTCGGGGGCCGAGATCGCCTGGTCCCAGAGCGCGTCAATGTCATCGTCGTCACACCCTTGCCCACAGTTGGCCGTATTTTCGAAGAGGAAGACGAACTCGCCAGGTCCGAGATCGAGTTCGTCCTCGTCTTTTACCAGCCCTCGTTCCTCGAGGGCCTCGGTGGCACTGATCTGTTGGTCCGCACCTGCAGGAAGTGCCGGGATCGTATTGTTCTCCGCGCTTCGAACACGGACGTTCTGCAGGTTCTGTCCCTGTGATGCATCGATCGGACCGAATACGGAGGTTGTCGGGACGTTGTTACACCATTCGAGCGATCGATCTTCTGGATCCGAGTAGTGTGGTAACTCGTCGGGGTCTGTATTTTGGTCGGCACACAGACTGTATCTGGTATTTCTGAGGGTGAGTTCCGTCTCGCTCTCGACCGTGAAGTTATACGTGTAACTGTCACCAGTCTTGTCCTGCCACGTCGGCCCAGTATTGATGTTATCGCCGCCGTCTGGGTTTTCGAAGGAGTGTTCTGTTCCGCCGTTCGCGACCACGTCCAGCGTCATTGGCGCGAGTTGATGGACGTACTCGTAACCGAACAAGAAACTCCCGCGTCTGGCGTTCCTGGAGACTTGTGACCCAACGACATCGACACTCACGTTCGCGTCGTCGACCTCACCCAGACCGACCCGGCCAGGATCGATCCCAGCATCAACGGTGAAGTTTGTCGTTTTAACTCCGTCCTCAGTTTGAATCGTTGCCTGATACTCTCCATCGAGCAGTTTGGTCCCGTTGAATTCCATCTCGATGGTGTCCGACTCGCCGAAGGACCGGTTGGCTTCTCCTTCGAAGATTCGTCCGTACGGACTTTCATCCTCGAGTTCGGCCGGCATCTCGTCGAGATATTCGAGATCTAGCGTTACGGTCTGTGAGCCGGACTCGACGCCGGTATTTGCCAGATCGGCCGTAATGGTGACGTTCTCATCATCCGTGACGTTCTCGTTCGACAGCACGAAGTTCGTTCCCGGCTTGCCGACGTAGAACGATCCGGGTTCTCTCAAGCCTTCCTCGCCGGCCGTGACGTTGTACTCGTAGACCGTCCCGGCCTCGAGATCGTGTTCGTCGGGATCGACGGTAAACGAGACCGTCTCTTGCTCGCCGCTTTCGAGTGTCGTTGGTTCGGGCATAGTGATTCCGGCGTCCGGAACCGTCAACGTGACATCTCGTGACTGCTCGTCGGCGTACGTGTTCTCGACGACGGCTTCGACGGTGAACGGTCCCTCGTCGGTGACGATCTGATCGTCCCCGACGCCGTTGTCCTTGACGACCGTGAACGCGTCTTCGACCTCTCCGGTGGCCCCTCCGATGATGGTCCCTGTTGCAGTGTCGTCTCCGGTCCGAACTTCGAACTCGTTTGGCTCGTAGGGCAGTGCGGATTTGTTGACCGTCCAGGTGACTGTCCCGGTTGCCCCGTAGTCGAGGGTCAACTCCTCGCTTGCAGTGACATCATACTCATCGAAGTCGATGGTCACGGTGCGGTCGCCCTCCTCGATACCGATGTTCGTGATCTCGGCGCTAATAGTCGCGTTGTCGCCATCAGCGGGCGTTGTTTCGATGTCGTTGACGGTAAAGTTCGATCCTGGTTCGCCGAGGTAGAACTCTCCCGGGTCCTCGAGCGTGTCGTCGATATCACCGGACTCATCGAGTGTTTGGAGCGTATACTCGTATGTCTCGCCGGGCGAGAGGTGATCCTCGTAGTTGTCCGAGTCGATTTTGACCGATCGGTTTCTCTCCTTGTTGCCGGGAACAGCACCATTGCCGCCCTTGCCCTTACTCTTGCTGTTTTCCGAGACGACTGTCCCACCATCAATTGCGACGCGCATTGTCGGTGGGGTGACCCTGTCGCTTCCGGTGTTATTCAGCGTTGCTTGGAACTGGAGATCATCCCCGAATTTGACCGGCTGCGTGTTTCCGCTGGTGTGTTTGAGTCCGTTGTCGGACTCGATCAGCAGCGATGCGCTATCGACCGGCGTCCTGACGTTCTCGATTTGGACGATGACGTCTTCGGTGGCCGGTTTGTGGGTTACGGACACCTCACTGTACTCGTCCGCACCGACTGCGTCCTCGAGATACGTCGCCCATCCCTCGTGGTACGTACTGTCTTCGATGCGGAACTCGATCGAGGTCGCGTCGCTACAGGCTCTGGCACGAGTGTTGATCGTCTCGGTTAGCTCCGTCGACCGGCTGTGGTTCGCTCTCGCAACCGTGCCGCTCGATCCGAAGTCGTCCTCCTCGAGTTCCATGATCTGGAGCTGCAACGAATCATTGTCGTATCCGATATTGGGCTCCGAGACAGTGCTGACGCCGCGATCGGTTTTCTCCCAGATACCGCCACCCTGATGGGCGATCGTTCGATCGTCGAGTTCGAACTCGAGTGCGCGGAGTTCTCCCTCGACGGGGGCACACGTACGACTCCCGCTCGACGCGTTATACCACCTGACGGAGATATTCCCGTCATCGGTGATCGTCGGTTCGTTCCCCTGCATCTCATCGATCGGCAGTGGCTGGTCCGATCCCGTCGTCGCGACGGTCGTTAGCCTGTGATCGATTTCCATTGCGAACTGCTGGGTCCGTTCACTGTTCGCTTCCGATTTGATTGCATCGAGCATCGCCGAACCGGCGACGAAGACGAGCATCGCACCCATTATTACGAGTGCGAACAACAGGACGATTCCAACGAGCGGACTCGCGCCACGGTCCTCCGAGTCCTCCCGCTGGGAACCATCCCGATTTCTTTCTCCCACCATTACTGAATCTCTTACTCAGTAACTACTTTCCTACTATAAAAATGCGCATCGTCGTTGAAATATCGTAACCTGGGGAGGAGTTACAAGTACATCTTGAGTGCTGTCGAGCGGCACCAACCGATCGTTGAAATCCGAAGTAAACGGGACTGAGCGTTCTCTCAGTAATCTCGAGCGAAGTGGGTCCTGCTTGGCGGAGATGTGCGGTCTCAATATCGATGACGAGCCGCGTCACATTCGGGGGCTGATTGCGACACTTCAGGTGCTACTTGTGGGCCCCGAGCGGATTCTAACTGCATTCAGGGGGCCCTTGAACGACCGTATGGCCGATCTTGCGCCCGTTCTGGGTACTCAATACAAAGTGGGTATGGTTCATGGAAGCAAGTAGGAACTGCGTTCCGGCACCCCTCGCGGGGCGGTGCTGGGGCGCGGAACGGAGACCATAACCATGAGAATGAATCGACGTAATGTGTTAGTTGGACTGGGTACGATTGTCGCGGGTGGCGGCGCCGCACTCGGTACGGGTGCATTTAGTACGGTTGAGGCTGACAGAACAGTAAACGTTAGCACTGCGACTGATTCGGAGGCACTACTCGCGATCGAGGTCGCTGCTGGCCACGGCACCGCGACAGATGGTGAAGCATCGATCAATCTTGACAATCCGGGGAACTCTAGTGGGCTGAATGTCGAAGCCCGCACTCGATACAACGCTATTTTAGCACTGACGAATCAGGGTTCTGACCCAGTCTCTATATCACTTGATAGCGCTTCAATCGCCGATGGCACTATTAATGGTGAGAGTATCGATTCTACAACCACGGAGAGTGTTAGCTCAAACACAGTCGGTATTGACCTGATTGCCGACGAGAGCTATTCTGATGGTGACTTGGAGGGACGATTTAATGATAGTTCGACTGCCGACGATGGCTCTGGTAGTACGGGTACCGTAGCCACTAATGTGTCAGAAGTATCACAAGGAGAGACTGCTGTATTCGATATTGTGATTGAGCTGAGGGGAAGTGGGATCAGTGATGGTTCTACTTTCGATATCGATCTGACAATCAGCGCTACTTAACTCAAAATATCATCTAAACCTTGAGAGCGGCCTAAATCCGCTACAGGATTATAATTAAAGACGTATGCGATCCAAGTCCGAATGCATTCTACTAGAATCTTACTCATCGCCGCTGTAATCTTTTTTCTCTTCGCGCTCGCAGTGCCGACTGCGGCGATCACGTTGGGTGAGGATACAGCGAGCGACAATGTCGCTCTCGGGTCAGTCGACGACCAGTATGCGACAGTTGAAGACGGCAAACTCCGACTCAACCTCGAGGCCCTCAACGACCGCGCAATCACTCGCGCGGACGATGTCTTCGCAATTACTGTTACCAGCGACGACGTTGAACGCATCTGGATCGAGAACGACGTTCCCGGCCTCACCTTCTATCGGGACGGCGATCCGGGTGCGACGATCAGCGAATCGCGCCCGCTCACGCCGACCCCGGGCTCGAGGACCAGCATCGGCGTCGCGGTCGACACGCACGAGGCGGTCAGCGGGACGGAGACGTTCACGGTCGTCGCGCAGTACGGAGATGAGGACGAGGCCGAAACCGAGTCCGACATCGACGGCTCGAACCTCAGCGTCTCGCCGACGGCCGTGAAAGCGGGCGAGACGGTGACGGTCAACGCGACCTACCGAAACGACGGCGACGGATGGGGGACCGAGACGGTCCGGCTTACTGTCGATGGGGCCGTCGTCGATCAGCGAACGGTCGCCCTCTCCTCGGGCGAGGAAGAGACCGTCAGCTTCGAGCGGCGCATGGAGTGGTCCGGCACGTACGACGTGGGGATCGAGGGGGTCGGGTACCAGTCCGTGACCGTCGCAGGCCCGCAGGTCGAGGTCTCGAGCGCCACCATCGACGACGCCACGATCACTGCCGGCGAGACCGCGGACGTCCGGGTGACAGTCCGGAACCCGTCCGACAGACGGATCGAGCGCACGCTCGAGCTATCGGTCGACGGGATCGTCGTCGATACCCGAACCGTTTCGATCCCGGCCAACGGCGAGCGGACGGTCTCCTTCCGGCGGTCGTTCGACGAGCCGGGAACCTACGCGATCGCGGTCAGCGGCGTCGACGCGGGGACGGTAACCGTCGAGGAGCGGGCCGGGTTCGACATCCGGAACCGCGAACTGTCGCCGATGACGACGGCGGCGCTCGCGCCGCCGGCGACGGCCGGATTGCTGTTCCTGGCGATCGCTGCGAACCGGCGCTGGTCGTTCGTCCGGTAGGTCGCGAACTCGGGTCGCCACGGAAGCGGGTCGGCAGCTCTCGCGAGTTTTATACTTCACCGGACATATACTTGGATCGAGGCGTCTGCTACCGATGACAGTCACTCACCGATGACAAACTCGACGCTCGTCACACGGGGGCTCGGTTCCCTCCTCGCGCTGGTCGTAATCTTGCTGGTGGTCGGCCAGCTGCTGGGCCAGCCGATTCTGCTCGGCTACGTCGCGACCGGCAGTATGGAGCCGGAAATCGACGCTGGCGACGGCTTCGTCGCCGTGCCCAGCGTCGTGACTGGCCCGGTCGAGGAGGGGGACGTGGTCGTCTTCCAGGCGCGGGATCTCAACGGCGGCGGGCTGACGACCCACCGCGTCGTCGACGAGACCGAAGAGGGGTACGTCACGAAAGGGGACGCCAACCCCTTTACCGATCAGGACGGCGGCGAACCCCACGTCACGGAGGGACAGATCGTCGCCGAAGCCTGGCAAGTCAACGGGAAGGTCGTGACGATCCCGCATCTGGGTACCGCGATCATGGGATTCCAGAGCGCCGTCCAGAGCGGCGTCGAGACGATCACGTCGGTGTTCGGCGTGACGACCGGCTCCTCGAACGGGCTCGGTGCCTTGCTGGTCGGGGTCGGGGTCGCGATGCTCGGGTTCGGGACCCTCCTCGAGCGACTCGGACCGGGCCGCCGTGAGACGAGCAGGTCCCGCTCGCGGGAGAACGTGATCGCGTTCTGGACGGCGCTGGGCCTCGTCTTGCTCGTGTTCGTGACCTTCGCGACTGCGGCGATGGTCGTTCCGTCGGGCACCACCGAGTACGGTCTCATCAGTTCCGAGTCACCCACCGACGATCCACAGATCGTCGCGCCCGGCGAAACGTCGGAACTGACCCGGACGATCGACAACGCCGGCTACCTGCCGATCGTGGTCGCTCACGAGGCCGAGAGCGGCGGGATCGGCGTCGAGCCGCGGTCGCAGACGATCGGGATTCGTGACAGCGGGGAGGCGACGGTAACGCTGTCGGCACCCGAGCAGACGGGCGAGTACACGCGTCACCTCGGCGAGTACCGGTATCTCGCCGTGTTGCCACCATCGGTACTGCTCTGGCTCCACGGCCTCCATCCGCTCGCGGCCATCGCGGCGGTCAACGTCGTCATCGTCGGGATCGCGGTCGCGATCGTACTGCTGCTGTTCGGCAGCGACGACATCCGAGTTCGGTCTGCGGGGAGTCACGTCCCGCTGTCGACCCGTCTCAAGCGTCGCGCTCGGCGATGGGTCCGTGATTGGAAATAACGTTTCGTTGTTGCAAATACCACGGAAAGGCCACTATCCTTATAGTGGTCTGTTTCTTTCACTTAGTCATGTATTGTCCCGAAGGCCGACCAGTTCGACCCCGATCGGCTCGTACGGAGCCGAGTGGTCGACTGGCCGGCCGGGACACCGGGGGACACAGGGATGACCGATAACCCGCGTCTCGAGTTGCTGTTGGCCAAGCACGGTCGGACCATCGTGATCGCACTGATCGCGGTCGGCGTGCTGTCGATCGCCGCGACGGGGTGGGCCGTCGCTAATCCGGACACGACGACCGCCCCACAGTACGCCGAGGAACGCGTGACGACCGACGGGAGTACCAGCGCCGTCGTCACCGAGAGCGGGACACTGTGGACGGAGGGCCAGCGGCTCTCGGACAGTGCCGTCTACCTGCTGAACGCGACACCGGAGCTGACGCTCGAGGCCGAAACCCGACTACGAAACGAGACCGGCGGGGCCCCCGTCGAGTCGGGGGACGTGACACACGAACTGGGACTGCGCTTCCAGGCGACCCGTGACGGCTCGCCGTTCTGGAACGAGACGACGACGGTGTTGCGCGAGTCGCCGTCGGTCGAGAACGGCGTCGCCACGTCGAACGCGACGATCGACGTCGAATCCTACCGCCGCCAACAGCGCCAACTCGAGAGCGAACTCGGCGGGATCGGGACGGTCGAACTGGCCGTGGTGCTTCACACCGAGTACGACACCGGCACCCATCAGGGGACGCTCACGACCACCGCGCCGATGGAGATCACCGACGAGGCCTACTGGCTCGAGGGCGAGCTGTCGGAGTCGACGCCACACCGCTACCGCAGCGGGACCGAGCGGACGACCACGTCCCGCAGTCCGGCGATGATCGGCGGCCTGTCGCTGCTGGGGACGCTGTCGCTCGCCGGCGCGGCACTGGTCGTGCGCCGCTCGTCGGGCGACATCGAGGCCGCCCGCCGGGCGCTTCACGAACGGCGGTACGCCGAGTGGATCTCGCGGGGATCGATCCCGATGTGGATCGGCGACTACCACGTCTCGCTCGATACGCTCGAGGACGTCGTCGACGTCGCGATCGACACGAACGAGCGCGTCGTTCACGACACCCAGCGCGGACTGTTCGCGGTGGTCAACGACGGCGTGGTCTACTACTACAGCGACCGCGGGCTCTGGGAGGAGACTGCGTGGCCGGAGATGGACCTGGAGGCGAGTCCGGCCGTCATCGACGGCGACGGCGACCTCCCCACGCAGGATCTGTCGGAACTCGACACGAGCAACGAGTTCGCCGCGCCCGACGACCCGGACGGGTTCGAGGACGACGAAGAGGTCTGGGAACAGCTCTGAGGATCCCACGGTTTCGTCGTGACGGTGTCGCTGTTCTTATCGCGCCGTCGCATCGAACTGGCTACCGTTTGCATACGACCGAACGTTTTCGGTCCGACACCGATTCTGTATCTGAACCGAATTCCTCCCTATTGATCATAAACGAAATCCATATATGGCCGTTCTGCAAAATTTGATCCGTATGGAAACGCCACTCATTGTCACGGACTTTCTCGAGCAGGCCCGTTCCCATTACGGGGACGAGGAGGCGATCGTCGGGGCGGACGGCGAACGGTTTACCTACGCCGAGTTCGGCGACCGAGTCGATCGCTTCGCGGCGGCGCTGCAGGACCGGGGGATCGAGAAGGGCGATCGCGTGGCCGTGCTGGATCCGAATACCCACTACCACCTCGAGGCGGCCCACGGCGCGATGGGGATCGGTGCCGTGCATACGCCGCTGAACTACCGGCTCGAGCCCGACGACTACGAGTACATCCTCTCGGACGCGGGCGTCGACGCCATTTATGCCGACTACGAGTACGCCGAGAAGATCGAGGCGATCCGCGACGACGTGCCGACCGAGACGTTCATTACGAACGACGCTGCTGCCGTCGAGGGCGACTGGGAGAGCTTCGACGCCGTCCTCGAGGATACGGCTCCGGAGTATGACCGCCCCGAGATGGCCGAAGACGAGGTCATTACGATCAACTACACGTCGGGGACGACGGGGGATCCGAAGGGGGTCTGTCGCACGCATCGGACGGAGACGATCCACGCCTACCTGATGTCGATCTATCACGAGATCACCGACGACGACACCTACCTGTGGACGCTGCCGATGTTCCACGTCAACGGGTGGGGCCACATTTACGCGGTGACCGGGATGGGCGCGACCCACGTCTGTACGCGCGGGGTCAACGCCGACGACGTCGTGTCGTCGATCCGTGATGAGGACGTCTCCCTGCTCTGTGCGGCCCCGGCGGTACTCAATCAGTTGATCGATTACTACGAGACCGAGGGCGAACCCGAGATGACGGGGACGAATCCGGTCCGGGTCACGACCGCGGGCTCGGCACCGCCGGAAGCGACGATCCGTGCCGTCGAGGACCGCTTCGGCTGGTATCTCAAGCACCTCTACGGAGCGACCGAGACAGGGCCGCTGATCACCATCTCCGACGCGAAGCGGCTGATCGACGATGGGAATCGCTTCGAGATCAAGAAACGGCAGGGGATGGGCGTCCTCGGGACCGACGTCCGCGTCGTCGACGAAGACGGCAACGACGTCCCCCGCGACGATCAGACGCTGGGTGAGGTCGTCGTTCGGGGCAACCAGATCATGGACCGCTACTGGAACAAGCCCGAGGCGACAGAGGAAGCCTTCAACGATCGCGTCGAGGGCTACTACCACACCGGTGACCTCGCCACGATCGACGAGAACGGCATGATCGCACTCCGCGATCGGAAGAAAGACATCATCATCTCCGGCGGGGAGAACATCTCGAGCATCGAGCTCGAGGACACGCTGTTCGATCACGAGGCGGTCGCAGATGCGGCCGTCATTCCGGCGCCGAGCGACGAGTGGGGCGAGACGCCGAAGGCCTTCGTCGTGCCGTCGAACGGCGATCCGACCGATCCGCCCGTGTCGGCTGAAGAACTGACCGCGTTCACCCGCGAGCAACTCGCGGGCTACAAGGTCGTTCGTCGGGTCGAGTACGTCAAGGAACTCCCCAAGACTGCGACCGGCAAGACCCAGAAGTACGAACTCCGCCAGCAGGAGTGGGCCGACGAGGACCGAATGATCGGCGAGGGGTAACGTCTCGTCCCGTTGATTCCCGTCTTTTTTGACGCGTTTCGATCGATCGGTGCCGTCACGCATATCATCCGCTGTAGCGACTCACGGGGCACTTTACTCGGCGATATATATAGAATCCTATCGTGGTTCGATCCAGGGTAAGGCTCAACTTTTATACTGCTGGGGCCTTTCGAATCGTAATATGGCAGAGACCGACGGGGAGGAAATCGAAGACTTGCCACCGAGCGCGAAACTCGTCTTCAAGGTTCTCGAGTACGACGGGCCGCTGACGCAGAAACAGATCGTCGAGGAATCGATGCTCTCGGCCCGGACGGTACGGTACGCGCTCGAGCGCCTCGAGGAGATCGGGATCGTCGACGAGGACATCTACTTCGCTGACGCCCGTCAGAGCCTCTATCGGCTCGAGGAACCGGTCGCCGCCGACGGTAACGGCGTCGAGGAGTCCCCGAAAAAGGACGCCTGCTGCGCGGAGTAATCGGTCAAACGGCAGTCTTATTTTCCAGCCGTGACCGTCCCCGATATGGACAAAGAGCGGCTCCCACGCTGGGGCTGGCTGTTGATCGGCCTGTTTCTCGCGGCGCTGGTCGCCAACCTACTCAATCTCGTCGTGTTAGTGCCGACCGTCTTCCCCGAGGCGTACCGATCGATCACGGTCATCACGACCATGTCGCCGGTGTTGATCTACGTCGGCGTCTGGTACGACGAGGATCGGCAAGGCTACTGGCGACACTCGCGGGCGCGGATCGTCGGCGATGTCCTCTACGTCGTCACGGGGGCCGCGATCGGGTCGGCGATCGTCCTCGTGGCGCTGGTCGATCGGGGGCTGCCGCCGTTCCTGCTCGACGTCCTCGCGATGGGTGCCGGTTTCCTGCTCTCGTGGGGGCTGTTCTGGTGGCGGAATCCGGATCTGTACAGCACCGACGACGAGCGCTGAACCACAGCGGACTGTGTCCCCGCCGAGCGCGATCAGCCGGCCGAGCGGTCGTCACCGCGACCGGCGAGTCCCGGCGTCGGCGGCGTCGCCCGCTTGTGATCGGTGGCGACGTACAGCGACGCGATGTCGGCCGCGGTCTCGCGGTCGATCCGCAACCCTTTCATTGCCTCCTCGAGCGGACGACCCTCGTCGACCAGCCGGACGAGCAGGGGATCGATGACGTCGTAGCCTGCTCCGAGTTCGCCGGCGTCGGTCTGGGTGGCCCAAAAGCCCGCCGTCGGCTCCTTGCTGACGATCCGGCGGGGAAGGCCGAGGTGTTTCGCGAGCGCGCGAACCTCCGTCTTGTAGCAGTCGCCGAGCGGATAGCTGTCGGCGGCGCCGTCGCCGTATTTGGTGAAATAGCCCAGCAGCCGCTCCGAGCGGTTCGCGGTCCCGATCACGAGCCGCGACTGACAGTTCGCGGCGTAGTAGGCGGTGACCATCCGTAGCCGCGCGACGGCGTTGCCAATATCGTGGGGCCGATCGTCGTCCCCCTCGTCGGCGGTCCCGAGTCCGCCCGCGACCGTTTCCTCGAAGGCCTCGAGCAGCGGCCGTAACTGGATCTCCTCGAACTCGATGCCCATCCCCTCCGCGAGGGTACGGGCATCGCTGACGTGTGTCGCCTCGGTCTTGTGACAGGGCAGTCCCAGTCCGAGAACGTTCTCGGCCCCGACGGCTTCGACCGCTAGTGCCGTCGTTACCGTCGAATCGATCCCGCCGCTCATCGCCACGACAACGCCGCTTGCATCCGCGTCGTCGACTCTCGTCTCGATGTCCGCGACGATCCGCTCGTGCATCGCCTCGAGCGACCGGTGATCCGTCAGAAACGGCCCGTTCGATCGCTCGATTCCCGAATAGACGAACGTCGTCCTATCTGCACTCATCCGTTGGAATCACTCCGTTGTTCACACTGAATGCAGACGATTGTCTTCTATATGAATCTAATCCTTAAACACCTAGTTACAATGTCTGTGTCGACGATGCACATGGTCTGGTATCTGGGGAATCAGCTGATCATATATCCACTTTCCCCACGCAGACGTCTCCGTTTCGTCCGATCGTAGTCTCCCACTCGACCGGACCGATGGTCACCGGTCGGGAGGGTCGTCGCTTCCTACGAGGAGAGATATCGACCGACGGCGTAGACGACACAGGAACTGATCGCCGCCGCGGTACCGACGACGATCACGGGGACCGAGATGCCGGTCTGTCCGTAGGGGTTTCGCGGCGCGGATTCGACGACCGCGCTGACGGTCTCGGCGCCGGCGTGGCCGAGCAGGAAGAACCCAACCGTGATCAGGATCGCGAAGCCGCCAGTTGCCAGTCCGAACATCGAGGCCACGTCCTCGACGTTTAGCAGCGCATGTACCTGCGACTCCGAGAGTGAGGGTTCGTACCGCCGACGTGCGATCGCTACCGCGACGAGACAGGCTGCAGTCCCCAATTCGATGCCGCCGGCGTAGACACCGACCCAGAGGACCAGCGGCGACGACCATAACGGGTCGCCGCCCGGAAACGTCGCTTGTACCGACGACGGATAGGTGGCGACGATCGGAACGACGAGTGCGATCGCAAACAGCAGGCCGCTCTGATAGACGAGCTTTTGCGGAATTCGGCGCTTGATAAGCGCGTATCGCTCGACTCTGAGTCGTTCGTACGTTGATTCACCGAGGAGTGCGTCCGCGATCGGATCGTTCGGATCAGGCGAAGTCATCGGTTGTGGCGGGTGTTTCGGGCTCGGGGTATGCGATCGGACACAGAACACCCCAAAATACGCTGCGGTTTCACTCCCTACGTCGAATTTCTTGACATACACGCTACGATGGGTGTTATTTTCGTTAGGCTCAAGCGGTATGCATTGTCCCTCCATAGCAATCACCATGGCCGCAACAGTTGGCCCAGAATCCATTTGGCTGTGGATCGGCACGATCGGAATGACCCTCGGAACCCTGTACTTTGTCGGGCGCGGACGTGGCGTTCGCGACCGGAAGATGCAGGAGTTCTACATCATTACGACCTTCATTACGACCATCGCCGCTGCGATGTACTTCGCGATGGCGACCGGCTTCGGCGTCACCGAAGTCGTAGTCGGCGACGAGGCGCTCACGATCTACTGGGCGCGCTACGCCGACTGGCTGTTCACGACACCGTTGCTGCTGCTCGACCTCGGACTGCTGGCAGGGGCGAACCGAAACACGATCGCGACGCTGATCGGACTCGACGTGTTCATGATCGGGACCGGCATGATCGCGGCGTTCGCCGCCACCCCGGGCACCCGGATCGCCTGGTGGGGCATCAGCACCGGCGCCCTGCTCGCCCTGCTGTACGTCCTCGTCGGAACGCTCTCTAAGGACGCGCGCGGTCGGTCCCCCGAAGTCGCGTCGCTGTTCGGTCGGCTGCGCAACCTGGTCATCGTGCTGTGGCTCCTCTACCCGGTGGTCTGGATCCTCGGTACGGAGGGGACGTTCGGCATCCTCCCGCTGTACTGGGAGACCGCCGCGTTCATGGTACTCGACCTCTCGGCGAAGGTCGGATTCGGCGTGGTCCTGCTCCGGAGCCGCTCCGTCCTCGAGCGGGTCGTTACGCCGACGGCCGCGCCGGCCTGAGAACACAGCATCGACGCCTGATGGTCGGCTTCGCGGGGCTGTCTCGTGGCCGACCCGCGGTCGGTTTCGTTTGCCGGTTCGAACGCGAGTTCCCGCCGGACGACGCCCTCGAGCGGAGCTATGCGGCCGCGGGTACGACGACGGCCGATCGACCCTAACCAGTATGGACGCGGCAGTATTCCGCTCCCGTCCGTAATGTCGGTCACGGCGGTCCCGGCTCCCGCTGGTCACTGACAGAGACCGCCGATACGCCCATGATCTCCCCGCTTACGTACTTCGGAATCCACCTCACCTTGCTGCTACCGCCAATCCTGATTCTGGGATGGCTCGCGGTTCGGCGTGATCGCGCCTGGTGGGGCGTTCGCCCCCTCTCGGGTCTCGTGATCATGATCGCCCTCGCCGTCGTCTATACGACACCGTTTACGAACCGCCTCATCCCCGCCGGCGTCTGGTGGTACGGGGACGGTGCCGTCCTCGCGACCGTCTGGTATACGCCGATCGAGGAGTACCTCTTTTTCGTTCTTCAGCCGATACTGACGGCGCTCTGGCTGTTTCAGGTACGACCGAGCGCCGATCTATCGCTGGCGATCCCCCGACCCCATCGCCTGCTCGGCGTCGCCGGCGGGCTGGCGATCGCCGTCGTCGGCCTGCTGCTGCTGCTGCTCGGCGATATCTCGACGTCCTATCTCGGTTGGTTGTTCCTCTGGGCCGGGCCGGTCCTCGCCATCCAGTGGGGGTTCGGGCTGACGTACCTGTGGGACGTTCGCCGGTCGCTGCTGGTCGCGATCGCCGTCCCGACGCTGTACCTCTGGGTCGTCGACCGGATCGCGATCGAACTCGGCGTCTGGGTCATTTCCGATACCCACACTACCGGGTACGGACTCCTCGGGCTCCCGATCGAGGAGGCGCTGTTTTTCCTCGTAACCAATCTCTTCGTCGTCCAGGGTATCACCATGTACATCTGGGTCCTCGACAGAATCGACGGCGTTTCGGCGGTGACCGGTGCGTCTCCACGGCTTCCGACGAGTTCCGATGACCGGTGACACGATCGGTCGGCGGGCCGATGTGCGAGCGAGTACCGAGAGCCGATCGCGAGCCGCTCGGCTGACCCTCGGTTTCGGTTCGTCGCTTGCCGTCGCTGCCGTAGCGACGATCGCGTTCGGGTCGCCGCCGCTCGTCTACCAGTACGTGCCGCTGGCGCTCAGCGTCCTCGTTCTCGGACTCCCCCACGGTGCCGTCGACCACCTCGTGTTACCGCGGGCTCGAGACAACCCAGTAACGCCGCGATCGCTCGCGTCCATCGGCGTCCTCTACCTGCTCTTCGGATCCGCCTACGCCCTCGTCTGGGTTCTCGCGCCCGTCGCCGCGTTCGTCCTGTTTCTCCTCGTCACGCTCGTCCACTGGGGGCAGGGTGACGTCTATGTGCTTCTCGAGTTCCTCGGTGCCGACCACCTCGAGACGCGGGCCAGTCGACTGCTTGCCCTCCTCGTCAGGGGCGGTCTGCCGATGCTCGTCCCGCTGGTCGCCTTTCCGGCGCAGTACGCGTTCGTCGCCGAGACGATCGTCGGGCTGTTCGACCCCGGCGCGGCGACCGCGCTCGAGCCCCTCTTCGAACCGCCGGTTCGGGCGGCCGTGGCGGTCGGATTCGGATCCCTGATCGCACTCTTGCTCGCCCTCGGGGTCCGCCGAACGAGCCCCGGCGAGCGGCGGCCGTGGCTCGTCGACGCCGCGGAGACGATCGGCCTCGTCGGCTTCTTCGCCACCGTCCCGCCGATTCTCGCCATCGGGCTCTATTTCTGTTTCTGGCACTCGCTCCGGCACGTCCTCAGAACGATGCTCGTCGATCCCGTCGCCAGCGCGGCCCTCGAGCGCGGAGCGACCCGGACCGCCTTCCGGTGTTTCGCCAGGGACGCGACGCCGCTGACCGTCGCCGCGCTGGGCGTCCTCGTCGGTATCTGGTTCGCCGTCCCCCGGACGCCCGCGACTGTCCCCGACGTCCTCGCGGTCTATCTGGTCGCGATCGCCGTGCTGACGCTTCCGCACGTCGTCGTGGTCGCGCTGCTCGACCGGGAAGCGGGGATCTGGTCACCCTGAGTCGAGACGCCGGTCGCTCGCGAAAAAATCTAGACCCAAAAGCCGCTCACTCGCTCCGCTCGTTCACGGTCGGTTCCCTACGAGGGAACGACCGTCACTGGATCCTTCCGGTCGATCGCCCGCTCGAGTTCCTCCGCGATCCCGCTCCCCCTCGAGACCTGAATCTCGCCGCCGCGGCTCACCGTCGCGGTAAACAGGTACTCGCCGCCGGCCTGAATCTCGACGGTTTCGCCGTGGTTGCCGTCAACGGGGATGACGATGTGTCGGGAGGTGATCTCCGGCTGTACCATCTGGCCGGCCTGGGAGCCGCCACCGCCGCCGTTGGCGCTGGCACCGCCGCCACCGCCGCCCGCGCCGTAGTTGGGGTTCTCGTCGTGGGTCCGGACGTCGATGTCGATGCCCAGTCGGTTCTCGACGTCGGTGATCCGACCGCCGCCCTTGCCGATGACGCTCGAGATGTCGTCCTCCTCGACGTAGACGACGGCCTTGTCTTGGCTCTTGAGTTCGACGTCGACGTAGCCTCGCGCGATCGAGCGGATCTCGCGCTCGATCTCCTGTTTCGCGATGCGGTCGACGCCGGACTCGGTTCCGGGGCCGCCGTCCTCGTCGTTGAGCGGGACGGTGACGACCTGGCGGTTGAAGGTGTAGATCTCGTACTCGGGCTCGCCCGTCTGGAAGTTCGTCACCTGAATCACGGGGCGGGCGAGGTCCTCCTCGGTGAGCCCCGCGGGGACCTTGACCTCCGTCTTCACGTCGTAGACGGTCTCGACCTCGCCGGCCTCGATGTAGACGACGGTGTCGACGACCTGCGGGATCATCCCGAGTTCGACCCGGCCGACCAGGCGCTGGAGGGCGTCGATCGGTCGCGTCGCGTGGACGACGCCGAGCATGCCGACGCCGGCCAGGCGCATGTCCGCGAAGACCTCGAAGTCGTCGGTCTTGCGGACCTCGTCGTAGATCGTGTAGTCCGGCCGCACCATCAGCAGGGCGTCGGCGGTCTTGGCCATCTCGCCGCCCAGTTCCGTGTACTGGGTGATGTCGGGGCCGACCTGCAGGTCACGCGGCTTCTCCATGGTCTTGACCGAGTAGTCGTGATCCGCGATGTAGCGGGCGACCGCCTGCGCGAACGTCGACTTCCCCGCCCCGGGTGCCCCCGAGATCAGGACGCCGCGCTGGCGCTCGAGCAGTCGTTCTTTGAGTTCGTCGGCGTGTTCGTAGTCCTCGATGTCGGTCTGGGCGATCGGCCGGACGGCGGTGATCTCGATGCCGTCCGAGAACGGCGGTCGGCCGATCGCGATCCGGTAGTCGCGGAACTGGACGATCTTCATCCCGGGCTCCGAGAGTTCGATGAAGCCGTCCGGGGACTCCTTGGCACCGTCGACGACCTCGCGGGCGTACTCGTCCATCGTCGCCTCGTCGGTGGGTTCGTCGGCGATCGGCTCGTAGACCATCGCGCCGAGTTCGCCCCGCTTTGCTTTGGGGACGGTGTCGGTCTTGAGGTGGACGCTCATCGTCTGCTCGTCGAAGAACTCCTCGACGGCGAGCGTCCCGACTTCCCGTACCTCGGGGGAGACGTGTTCGACGTCGAGCCCTTTGGCCTGTGCGACCTCGGCCTGGACGACGTCGCTAGTGACGAAGGTCGCCTCCAGCTCCTCCGCGAGGTCCCGGATGAGGGCGTCGATCTCACCCTCGGAGGCGTGGCCCCGCTCGATGGCGTTAGGCCGCTCGCCGACGTACTCGAGGTCGACGACGCCGTCGTCGGCCAACTCGGCCAGCCGCTGGAGTTCCTCGAGACCGTCCCAGCCGCTGTCGATCCCGTCGTTTGCCTGCGCCTCGAGTTCCGCGACGACTGCCTCGGGGACACAGATCGTCGCTCCCTCGAACTGCCCGTCTTCGATTGTCGCCGAGACGCGGCCGTCGATGACCACGCTCGTATCCGGCACGACGTTCATACGTAAACTGGTCGACGTACGCCTATAAGGGTGTTCACAGCGGCTCCGTGCCGTTCGATCCCGTTCCCCACGCTTTCTTCGGAACTCGCGTCCAATTCCTATTCCGCGGGAACACTCACGGAACTTAATGAACCGACCGAACACGTTTCCTCCATGCAACCGCAGGAGACGTTCGGCCAGGGTGGACTCAACGGCTTTCTCGACGTCGACGACCTCATCGATCGGATCGGGCTCGACGAAGACGAAATCGCGTGGCGCAAGGAGTTTATCGGGTTCGACGAGGCCGACGAGCGCCGGCTGGCCGACCTCGAGCCGCTCTTGCGGGCCAATTCGGAGACGATCGCCGACGACTTCTACGACAACGTCCTCGAGTACGAGCAGACCCGAGCGA
This sequence comes from Natrinema sp. CGMCC1.2065, assembly GCF_051225675.1. Classification (NCBI taxonomy): domain Archaea; kingdom Methanobacteriati; phylum Methanobacteriota; class Halobacteria; order Halobacteriales; family Natrialbaceae; genus Natrinema; species Natrinema sp. CGMCC1.2065. The sequence goes on along the minus strand of NZ_JBPJSJ010000010.1, from coordinate 45,336 downwards.
TCGTCGACCGCTCGCCGAAGGGGATCGACGCGCTCAAACGGACCCAGCAGGCGTATCTCGTCTCGCTGGCGACCGGCGACTACGATCAGTCGTACTTCGAGAACCGGACCCGGATCGGCAAGCTCCACGAGATGCTCGATATGCCCCTGAAACACTACGTGGGGCAGTACGGCGTCTACTACGATCTCCTCCTGTCGCGGATGAACGAGCGCGTCCAGGCACAGGTCGTCGACGCCATCGAGGAGTGGGCCGCCGAGCGCGAGGCCGAACAGGACGGGGGCGGCCTCGGCCGGTTTGTCAGCGCACTCGGACTGGGCGGCGAGGACGGGGACAATGACGACGGCCTCGAGGAGTCGTTCGAGCGGGCCGTCAGGGACGCCATCGACGAGGGCATGATGGACGTTCTCTCGCTGTTGCGGATCATCAACCTCGATATGCAGGTCGCGACCGACACGTACGTCGACTCCTACGCACAGCGCCTCGAGGAGTCGATCGAGCGCCGGAAGCGCCTCGCCGAGGAGGTCGAAACGGACGTGCAGACGCCGCTCGGAGAGCTGTACGATGCCAGCGAAGCCGTTTCGAAACGCGCCGAAGCGATCAGCGACCACACGGAGTCCCAGGCCGCGGGCATCACGCAGGCCGCCCGCGAACTCGACGAGGTCAGCGCCGCCGTCGAGGAGGTCGCAAGCGTCGCCGACGAGGTCAGCGACGAGAGCGACCGGACCGAGCGCCTCGCGGCCGAGGGCGTCGAGGCGGCCGACGACGCGTTGGACGAACTCGAGGCCATCGAGGACGCGACCGACCGCGTCGCCGAGGCTGTCGACGGGCTCGCGGCCCGGACCGACCAGATCGACGAGATCGTCGATCGGCTCGACGACCTCGCCGAGCGAACGACGGTGCTGGCGGCCAACGCCAAGATCGAGTCCTCCCGGTCGGGCGATCAGGCCAGCGAGACCATGGGCGTCATCGCGGGGGAAGTGCGGTCGTTCGCCGAGCAGACGAAAGACGACCTCGCGGAGATCGAAGACGCCGTCGAAGCCGTCCGCGAGGACGCGGCGGCGACGGTTGCGACGACGGAGGAAACCGTCGCTCGCGTCGACACCGGGACCGATCGCGTTCGGGAAACGATCGACTCGCTCGAGGAGATCCACGATGCGGCCGAATCGACGGCCACCGGCATGGAAGACGTCGCGAGCGCGGCCGACCAGCAGGCCCACGGGGTCGAGACGACGGCCGAGACGCTCGCGGATCTCTCGCAGTCGGCTGATAAGGTCGCCAGCGCCGCGGAATCGGTCGCGGCGGCGAGCCAGCAACAGACCGCCAGCCTGCGTGAGGTACAGCAGTCGGTCGCCCGGCTCACCGACGAGGAGGCCGAGCCGGAGCAACCGGTCTACGAGCGGATGGACTAACGCCCGACTGACTCGCCCGCCGGTTCCGATGCACTGAACAGCGACGCCGTCGACGGATCGGCCATGACGCTCGTCGAACTGACCCGCGACCTCGCCGCGATCCCGAGCCACGAGGACGCGACCGCCGCCGGCGACTTCCTCGAGGACTGGCTCCGCACGGAAACCGACGCGGCCGTGACTCGAGACGAGGCCGGGAACGTCATCGCCCGAACGGGAACGGGTGCGGAGACGCTGGCGCTGGTGGGCCACCACGACGTCGTGGAGCCGGCGGCGTCGCAGGTCGCGAATGCGGACTCGAACGCCGCCGGAGCCCGCCACGACGCGGGCGAGTACGTCGTCGAGGAACGCGACGGCCGGCTCTACGGCCGCGGTACGGCGGACATGAAGGGGGCACTCGCGGCCGCCCTGCTGGCTTTCCGCGAGGCCGACCCGGCCGGGGAACTCGTCTTCGCGAGTTTCGTCGGCGAGGAGGTCGGCGGCGTCGGTGCCCGATACGCGGTCGACGACGGGTTCGCCCCCGACTACGCCGTGGTCGGCGAGGGCTCGACGAACTACTCCGGCCCCGACGTCACCGACGTGGCGGTCGCCCACAAGGGCCGGCGCGGGAGTACGATTACCGCCCGCGGCACCGCCGCCCACGCCAGCGAGGCCGACGCCGGCGAGAACGCCATCTATCGGGCCACTGCCGCCGTCGATCGGGTCCGCGACCTCGCGGTCCCCGCCGTCGACGTCGCGGGCGAGACCCTCGAGGGACGGCTCACCGTCACGGAGATCGAGGGCGGGTCGGCGATGAACGTCGTTCCCGCCCGCTGTACGGTCACCGTCGACGAGCGGACGGTCCCCGGCGAGCGCGCCGCCCTCGAGCGGGTCGCCGACCTCGAGGGAATCGAGTGGACCGTCGACCAGGACCTCCCCCCGATGCGTTGTGCGGATACCGCCTTCGCCGATGCGGTGCGTGCGGCCGCCGACGCCGCGCAGGCCGGCGAGCCAGAACTCGTGACGAAGCCCCACGCGACGGACGCGGGCTGGCTCGCCGAGGCCGGGACCGAGTGTGTGATCTACGGGCCTTCCGAGCCCGGCGAGGCTCACACCGACGACGAGAGCGTCTCGATCGACGTCCTCGAGCGGTGTCGGGAGACCTACCGGCGGGTGGCGGAGCAGTGGCCGGGGGAGTGACCGGTGGTTTGCAGTGCGCCCGCGACTCAGAGCCCCGGGACCCCGACCGCTTCGAAGCCGGTGACCCCGAGCGCGGCGAGGGCATAGAGGACGAGTAGGACGGTGACCCAGGCGACGAGGCCGATCATCGCCGCGGCGGTCCAGTCGCCGGGATACCGCCAGTTGATGACGCCGACGTAGGCGACCAGCGCCAGCAGCGGGCCGAGAAGGGGGATCCAGCCGACGACGAAGCCGACGATCGCCCAGACGATCGCGCCGATCAACGCGGTGACGATGGCGTGGTCGTAGTCCCCGCGGCCGACGATGACCCGCGCCCCGGCGTAGATACCGAGGGCACCGATCAGCAGGCTCACGACGAACACGACGGCTGCCGCGATTGGCGAAGCGAGGGCCATGGTGGCTCGACGTAGGTCTGGTCGGCGGAACAGTTCGCTGCTTGCACGTTCCGCATCGTTCGCATCGGTTCGCAGACGTCGGCGCACGAGGCCGGACGACGGCATCGATACCGGGTACGGACCGTCTCGAGACTCGACACCTCGAGCCGTCCCGTCCCGCTGATCGGCGGGCGCGGCCCCGGCCCGCGATGCCCGGAACCCCGACGTTGATACTGCGTCCGAGCGAACGGTACGCCCATGGCGACCGACCAGGCCGACGCGAGCGAGGCCGACACCTACGAGCAGTTCGAAACGCGAGTCCAGCGGATTTCGAACGTCGGGAACGCGGCCGGCGTCCTCCGGTGGGACCAAGAAGTCGTAATGCCCGACGAGGGCACCCCGGCCCGGGCACAGCAACTCTCGACGCTGTCCTCGCTCAGTCACGAACTCCTGACCGCCGACGAGACCGGTGACTTGCTCGCGGAGTTAGAGGAGACGGCCCTGGCGGACGAGCGGGCCGCGGTCGTCCGCGAGATCCGCCGCCGGTACGACCGCGAGACCAGCGTCCCACAGGACCTCGTCGAGGAGATCTCTGCGACGGCGTCGAACGCCCATCCCACGTGGAAACGGGCCAAGGAGGAAGACGACTTCGAGCAGTTCGCGCCCACCCTCGAGCAACTGGTCGATCTCAAACGCGAGTACGCGAATCACATCGATCCCGACGCCGATCCCTACGCCGTTCTCTTCGCGGACTACGAGCCCTACATCGACCTCGAGACCGCCGAGCGCGTCCTCGAGCGCCTACGTGAGACCCTCGTGCCGTTGATCGACGCCGTTCAGGACAGCGACGTCGAGCTGACGACAGACGCCTTCGCCGGCGAGTTCGACGACGACGATCAGGAGGCGCTCGCCCGGGATGTGCTGGACTCGCTGGGCTACGACTGGGACCGCGGGCGGCTCGACACCGCGCCCCATCCGTTCTCCTCCGGTACACAGTTCGATGCCCGCGTGACGACCCGGTTCGAGGAGGACGATCTCCTGGGCTCGATCACCTCGACCATCCACGAGTTCGGCCACGCCAACTACACGCAGGGGCTGCCCGACGACGGCTACGGCACGCCGCTTGGCGAAGCGCGGGACCTCTCGGTCCACGAGTCCCAGTCGCGTCTCTGGGAGAACCACGTCGGCCGCTCGCGGCCCTTCTGGGACCACTTCCTGCCGATCGCCCGCGAGCGGTTCCCCGAACTCGCGGACGTGACCCCCGAGGAGGCCTACGAGTCGGCCAATCAGGTCCACGACGACAACCTCATCCGGGTCGAGGCGGACGAACTCACCTACCACCTCCACATCGTGATCCGCTTCGAGATCGAGCGCGATCTGATCCGGGGCGACCTCGAGGTCGCGGAGGTCCCGCAGGTCTGGAACGACAAGTACGAGGAGTACCTCGGCGTCCGGCCGGAGACGGACGCGGAGGGCTGTCTGCAGGACATCCACTGGTCTCACGGTGACTTCGGCTACTTCTCGACGTACTCGCTGGGCTCGGTACTCGCGGCCCAGCTATACGCCGCCGCCGAGGCCGATCGCGGCCCCTTCGACGACGAGATCCGTGAGGGCGAGTTCGACGACCTCAACGGCTGGCTCCGCGAGAACGTCCACCAGCACGGGAAACAGTATGTCACTCCCGACCTGATCGAGCGGGCCACCGGCGAGGGCCTGACCGCCGACTACTTCCTCGAGTACGTCGAGTCGAAGTACGGTGAGCTGTACGATCTCGAGGAATACTGACCCTCTTCGGCCGGACTCCGCTCCCGGCGATTCGTGCCCTCACGATCCGCGACCCTCGATTTTAGGTCGCTGCCCGTCTAGCCGTCGGACGATGTCAGCGACACTCGAGTCGAAGACGGCCATCGTCACCGGTGCGAGTTCCGGTATCGGCGCGGCGACCTGTCACGAACTCGCCGACGCCGGTGCGAACGTCGTTCTCGCGGCCCGCAGCGAGGACCGGCTGTCCGACCTCGCGGCCGATCTCGAGGCCGACCACGGCGTCGAAGCCCTCGCCGTACCGACGGATGTCCGCGAGGAGAGCGCCGTCGACGCGCTCCTCGAGGCCGCCGTCGACCGATTCGGCGGGATCGACGTGCTGGTGAACAACGCGGGACTGGCCCGAGGCAGCGACATCGAATCGATGACGACCGAGGCATACGAGACGATGCAGGAGACCAACGTCGACGGCGTCTTCTACGCGTCTCGAGCGGCGTTGCCGCACCTCCGTGAGCGTGAGGGCCACCTCGTTTTCGTCGCCAGCTTCGCCGGCCGACATCCGCGGCCGTCCAACCCGGTCTACGCGGCCACGAAGTGGTGGGTTCGGGGCTTCGCCAAGAGCCTCGCAGCCCAGGTCGGCGACGACGGCGTCGGCATCTCGATCGTCAACCCCGCCGAGGTCCGCTCGGAGTTCGGGGCGGCCGACGGCGAGAGCTTCGCCGAACGGTTCGAGGAAGGCGAGGTCAGCGAACCCGAGGAAGTCGCCGAGGCGATCCGCTTCGCCGCGAGCCGTGAGGGCTCGAGCATCAGCGAACTCGACATCAACCGCCGGGACAAGTTCGCCGACACCTTCCACTGACCGAACGCCGGCGACCGGAGCCGCCCGCGACCCGTATAAAACCGGGCTGTGAGTGCCGGGTGGGGACTCACCCGTCCCCGGCCCCCTCCCTCGAGTATGCGACTCTCCATCCCCGGCGCTCCGGGCGTCTACTTCGACACCGATGCGGAACCGCTGGCGATCAACGTCGCCCTGACCGCCGCCGGCCGCCGCGCGCCGAAACCCCAGGGGTACGCCCTGCAGGCCTTGCCGTACCTCTGGTCGTTCGACGTCGACTTACGGGAGGTGCCGACCGACCACCCGATCCAGTATCTCCACCCCGAAGGCGCGCGGAGTCTGGGCGATCTTTCCCATCGCCGCGGCGTCGGCGAGGCCGGCACCGAACTCGAGTCGGTGTTGCGGTTCGTCTGGTCGGTCAATCGGGAAGTGGAGTCGGCGACCGGGCAACTGCTCGGCATGGCCGACGGCGACGACGGCGTCACCATCGAGATTCAGGACGGTACCGTCAGTGCTGCGGGCGCTCCCCTCGAGACCGACGCGTTCGACATCGATGAACCCGAATCCGATGACGTCGACGGCGGCGGGTTCGATACCGACGACGAACTGTAACTCGCCGATAGCTCCCCGAGCGACTCCGGTGGCGTCGCCGTTTGCGGCCCCTATTTTGCCGCCGGCCCGAACCGATATCACGGTCGCGGAACAGTTCGCTGGCGACTTTCGAGCGCGAGCGGTAGCCCCGGTGGTCCGCCGACCGGACACAGCGAACCGTATAACACGCTGGCCCCGCTGGATCGAATCGAGCAAATGCCACGCCGCGCGTTCCGGATCGCCTACGACGGGACCGACTATCACGGGTTTCAGCGCCAGCCCCAGCCCGACGTGCCGACCGTCGAGGACGCCATCTTCGACGCCCTCCGCGACCTCTCGGTCCTCGAGCCCGACGCCGACAAACCGGCGGGCTACGCCGCGGCCGGGCGGACCGACGCGGGCGTCTCCGCGCTCGCCCAGACGATCGCGCTCGAGGCCCCCGACTGGCTCGCGCCGCGGGCGTTGAACGGCCGGCTCCCGGCCGACGTTCGGGCGTGGGCGGTGGCCGACGCACCCCCGGACTTTCACGCGACCCACCACGCGACCCGCCGGGAGTACACCTATCACCTGTACGCGCCGCTCACCGAGACGGACGGCGCGCCGGCCGTCGACGACGACCGGTTCCGCGCGGCCTGCGAGGTCCTGTCCGGTACCCACGACGTCTACAATCTGACGCCCGACGATCACAACACCGAGCGCTCGCTGTCCCTCGCGGCCGAGCGGGACGGCGACTACCTCGTCCTCACGGTCGCCGCGGGCGGCTTTTCCCGCGAACTCGTCCGTCGGCTCGTCTCGCTCGCCCGCGCCGTCGGAACCGGCGACGCCCCCCGCGAGAAGATCGACCGCGTCCTCGAGCCCGAGCCGCTGCCCGGACACGAGGGGATCGCACCCGCCTCGCCGGAACCGCTCGTCCTGACCGACGTTCGATATCCCGACCTCGAGTTCGAGATCGACGATGAGGCGGCCCAGAGCGCTCGTTCGGTGTTCGATCGCCGCCGTATCGACCGGCGAACGGGCGCGCGGGTCGCCGGACAGCTCACTGACGGAATGCGGTGACCGGCGGCCACGTGGCCCTGCTCGTCGCAGCCTACGTACCAGTGCTTTTGGCCCCCGAACGCACATCTCGGCGCATGGAACTCTCGCCGGAAGAGTACGGAACCTACTGGCGCGCGTCGATCCGCGTCGCCGCGGGCGCGCTCGTGATCTTCTTCGGGACGCGGCTGACCGCGCCGCTGCGGACCCATCCGGAGATCGGCGCGTCCGCGCTCGGCGTCGTCCTGTTCGTCTTGCTGGTCCTCGTCGGTACCTATCTCGCCACGCTCGGGCTCGCCCGCGTCGTTCGGACGGCGGTCGACGCGGAGAGTTAGGCCTCGAGCGCCCGGACCGTCCCGCTCCCGTCACCGACGACGATCGCGCCGGCCGCGACCGCCGGCGATGCGACCACGCGACTGTCGGTCGGGAGCCGCCACAGCCCCGCCCCGTCGGCCAGCGAGACGGCGACGACGCCCGCCGTGGTTCCGACGACGACCGCATCGCCCGCGATGACCGGTGACGACCAACTCGGCGCGTACTGGGCCGTCCCGGCGCTGCCGACCGATCGCGAGAGCGACTCGACTTCCTCGAGCGGGGCTCCCCATCGCTCGCTCCCATCGCTCCGATCCAGCGCGACCAGTCGCTCGTCGGAGTCATGACGCACGACCCGTTCGTCGCCGACAGCCACTGAGGGGGCCATCGGCGGGAGTTCCTGTCGGCGAACGCTCTCCCCGGTGGCCTGCAGGGACAGCGACGCAGTCCCCTTGCCGCCCCACTGGATCTCGCCGCTGTCGGCCGCCAGCGCGACCGGCGTCGCTCCCCCGACGTAGACGGCTCCGTCGACCACCGCCGGCGCGGACCGGACCGCACGCTCTGTGTCGTGGGTCCACTCGCTCGAGCCGTCGGCGGCGTCGAACGCGGCAATCCCGGCTTCCGTTCCGACGACGACGCGGCCGTCGGCGACGGCCGGGGAAGTGACCCCGCCGGCCGTCTGGCGCTGCCGTGCTAGCGACGCCCAGCCGTCGGTCGCCGGCGAGCGCCACGTCACCGCGCCGTCCGCGAGCCCGATCGCGACGAGGTCGCCGGCCGGCGTCCCAACGTACGCCGTGCCGTCGACTACGGTCGGTGAGGACGGTACTGACGGCCCGGCCTGTTGCTGTGCGGTCAGCCGAGCAGTCGTCGCACCGTCGTACGGGACGTGACGCCGGTCGTTCCCCTCGTGGTCGACGACGAGTAGCCCCTCGGCGTCGGGACAGACCACGGCGTCCTCGGCGATGGCCGGCGATCCGGTTCGGGCCCCCTCGAGGGCGACCGTCCAGCGCTCGTCGCCGTTCGAGAGATCGATCGCGGACAGCCTCGAGCCGGCCGCGAGGTAGGCCGTGCCGTCGGCGATCGCGGCCGTTCCCGGAGTGGCCGGCAGGTCGACCGTCCAGCGTTCCGCCGGCTCCTCATCGAACCCGTCCACGTCGGCGACCGCCGCGTTGGACGGGCCGCCGCGAAACGACGGCCACGTCCCGCTTTCGGCCGCCGATCCGTTGCCGTCCCCGTTCGCTTCGTCGTCCGTTCCGTCCCCGAGACAGCCGGCCCCGAACGCGAGGGCCGCCCCGCACGTTCCGAGTACCCCGCGGCGTGAGATCGGTCGCATCGTCCCCGTTTCGGGACCGATCCGTCAAAAGTAGTTCGCAGACCTGACAGTCACGCGATCGAATCAGTTCTGATGGCGGTCGGGTTCGTCGCCCGCCTGCCTTCGATCCGTCCCCGATCGCCGCAAGCACGCCGTCGAGACCGGCGCGTGGCTCAGTCGTCCACGGAGCCGGCGGGTTCGGCGTCGACGGCGTCCGCAGCCGGCTCCGAGTCGGTCGGCGGGGCGTCGAACAGCGGACTCGCCGCGCCGGGGACGAACGTGTTGAGGACCAGTGCCGACAGCGCGGTCACGATGACCGACTGTCCGAAGAACAGCTCCGCGCCGCTCGGGAGTCCCGCGAGGGCTTCGGGCGTCGTCGCGACGCCGAGTCCGAGACCGAGCGAGACGGCGACGATGACCGTGTTCCGACGATCGAGGTCGACGTGCGTGACGACCAGACGGAACCCGCTGGCGGCGACCATCCCGGCCATTAGCAGGACAGCGCCGCCAAAGACCGCGCTGGGGATCGTCGTGACGGCAGCGCCGACTTTGGGACTCAGTCCGAGGACGGCGAGGAAGACGCCGCCGATGCCGACGACGTGACGGCTCATCACGCCGGTGAAGTTGACGATGCCGACGTTCTGGGAGAACGACGTGATCGGGAACGCACTGAAGACGGCGCCGATCGAACTCAACAGGCCGTCGTTGAACAGCCCGCCGCGGAACTCCTCGTTCGTCGGATTGCGCCCCTCGGCGGCCGTGACGCCGGACATGTCGCCGACGGTCTCCATCGAGGAGACGAGAAAGAGGACGGCGAAGGTGGCGATCGCGATCGGCTCGAATTCGAAGCCAAAGCGCGTCGGCGACGGGAGCGCGACCCACGCGGCGCTCCCGACGTCCGAGAAGTCGACGAGTTCGAGCCCGGTCGCGAACGTGAGAGCGATGGCGGTCACGTAGCCGACGATGATCGCAAACAGCACGGACAACAGTCGTGTGACGCCGCGCGTGAACATGTTGAGACCGACGGCGATCGCCAGCACGAGCGCGGCGAGTCCGATGTGGTGCAAGGCACCGAAGTCCGACGCGCCGACCCCGCCGGCGGCGTAGTCCATCGCGACCGGCACGAGATAGAGGCCGATGATGACGACGACGAGGCCGGTCACCAGCGGCGGGAAGAACGGCTTGATACGTTTGAACTGCCAGCCGATCAGGCCCTCGACGACGAAGCCGGTCACGAGGATCGCACCGAAGACGGCGGCCAGCCCGAAGCTAGCGCCGATATCGATCGTCGCGCCGACGAAGGTAAAACTCGAGCCCATGACGATCGGCAGCCGCGCACCGACCGGGCCGACGGTGTACGCCTGGACCATCGTTGCCAGTCCGGAAAACAGCAGGACCATCTGGACGAGGTAGGCCGCGTCGGCTTCGGCACCGACCCCGTTTGCGACGACGTACGCCACTGCCGTCGCCGGCACGATCATGACCGCGACGTGTTGCAAGCCCAGCAGGATGGACTTCGGTAACGGCGGTTTTTCGTCGACGCCGTATTCGATCCGAATGCCCCCGTCAGTTCCGTTCGACATACTATACCCACCCCGTAGCGAATCGATGTACAAAAAATCTCGTATATGCGCTTATCGAGCGGTCGATTGGGGCCGACTATACCCACAATCGTGCATATATTTCGGGGAGCGGCGACGGGGAGCCGCCGCTACCCACTACTCTTGGGGACAACGACGGCAACCAACGGGGTCGATCAGTGAACCGTTACCTCACCGTCCTCGACGGTGATGTCGAGGAGGCTCGTCGCATCGAACTTCGTGTCATCGAGCGCGGAGTCGCCGACCTTTCGAAGGACGACCACGATGTCGACGATGTCGGCACCGATATCGTCCAGCGCGGTGCAGATGGCCGCCAGCGTGCCGCCGGTCGAGAGCATGTCGTCGACGATCAGGACGCGATCGCCCGCCTCGACGTCGTTGATGTACATCTCCGACTCCGAGTAGCCCGTCTCCTGATGCAGGGAGACCTCACCGTCGAGCCCGTAGGCCCGCTTTCGGATGACGACCAACGGCACGTCGGCCTGCAGGGAGAGTGCGGTCGCGAGGTGGATTCCCATCGCCTCCGGCGCGACGATCTTGTCCACGTCGAGGTCCGCGGTTCGCATCACTTCGACGACGACCTCCCGCAACAGGGCGGGATCGAGCTGTGGGACCCCGTTGCTGATCGGATGGACGAGGTACTCGTACCCGTCCTTGTCGATGATCGGCGCGTCGTCTAACGACTCGAGGAGCCGGTTCATACTGGCGATTCGGGAAATGAGAGTGAAAAGCCGTTCGTTCTTCCGGTCGGGGCACCCGCCGCGAGCGCTCGGCGGACAGGATCGGGTTGATCCCGGCTTCCCGTACCCTGAAGGGGTCCGACACGCTTTACCGCCACCGCTTCGAACGCGTGGCTATGAGTTCCGTACCCGAACGCTCGGAGGTCGACGAGCAGTATACGTGGGACCTCGAGAGCATCTACGCGACCGACGACGACTGGGAGGCGGCCTACGAGGCCGTCGCCGAGCGCGTCGACGACCTCGAGGCTTACGAGGGACAGGTCACCGACGACGCCGAGACCCTCCTCGAGACCCTCGAGTTACGCGACGAGATCATGCGCGAGGTGTCGACGGTCTCGGCCTACGCCCGGATGCGCCGCGACGAGGACACGACGAACCAGCAGTACCAGGCCCTGACCGCCCGTGCCCAGTCGCTGGCGGCCGACGCCCAGTCCGCCGCCTCCTTTATCGAACCCGAACTCCAGGACCTGACTCGCGAGGCCTTCGACGAGCTGGTCGACGAGGAACCGTCCCTCGAGACCTACGACCACTACGTCGACGACGTTCTCCGGATGAAACCCCACACGCGCTCGGCCGAGGTCGAGGCGCTGTTGGCCGACCTGAGCGAGGTGACCGGGGCGACCGGCGAGGTCTACAACATGCTCTCGAACGCGGACATGGCGTTCCCGACCGTCGAGGATCCCGAGGGCGAGGCCGTCGAGATCACCCAGAGCAACTTCACGAACCTCCTCAAACGGCCCGACCGCGACTTTCGCAAACGGGTCTACGAGGGCTACTTCGACGAGTGGGAGTCGGTTCGCAACACCGTTGCGGCCAGCTACAAGAACAGCGTCAAGGCCGACGTCAAGACCGCTCGAGCGCGCAACTACGACACCGCCCGTGAGGCTGCCCTCGACGGGCCGAACGTCCCCGTCGAGGTCTACGACACGCTCGTCGATACCGTCCACGACAACCTCGACAAGCTCCACCACCACGCCGAACTCAAAGAGCGGGCGCTCGGCGTCGACGACCTGCAGATGTGGGACCTCTACATGCCGCTGACCGGCGACGAGGGCCCCGACCTCAAGTACGACCAGGCCACCGAGTACGTCGTCGACGCGCTCGCGCCGCTCGGTGAGGAGTACCAGTCCCGCGTCGCGGACGGCCTCGACTCCCAGTGGATCGACGTCTACGAGAACGAGGGCAAACAGTCGGGTGCCTACTCCGGCGGCACCTACGACACCCAGCCGTTCATCCTCCTGAACTACCAGCAGGACATCGCCTCGATGTACACGCTGGCCCACGAACTCGGCCACTCGATGCACTCGGAACTCACGAAGGACGAACAGCCCTACATCTACTCGAGCTACGAGATCTTCGTGGCCGAGGTCGCCAGTACGGTCAACGAGGCCCTGTTGACCAACCACCTGCTGGAAACCGTCGACGATCCCGAGTTCCGCAAGCACGTCCTGAACGAGTTCTTAGAGCGGGTTCGCTCGACCCTCTATCGGCAGACCCTCTTCGCCGAGTTCGAACACGAAACCCACCGCCTCGAGGAGGCGGGCGAGCCCCTGACCGCGGACCGACTGGACGACCTCTACCGCGGGCTCAAGGCGGACTACTACGAACCGGCCGCGATCGACGACCGCATCGCCCGCGAGTGGATGCGCATCCCCCACTTCTATCGGGCCTTCTACGTCTACCAGTACGCGACCGGTATCTCCGCGGCGCTGGCGATCGTCGACGACGTTCTCGAGAACGGCCAATCCGCCGCCGAGGACTACCTCGAGTTCCTCCGTCGCGGCTCCCGGGAGTACCCCCTCGACCTCCTGCGGATCGCCGGCGTCGATATGAGTTCCTCGGCCCCGATCGATCGCGCCCTCGAGACCTACGGCCAGCGCCTCGAGGAGTTCGAATCGCTGCTCGACTGAGACGGTCCGTTGTACAGATTTCCCGGCGCGACCGCGACCGTCCCGCGGTTGCGCCGGAACTGACTTACAGCAGTCCGTCTGCGCCGTCGCCGCTTTTCACGCCGGACGTGCCGTTCGGGCCGAAACCGTCGAACTGCGGGTTCGATTTCCGGATCCGCGTCAGAAAACCCTCCGGGACCCAAAGGCACATTTACCGTCGAAATCCTATCGGCGTACATCAGGATGTCTCGAAGCCCGTCTATTCCCGACCGACCTCACCGCGATATCGACTCGGATCTCCCTGACGACGAACGGCTCGAGGCGCTTCGGGGACACTACGAGGACCTCGTCGACGTCAACGAGCAACTGTCCGACCAGCTCGACGACGCCGAGGACCGCCGCGAGCGCCTGCGGGAGAAAGTCGACCGCGTCGAACGCGAAAACGAGACGCTGAAAAGCTCCTCGCTGTATATCGCCACCGTCGAGGACGTCCTCGACGACGAGGAAGTCATCGTCAAGCAACACGGCAACAACCAGGAGGTGCTGACCGAGGTCTCTTCCCGACTCGTCGACGACCTCGAGCCCGGCGACCGCGTCGCGGTCAACGATTCCTTCGCGATCCAGACCATCCTCAACGCCGAGACCGACGCCCGCGCCCAGTCGATGGAGATCACCGAGAAGCCGGCGGTCGCATACACGGACATCGGCGGCATCGACGAACAGGTCCGAGAGGTCCGGGAAGCCGTCGAGCAGCCCCTGGCCGAGCCCGAACTCTTCGACGAGGTCGGCATCGATCCGCCAAGCGGCGTCCTGCTCTACGGGCCGCCGGGGACGGGCAAGACGATGCTCGCGAAGGCCGTCGCCAACGAGACCGACGCCACCTTCATCAAGATGGCCGGCTCGGAACTCGTCCGGAAGTTCATCGGCGAGGGCTCGCGGCTCGTCCGCGACCTCTTCGAGATGGCCCGCGAGCGCCAGCCCGCCATCATCTTCATCGACGAGATCGACGCCATCGCCACGCGTCGCACGGAGTCGAAGACCTCCGGCGACGCCGAGGTCCAGCGGACGATGATGCAACTGCTCTCGGAGATGGACGGCTTCGAGGCCCGCGGTGAGGTCCGTATCATCGCCGCGACCAACCGCTTCGACATGCTCGATCGCGCCATCCTCCGGCCCGGCCGGTTCGACCGCCTGATCGAGGTCCCCGAACCCGACGCCGAGGGCCGCGAACAGATCCTTGAGATCCACACGCGGAACATGAACGTCTCCGACGACGTCGACTTCGCCGCGCTGGCGGCCGACACCGACGGCTACTCCGGAGCCGACATCGAAAGTCTCGCCACCGAGGCCGGCATGTTCGCCATCCGCAACGACCGCGACGAGGTCACCCATCAGGACTTCACCGAGGCCTTGGAGAAGATCGAAGAGGACGACTCGAGCGACGTGGTCTCCTCGGCCGGCTACTTCTACCAATAAGCGCGAAGTTTTGCTCTGCGGGCGCGGCGAAGCCGCGCCCGCGGCAAAAATTCGATTAAAAGCACTCCTCTTTCCTCTCCGTTCGCATTGCTCACTTCGAGTCAGTCGTCGGCCCGCTCGCTCGGCCTGTGTCCTCGCTCGCGGTGAGTGTCAGTAAACCGCCTGCCCTCCCCCGACTCGCGGAGCCCTCGGTTCTTCGGGCTCCGCTCGTGGCCACAGAACCGGTCCGTTTCCGCTCGGGTCCGGATCGCAAGCCCTTACGCCGCCCGTCCCCGAATTCGGGTATGAGTACGATCCGAGTCGTCTGGGGTGCCGCGTCGGCGCCCACAGCGATGGCTTCCTACGACGCGGCGCTGGCCGAGGCCGGCATCGAGAACTACAACCTCGTCTCGGTCTCCTCGGTGATCCCGGCCGATGCCGAGGTCGAGGCCGTCGGCACCGCACCCGATCTCGGCCCCGCCGGCGAGCGCCTGACCGTCGTCGAAGCACGCGCTACGACCGCCGGCCCCGGCCGCGTGAGTGCGGCGCTCGCGTGGGCCCAGTCCGCCGACGACGGCCCGGGACTGTTCTACGAGACCGCCGGCGAGATGGATCGCGAAGACGTCGAGCGGGGGGTCAGGGAAGGACTGGCAGCAGGGCAGGAACTTCGCGACTGGTCGTTTGCCGACCCGCGGGTGACCGTCGAGAGTCGGCAGGCCGACTCGGGCCAGCACACGACTGCGGTCGTCCTCGCCGTGTACGGTGACAGCGAGCCGATCATCTAGTCCGGACTGTCAGTCGGTGCCGGGACACTCCCGTAGGTAGCCGGGAACCGCGACACCAGCCCCACGGGATTGTCCCAAAGCGAACCCTTTTGACCGGTCGGCTCGTTGCTACTGGCACACACTTCTCATGAACGGAAACACGCCGTACGCAGGGCTACCGGGCGAGACTGGGGCTGGGCAGCGAGCCGCGGCGGACGTTCCGGACCTCTCGAACGCGCAAAAGCGGCTCCTCCACCGCGACGTCTCGCGGATCGCCGCCCGCACGCGGGAGTTTCTTCCCAACGAATACGTCGTCGATTCGGATATCTCGAGCGGGATGAGCGGCCCGCAGGTCACCGTCGCCGTTCGCCCGCCGGTCGGCCACGCCGTCTCCGCCGGCTTCACGCCCGATCTAGAGGACGCGGCCGCCGCCGAGGAGGCCATCACCGCGGACGAACGCGACGAGGTCGCCCGCGGGCTGGCCGCGAGCGCCGCCTTGCAGGTCAAACAGGCCGTCAGCAACAACGTTACGCCGACCGGTAAGTAATCGGTCGACCCGCACACTCCCGTTTTCGCCGCCGTCAGTACAGCAGGTCCTCGAGCTGGTGGCGTCGCCGCTCGAGATCGATCGCGGGCTCGACCGACGGGTCCGCGACGAGGCGATCGAGGACGAGCAGCGGGTCCGTCCCGGCCCGTTCGACCGACTCGAGGAGTTCCTCGATGGCAGCGCGGTTCGTCGCGAGCGAGGAACACAGCCCGATCGCAAGCACCAGCGGGACGGCGCCCTCGGGATCGGTCGGGAACGCGTCGCTGATCCGCGAGACGTCGGTGTCGTTGCCCGCGGCCGCCGCGGCTCCGTCGTCGATCGGCTCGAGCGTCAGACAGCGTGGACAAACGGCAACGGTTGCGGCCGTCTCGGGAACATAGTCGCGGTACTCGGCGGGGACGGCCATCGAAAGCGTCGGCGTGTCACACTCGGGACAGTTCATCGGTCAGGGAAGAGAGGGCTGCAAACGCGACGGCCCGGCGGAGTCAGTCGTCCGCGGTTGCCTGCTCGAGTTCGTCGTCCGCTTCGGCCTCGGCTTCGGCGGCCGCTTCGGCCTCCCGCTCGGCGGCTTCCTCGGCTTCTTTCTTCTCCTTGATCTTCTTCAGGCGGAACGTCTCCTCGCGTTCCTGTTCCTCGAGTTTCTGCTCGATGTACTCCTGGTTCTCGTAGAGTTCGGGCAGGAGCTTGAACTCGAGGGCGTTGACGCGGCGCTTGGTGGTCTCGATCTCGCGGAGCATCTTCTTCATCGCCGTCTCGACCTCGGCGGCGAGGATGATGCTCTCTAAGAGGTCCTCGTAGGCCTCGGCGGCCTCGTCGATGCGGGCGGAGGTCCCCATGATCCCGTAGCCGCGCTGATCGAGGCTCTTGGTGACCTTCGAGGACTCGATCTGGGGGACGACGACGCCCATGATGTTCTTCGATTCGGTGGTGATCTCGGGGTGTTCCTGCAGCGCCGCCGCGGCACCGCGGACCGCGACGTCGCCTTCCATCGCCCGGGCCATGTTGATCTTCTTCTGGGCGTCCTCGTAGTCCTGTGCGAGGTCGCCGCGGACGTCCTGGGCCTTGTCCAGAATGTCCATGAACTCCATGATCAGCCCGTCGCGTTTCTTCTCGAGCGTGCCGTGACCCCGCTCGGAGAGCTCGATGCGATCCTCGATCGCCATCAAGTTCTTGCGGGTGGGCTTGACGTCGTTGGCCATCTTGTCGAGGGGTAACGCCCCCAGTCGGATAACTGTTTACAGTTTTCCGCGGGGTCCGCTCGGGCGAACCGCAGGAACTCGCTCACTCGAGCAGGTGGACCCGCTGTTCGTCGATCGAGAGCGGGACCGAGTCGCCCACCCGGTAGCCGTCGATCCCGTCGGCGTGCAGCGTCACCGTCGTGTCGTCGGGCAGCGTCGCCGTCAGCTGGGTCCGGTCTCCGAGGTAGGTCACGTCCGTCACGTCGGCCTCGAGCGACCCCTCGCCGAGTTCGAAGGCGGCGGGCCGGGCCGCGACCCGCACCGAGCCGTCCGTCTCGGCCGCCACGGGCAGTTCGGTAAAGCCCAGATCGACGTGGCCGTTCTCGGCGACGCCCTCGAGGAGGGTCGAACTCCCGACGAAGTTCGCGACGAAGGGGTTGGCGGGCCGGCGGTAGATCTCCGCGGGCGAGCCGACCTGCTCGAGCGTGCCGTCCGCCAGGACCGCGATCCGATCGCATACTGCTCTCACCTAGTTATGTGTGACGCAGGTATGACTTTTTAGTTAACTACAGGTCACCGTTTATCTCTTGCAGTTGCATTCTAGCTCTTCCCTCTATGATTATGCCTATCAAGCTGTAGGGCCTCGGCTCACTCGATTACTCTCTATATTGTCAGTAGAAGACCATAGACCTAAATATAATTACTATCTCTATACCTATACTAATATAGGTAATAGAAAAATTATAATATTTTAATGTTGGTGGACAGAACTATTGTATTGGTTCCATGGAAGAAAAGAACCAAAAGTCCAGATCGAGTAGAAGAGATTTACTCCAGACTACCGGTGCGGGAATAGCAGCAACCACGATAGGGATATCGACATGGTCAACAAAAGCATCTGCGGGGCATAAATCTAAACCTCACTGGAATTGGAATATGTCGGATTCAGATGAATGGAGTGATCCAGTAGTATCCTTGGATCAAGAAGCAGTTCAGAACGCAGCCCTTGTGTTCCATGGTGCAGACTATATAACCGGAGATAATTGGTGTAACTACACGGACTATTGGGAATATCATTTTTCAGCGGGAGTAGCAGCGGTAAGTCTAGGCGATGACGACAATGATGGGGAATATGACACTACAAGTAACATATGGATGGATCATTATATTAATATTGGGTCCTCTTCTAATTACTGTGATGGCGGAGCATTTGACATTTCTCCTAATGATATATACCACGCATCAATTACAAATCCAACAGAATTGATTAACACACAATTCCTTGATGAGGTCCGAGATATATCAGACTATACAGATCTTCGTGAAGCGGTGAACGACAGTGGAAGAGATGCGATCGACTACTGGGATAGCCGCCCAAAAGGAATTGATACAGCTGGCGTGATGCTCGGCATGGCTGGCATTGTTACATCAGGAATGAGTTGGCCCCTTGGTGCTTCGTTGGGTGCGCTAAGCGCTCTTGATGCATTGTCTAATGAAAATATTAGTTGGTCGGACTCAGGAAGTAATGTGGAGTTTAGACATGAGATTGGTGACTGGCCATCGCCTGTAGCATTCCATTATTTTGATTTTGATGTACAAGCTCCCGCTAATACCGATATGTACTTCCACCTGGATACTGGAATTGGAACTGACAAAAAAGACACATGGATGCATGACGCCGAAATCAGCGATACATATAATTTCAATATTACTATCCCATCTAATCCCCCTGAATCAGAAATCAATGGTAGTTATACTGAACCCTATGTGAACACTCGGATGTCCTCCCACTATAATGAGCAGCGAGGGAATCACACATAGTATATAATATTTCATGCCACTCCTATATTAATAAAATATAACATTCGAGATTTTATGTATTGATATTGTATTTTGTTGGGATGTATTAAGAGTAACCATCTGGCTTCAACGCTTTTCAACTCGTCCTCGTGGTAGCGCCTCTCGAGAGGGTTCTCGTTGATCAATCAGTTGGTAACATAATATTGTTATACAAATTCACTTGCATATTTGGGATACTAACTTGTATCTGTCAGGGACGACATGGCGGCCTCGAGTCAGCCCTGTCCGACCATCCGCTCTTCGTCCTCCCACTCCTCCTGGCGGAGTTCGTACTTCTGGACCTTGCCGGTCGCGGTCGTCGGTAACTCCGCGACGAACTCCACCCGGCGGACGGCCTTGTACCCCGCCAGTTGCTCGCGGGTAAACTCGGTCAGTTCCTCGGCCGACGCGGGCGGGTCGTCCGGATCGCCGTTCGTCGGGACGACGAAGGCCTTCGGCGTCTCGCCCCACTCGTCGCTGGGTGCAGGGATTACGGCCGCGTCCGCGACCGCCTCGTGATCGAACAGGGCGTCCTCGAGCTCGATGCTCGAGATGTTCTCCCCGCCGGAGATGATGATGTCCTTCTTGCGGTCCTGAATCGCGATCATGCCGTTCTCGTCGACGGTCGCGAGGTCACCGGTGTGGTAGTAGCCCTCGACGCGGTCAGTGAAGGCCTCCTCGGTCGCCTCGGGCTTGTTCCAGTACTTCTCCATGATCTGGTTGCCCCGGACGACGACTTCGCCGAGCGTCTCGTCGTCCCGGGGAACGTCCTCGCCGTCCTCGTCGACGACGCGGATCTCGGTGCCCAGATAGGCCAGTCCCTGGCGTTTCTTGATCCGGAACCGGTCGTCGCTGTCTGCCTCGAAGTGGCGGCGCGCGTCGGAGGTGGTGATCAGCGGCCCCGTCTCGGTCGCGCCGTAGACGTGTTTCAGGTACCAGCCGAACTCGTCCTCGACGGTCCGGATTGTCGCCTCCGGCGGAGCCGAGCCGGCGGTCGCGAGCCGGACGTCGGTGTCGCCGGTCGTCTCGGGTTCGTGGTCCCGATAGTAATCGATCAGCATGTTCAACACCGTCGGCGCGCCGCACATGTAGGAGACGTCCTCGGCTCGGACCGTCTCGAAAATCTCTGCGGCGTCGACCCCGCGCGTACAGACGTGGGTCGCGCCGATGCCCGTTACCGCGAAGATGTGGCCCCAGCCGTTCGCGTGGAACATCGGCAGCGTCCACAGATAGGTGTCGTCGTCGGTGATCTCCTGGTGGCCGACCAGCAAGTAGGCGTGGATCGTCTCGCAGCGATGCGTTCGGCAGACCCCCTTCGGATCCCCCGTCGTCCCCGACGTGTAGTTGATCGTGATGATCTCGTCCTCGCTCATCTCGGGGCGGTCGTACTCGGGGGCGGTGTCTTCAAGGACGGCGTCGAAGTCCTCCCAATCTCCCTCCACTTCGGCGGCATCGTTCGTAATGAACGTCTCGGTCGGCACGGTCTCACGGATCGCCTCGATTCTGTCGGCGTACTCGTAGTCGGCGTAGATCGCATCCACGCCCGCGTCCGAGAGGATGTACTCGAAGTCATCGGGCGTGAGCCGATAGTTCAGCGGCGTGTGGACCGCCCCGATCTGCATGCTTCCGTACGCCGCCTCGAGGTGGTAGTGGGTGTTCGGATCCAGCACGGCCACGCGGTCGCCCTTCTCGATCCCCCGTGCTTGCAGCGCCGCCGCAAACCGATCGGCGCGCTCGCCGAGGTCGTCGTAGGTGAACCGTTCGCCCGTCGTCGCCACGACGGCCTCGTCGTCGCCGTAATGGGACCGCGCCCGGTCGAGGAACTCCGGAACGAGCAGTGGTTTGTGCATACATAACACGCTTTACCGACGATCCATACGATCCTTTCCCCCTGTTGCACGCAGTGATAGTCAAGGAATCTGACTAATCGGAATCGGTTTCGCCCGCTCGAGGTCGACCGTCGAATCGATCCCGCCGTTGGGGCTGACCGGCGCGATTCACGGCCCCTGTGGCAGCCACGGCTGCGGGCGCGTTCATCGACCCGTCGACGACGGCGTTGTCTGTTCCGTTGCCTGTTCGAGCGTGTTGCCCGCGTGCGCGGAAACTGGTGTATTGCTCGAGTACCAGCGACTCCCCGGTGGCTCGAGTCGAAGAAACGGAGGCGGCGGTGAAACGCAGGTGGTCGTCAGTCGGCCTGCACGGCTTCGGCCGATTCGTCTTCGCGGTAGTGTTCCGCGATGAGGTCCTCGTCGATCCGGTTGAGTTCCTCCTTCGGGAGGTCCGAGAGGAGGTCCCAGCCGAGTTCGAGGGTGTCGTCGATCGAGCGGTTGGTGTCGTACCCCTGCTGGACGAACTCCGCCTCGAAGCGGTCGGCGAAGTCGAGGAACTTGTTGTCACGCTCGGACAGCGCCTCGCGACCGACGATGTTCACGAGGTCGCGCAGGTCCTCACCCTCCGCGTAGGCGGCGTACATCTGGTCGGAGACGTCGCCGTGGTCCTCGCGAGTCAGGCCCTCGCCGATCCCGTCGTCCATCAGCCGCGAGAGGCTGGGGAGGACGTTGACCGGCGGTTCGATCCCCTGACTGTTTAAGTCCCGATCCATCATGATCTGGCCCTCGGTAATGTAGCCAGTCAGGTCCGGAATCGGGTGCGTGTCGTCGTCGCCGGGCATCGTCAGGATCGGGATCTGCGTGACCGAGCCCTCTTTACCCTCGATTCGACCGGCGCGCTCGTAGAGCTGTGCCAGGTCGGTGTACATGTAGCCGGGGTAGCCACGACGGCCCGGGACCTCCTCACGTGCGGCACCGATCTCGCGCAGTGCCTCACAGTAGTTGGTCATGTCCGTCAGGATGACCAGCACGTGGTAGTCCTTCTCGAAGGCCAGGTACTCGGCCGTGGTCAAGGCGAGTCGCGGCGTGACCTGACGCTCGACCGCCGGGTCGTCCGCGAGGTTCATGAAGACGACCGATCGCTCGAGCGCGCCGGTGCGCTCGAAGTCGTCCATGAACTCGTTTGCCTCTTCCTGAGTGATCCCCATCGCGCCGAAGATGACGGCGAACTCCGAGCCCTCGCCTTCTTCGTCTTCCTCGGGCACCGTCGCCTGACGGGCGATCTGCAGGGCGAGTTCGTTGTGGGGCAGCCCCGACCCGGAGAAGATCGGCAGCTTCTGACCTCGGACCAGCGTGTTCATGCCGTCGATGGCGGAGACGCCGGTCTGGATGAACTCCTCGGGGTACTCCCGGGAGTATGGGTTGATCGCCTTGCCGACGATGTCCTGTCGCTTATCGGGGACGATTTCCGGACCGCCGTCGATCGGGTTCCCGGAACCGTCCAGCACCCGCCCGAGGAGGTCCTCGGTGACGGGCATCTTCATCGTCTCGCCCAGGAAGCGAACGGAGGCGTTGCGGTCGATCCCGCCCGTCCCTTCGAACACCTGGATCGAGACGATACCCTCGCTCGATTCCAGCACCTGGCCGCGCAGCGTCCGTCCGTCCTCGGTCTCGATCTCGACGATCTCGTCGTACCCGACGGGCTCGTCGACCTCGGCGAACACCAGCGGACCGCTGATTTCCGTGATAGTCTGGTACTCTTTCATCGTTAGTACAGTGCTCGTAGTTGTTCTTTGAGGTCGTTCTCGATCTCGTCGATGAACTCCTCCCACTCCTCGGCCGTGCCCATCCGGTTGAGCTTCGGCGCGGCGTCGACGTCCGTGATCTCCTCCGGCGGCACGCCAGCGTCGAGTGCCTCGAAGGCCTCGTCGTTGAACGTCTGGATCGCGCCGAGCATCCGGTAGGTCTTCTCGGGTTCGCAGTAGGTGTCGACGTCGTGCAGGGCGTTCTGCTGGAGCCACGCCTCACGCAGGTAGCGGGCGACCTCGAGCGTGAGCTGCTGGTCCTCCGGCAGCGCGTCCTTGCCGACGAGCTGGACGATCTCTTGGAGTTCGTCTTCCTCGTCGAGGACGTCGACGGCCCACTGGCGGGTTTCCGCCCAGTCGCCGGCGACGTTGTCCGTCCACCACGGGTCGAGCTGATCCTTGTACAGCGAGTAGGACTCGTTCCAGTTGATCGAGGGGAAGTGCCGACGCTCCGCGAGGTCGGCGTCCAGCGCCCAGAACGTCTTGACGATACGCAGCGTGTTCTGGGTGACCGGCTCGGAGAAGTCACCGCCCGGCGGCGAGACCGCCCCGACGACCGAGATCGATCCCTCGCCGCCGTTCATCAGCTGGAACTTGCCGGCGCGCTCGTAGAACTCCGAGAGCGCGGCCGCCAGATACGCGGGATAGCCCTCTTCGCCGGGCATCTCCTCGAGTCGGCTCGAGATCTCCCGCATGGCCTCTGCCCACCGGGAGGTGGAGTCGGCCATCAGTGCGACGTCGTAGCCCATGTCGCGGTAGTACTCCGCGATCGTGATCCCCGTGTAAATGCAGGACTCACGGGCTGCGACTGGCATGTTCGACGTATTGGCGATGAGGCAGGTCCGGGCCATCAGCGGGTTCCCGGTCTGTGGGTCCGGCAGTTCCGGGAAGTCCTCGATGACCTCGGTCATCTCGTTGCCGCGCTCGCCACAGCCGATGTAGACGACGATGTCCGCGTCGGACCACTTGGCGAGTTGCTGCTGGGTGACGGTCTTCCCGGAGCCGAAGGGGCCCGGAATCGCCGCCGTCCCGCCCTTCGCGAGCGGGAACAGGCCGTCCTGGACGCGCTGGCCGGTCACCAGCGGCTCGGTCGGCGTCTCCTTCTCACCGGCGGGCCGGGCCTCTCGGACCGGCCACTCCTGGTGCATCTGGATCTCTTCGCCGTTGTCGAGTTCGACGACGGTCTCCTCGACCGTGAACTCGCCGCTCTCGACCGACGTAACTTCGCCGCCCTCGTAGTCCGGCGGCACCATGACCTTGTGGTCGATGGTGACCGTCTCTTCGACAACGCCGACGACGTCGCCGGGCTCGACCGTGTCGCCCTCCTCGACGGTGGGTTCGAACTCCCACTCCTTCTCGAGGTCGATACCGGGGGCGTCGACCCCGCGGTCGAGGAACGCGGTCCCCATCTTGTCCTCGAGAACGTCCAGCGGACGCTGGACGCCGTCGTAGATGGAGTCCATCATGCCGGGTCCGAGGTCGACGCTCAGGGGCTCGCCCGTGTTCTCGACGGGTTCGCCCGGGCCGACGCCGGAGGTTTCCTCGTAGACCTGAATCGTGGTCAGGTTCCCTTCGATCTCGATGACCTCGCCCATCAGTCCTTCGTCGCCGACGTAGACGACGTCGTTCATCCGGGCGTCGAGGTCCGTGGCGGTCACGACGGGACCGCTCACGCTTTCGATTACACCGTCTTCGTCGACGGTCTCGGTTTGTTCTGCCTGGCTCATAGTTTAGCTGTCTTCGTCCTCGTCCATCAGGTCGATACCGATCGCACGCTTGATCTGGTCGCGAAGCCCGCCGCCACCGGTGCCGCTGCCGATGGTGACGACGACCGGCTCGACGCTCGTCTCGACTTCCTGGCGTACGTTGCGCGACAGGTACTCGAGGTCGTCGTCGTGCATGACGACGATGCCGACGCCCTCGTCCTCGAGGGCTGCCGTTGCAGCGTCGTCGAGTCGCTCGTCTTTCTCGTCGTCCGGGACGTTCTCGAACCGGCGGACGCCAGCAAGGCGGAAGCCGGTCGTGAATTCCGGGCTGCCGACGACTGCGATCTCCTGGCTCATAGGATCACCAGCTCCTCTTCGATCTCGTTCTCGTCGAGTCCGACCTCGCGACCACGCGCGATTGCGCGGATGTTCTCGACCTCCCGTTCCTTCGCGAGGATGTACGACAACACGGCCGACACCGAGGCCGGATAGATGCTCGAGAGCGTATCGGCGTACTCAAGCAACGCAGCGTCTAGTGCGTGTTCGAACTGGATAAGGCTGTCAGCCTCGCGGAGCCGACCGAGTGCCTCGGAAAGTCGGTCACCGTACCGACGGTTCTCGGCGATGTGATCGACCAGCGCATCGTAATCGCCGACCAGTCGGCTCAGTTCCGACTCGTCGAACAGGACGCCGCCGTCGATGTAGTAGGTCGCGGGATCGAGATCGGCCCCACTGCGGGCGAGCCGCAGCGCGTTCCGGGCGTTCCGGAAGTCGATCTCGGCCTGCAGGAACTCGATGTATTTCGCTTCCGGGCCCTCCTGTGGCTCGTTGCCCGGGCCGCCCGAGACGTCCGCCAGCAGGTTCTCGTAGAACTCCCGGTCGAGGGCGTTCTCGAGGGGGACGAGCGCGCCGGTCTCCTCGAACTCCTCGTAGGCGACGGTCAGCGGCTCGTAGTAGATCGTCCCGTACAGCACTTCGATCGCGTCCTCGATGTCGTCGGTCTCGAGGAGCCGATCGATCGTCCGCTCCTCGAGTTCGCCGGCTCGGATGAGGTCGGTCCGGATGTCATCGGGGGCGGTATCGGTGTAGATCCCGCGGATGATCGTCTTCAGGTTCCAGACGTCGAACTTCCGCAGGTAGCGGGCGATGAGGTCGTAGAGGCGACCGTCGGCCCAGTCGATCAGGTCTTCGAAGTGCTTCGCGAGGTTGCGGTTCAGCGCGTACTCGATCAGGTCGACGCCCGAGAACCGCGCGCCGAGTTCGTTGATCTCGCGTTCGTACTCGGTCTCCTCCATGAACCGCGCGATCTCGCTCGGCCCCATCCGGATCAGCTTGCGGTAGTCTTCGTCCGAGAACAGCGAGGCTCGGCGCGACCGAACGCGAGCGTTCACGTATTCCGGATTCGAGGCACCTGCGCTCATTGCTCGAAGAGTCGGTTGCTGATCCCCTGGAGGTTGTCTTCCCAGACGTCTTCCAGGACCGAGTCGAACGTGTTGTTGACTCGGACCCGGGACTGGTCGCTCTCGACGACGACGCCGCCGAGACAGTCGACTTCGCCGGCGTACTCGTAGCCGTCGTAGTCCGCGACGATCGACTCGAGCAGCTCCGCGTCGTCGCTTCGACCGTAGACGTTGACGTCGTTGCCCTCGTCGAACTCCTCGCTTGCGGCCTCGAGCAGGTCACGAGTGAGGTCCTCGCGGGTGTCCCCCTCGAGGGTGGCGAGTTCGTCCTCGACGGCCTCGCGGACCTCTCCGAGGACATCGCGGCGGGCCTCCAGACGCTTCTGTTTCGCCTCCAGCTTCGCACTGGAGAGGCGCTGTTCGCGGAGCTGGTCGATCTCGCGGTCGACCTCGGCCTCCGCATCGGCGCGGATCTCCTCGGCGTCGGCCTCGGCCGCCGATTCGATCTCCTCTGCGCGCGTCTCGCCCTCACTGCGGATGTCCTCCGCACGCGCGTTGGCCTCTTCTCGAATGTCTTTGACGACTGTGTCCAAACTCATTGTGAGAGAAGGGGGTGTGGTTATCCGACGATGAAGACGACGACCAGCGCCAGGATCACGAGCGTCTCCGGAAGGACGGTCATGATCAGGCCCGGGACGAACATGTCGTCGTCTTCGGCGATAGCACCGACCGCGGCCGCGCCGATACCGCGCTCGGCGTATCCTGCTGCGAGCGCGGCGAGACCGACGGCGATCGCCGCGGCACCGGCGTCGTTGAGCGTGGGCGCTGCTTCGACTGCTGCGTCTCCGCTTTGAAGTGCGAATTCAAACATTGTTTATGGGTCCTCTGTGTGGTTTCGATCGGTTCCGAACGGTTCGTAGTTCTCCCCACCGCCTTCATAAAACTTGTTAAAGAATTCGACGTACTCGAGGCGCACAGCCTGTAAGCCGGCGCTTGTCACGCCAAGCACTAACACAACGATGTGTCCGAGTACGAGAATAACAAGTCCACCGAGCAGGGCCGCGGTCCCCGAGTGCATGAGCCCGTTGAAGATGACGTCTGCACCCTCGCCGTAGTGTTCGGCGACGTAGCTCGGTTCGTGATTCCGAAGGAAGTGGAACTCGCCGTCGGGGTCCTCGTAGGCCCCGAAGAACAGCAGGTTGACCACGAAGGCCATGCCGGCCTTCGCGAGCAACACTGCGCCCATCCGGGTGTAGGAGAACACGTTAACGACGACGTCGAGCGATTCGACTGCTTCGACGGGTTCGCTCACGACGAGCATCACGAACCCGATCAGGAAGACAAGCAGCGGCGCCGTCAGGGGGAATCCACCGAGTAGCGGAATCGCTTCGGGGAACGCGAATAGCTCCCACATCGGGAATCCGGTAAAGCCGATCGGGAACGGGCCGTCGCTAGCGAACGTCTCGAACAGGAAGCCGGGCTTCGAGCCCTTTGCCTGGGCCGAGAAGATCCAGATCCAGATCCCGTTGATCATCAGGATCCAGGAGCCGCTGTGGAAGAGGGCGTCCTTGAACCCGTGGCTGAGATTCTCGTAGAAGTCCAGGATGTACCCGATGTTCAGGTGGACGATCCCGGCCAGCACGCTCACGACCATCCAGCCGAGCGCGAAGTCACTCGCGGCCGGCTCGAGGCCCTTGTTCAGCGGCAGGAGTTCCGAGTGGAACACGTCGTGCCAGATGACCTCGCCGAGGATGTGCAGGCCGAATATCTCGCCGTAGATGATCCCGAAGAGGATCGTGAACAGCCCCGCCCAGATGGCGACGCCGCCGAGACTGGTGACTCCCTTGCTATCGAACTGCGTGGCCATGTACGCGCCGATGGCGACGTACATGATCCCGTAACCAACGTCCCCGATCATGAACCCGAAGAACGCCGGGAACGTCAGGAACAGGAAGATCGTCGGATCCAGCTCGCTGTATTTCGGTCGGTTGACTGCCTGTACGAGCAGTTCGAACGGCTTGGCCACGCCCGGATTGTTCTGGACCGTCGGCGGCTCGTCGCCCATCGTGACCGTCGAGCCACCGTCGGTGACCGCCTTCTGTTGCTGATCGTCCGCGTCGGCGGCCGCCTCGTCGTCTTCGTCCGCTGCCGACGGCGCACCCTCCTGTACGTCCTCCGTATGCGAGTGTGCCCCGTGGCGGTCGTAGTCCGCCCGCTCGAGTTCTTCGATCTCGACGCTGTCGCCGACGGCGTCGTCCAGCGCGGCGACGAGTCGGTCGTACTCGTCGGTCGGGATCCAGCCCTCCGCGATGAAGGCGCGATCGGTCGTCGCGAACTGCAGCGGCGCTTCCGCCTGCTGGACCTCGACCGTCAGCTCCTCTTCGACCCGCAGGAGGAAGCCGGCTTCCTCCCGCTTGATCTCCGCGAGTTCCGCGTCGATCTCCTCGCGTCTGCTCTCGAGGTCCGCCTTCTCGTCCTCGAGGTCGGCGACGTACGCCTCCGGACTCTGTTCGGTCTCGGGCACCGAGTGGCGCGTAACGTCGACGCCGACCAGGGCGTCGTCGATCGGCGCGTCGTCGGCGTCCGCGGTCGGCGCGGCGACGATCGCCACGACGTCTCCGCCGGTGAACGTCTCGAACGCCCGCACGTCGTCGGACGCCGCGATGGCGTCCTCGATCGCACCGACGGGACCTTCGACGACAGCCACGTCGACCGACTCGTACCCCGACAGCAGGTCGAGGTCGATCCCGAGTTCCGCGAAGGGCGCGACGCGGTCGATCTTCTCGTTAACCTGTCGCAGTTCGTCGGTGACCTCACCGCGTTGGTCGTCGAGTTCGTTGACCCGCGTGCGGATCTCCTCGAGTCGATCCTCCCAGCCTGTCTCGAGTCGCCCCGGCTCGGCCTCGTCGGCCGACAGCTCGAGGGTGTTTTCGAGGGCTCGGACGGTCACGAGCTTTTCCGACGCCTGATCGGCCCCTTCGATGGGGTTGCCGTTATCGAACCCCTCCCACGAGCCGTCGTAGTCCGAGAGATGGACCAGGTTCAGCTCGTGGATCGTCTCGATGACCGGAGCCATGACGGCTCTGGATCCGGTCACCGAGACCTTGCTCATCTGCTCAGGTCTGAGCATGGACGTCCTCCTGGAACAGTTCGACGACGTGGTCGGTCACTTCGTCGACCCGCTCCCGGGCGCGCTCGGCGAGTTCCTCGCGCTCCTGTTCGCCTTCTTCGAGGACCTGCTCACATTCCGCATCGATCTCCTCGCGAGCTTCCTCCAGGCGGCGCTCCCGCAACTCCTGGGCCTCCTGTTCCGCTTCCGTGCGAATCTCCTCGGCACGTTCCCGGGCCTCGGCTATTCGCTCGTCGCGGTCGTTCTCTGCCAATGCGACGATCTCGTCGGCCTCCTCTTCCGCCGACTTAATTCGTTCGAGAACCTCTGGCCTCGGCATACTCTAAGCAACCGGACGTTTGCCAGAGCGCGTATATGGTAGTTGCGAAAGTCCCTCAGCGGGAACCGGACCGATCGCGGATAATGACGGCTTACGTTCCAGCCGCGAGCCCCCGGGAACGGCAGACATATGCCGATCCGACCGAAACTCGCTCCTAATGGGACTTCTCGAGAACAAGGCCCGCGCTCGACTGTTCTATAAGTACCTCTCGCGGGTCTACGACCAGGTCAATCCGTTCGTCTGGACCGAAGAGATGCGCACCGAGGCCCTGTCCCTGCTCGAGTTAGAAGCGGACATGACGGTACTCGACGTCGGCTGTGGCACCGGGTTCGCCACCGAGGGTCTGCTCGAACACGTCGACGAGGTCTACGCGCTCGACCAGAGCGAACACCAACTCGAACAGGCCTACGAGAAGTTCGGCAAACGCGGGCCGCCGGTCCACTTCCACCGCGGCGACGCCGAACGGCTCCCATTCGCGACGGACACGTTCGACGTCGTCTGGTCGTCGGGCTCGATCGAGTACTGGCCGAACCCGATCCTCGCGCTCCGGGAGTTCCGCCGCGTCCTCAAACCCGGCGGGCAGGTACTGGTCGTCGGCCCGAACTATCCCGACAACGTCGTCAGCCAGCTGCTTGCCGACTCGATCATGCTCTTTTACGACGAGTATGAAGCCGACCGGATGTTCAAGGCTGCCGGCTTCGAGGACGTGAAACACGCCTTCATGGGGCCGCCCTACGAGCCCGACGTCGCGATCACGACGATCGGTCGCGCGCCCGAGTAGTCCGATCCCGATTCAGGTCGCCGTCGTCTCGAGGGTCGCGATCCGCTTTCCGTCCGTCGCGAGCGTGACCGTAACCGAATCGCCTGCTGCAAGCGTTGGACTGTTGGTCGACGCGAGCGCAACGCCAGCGCGCTCCCCCGCTGTCCACTCCGAATCGCTTTTGGCGTTGAACGGACCGTCGGGCGCGCCGTCGAATCCGCTTGCACCGACGAACGGAATCGGCGGTTGTTCGGCAATCGCCGTCCCGTTTACGGCAATCGTTACTGACAGCGTCTCGACGTCGATGGCATCCCCTGTGACGTGGGTGATCGCGATCGCGGAGCGGTCTCCGTCAGCCGAAAGTTCGAACGTCGCCGTCGCGCTAGCGTCCTCGAGCGACCACGTGCCAACACCGACTGCGACGACGGCTGCCAGACAGACGGTGAGTGCAACCAGTGCGAGTACGCCAATAACTGGACTCACGGCCCGTGTGTCGACAGTCGCGATTCGATCCGTCTCCTCGGTCACGACACCTTCTGGCTGCGGCTTGTCTTATAAATGCTTGACCACGTATCGATGGTCGGTCGGCCAACCGGGAAAAGAGCAGCCACTCTCGAGTCCCGGATCGCGATTCGTGGTTAGGAACTCGAGAGTATGACGGAAGCACTAGCTCCGTCCGCTGTTTCCGCTCGCAGTTCGTATTCGTCTCCGGGCGGCACATACCAGAGACCGCCGTCATCGTCGGTCGTTCCGACCGCGAAGCCGTCGATGGTAATCGTCGCGGAAACGGGATCGCCTGTTTCCGAATCATTCACCACGACGGTAGCTGGCCCGTTCGCTTTCGTTTCCATGATCGAGAGTTTGAGTCCGTTTTTGACTGCAGTTGTGTTGTTTTCGTTGGGTAACGAAGTCCGATCAAGAATCTGAACTTCTCGATAAATATCACCCGTCCCACCGTCGAGGTATGCCTCGAGATCCCCTTGATCGTGGTTATTGTTTATCTTGTACAGCTTTACCGTTGTGTATTCATTGAACGATGGGGACTGGACCGTTTCGTACGCCCAGGGGTACAGTCCGCGGGCATGATCGTATGCATCCAGAATGTCCTCGAACTGTGTCGACTGTGACGCGTTCCGGTTATCGAAGCGGACCGCTTCGCGGACGTAACTGTCCCCGAGTAGGGAGAGAACGAATCCGTTCTGTGACGTCTCGATGAGAATTACGTTGCCGTTGACGGAGTCGCCGTACCTGTATGCCGAGTCGAGTTGAGAGCGAATTTTCGTTCGGTGCATCTCGAGTTTGTCCCGCTCGTCACTGACCGAGAGTGAGAAATCCTGAACCTGCTCCGATCGCTCATTGAGTTCGGCGAACGCCTCGGAGAGAACTGCTGCTTCCCGGTGATTTCGAAGCAAGACCTGCAGTAACTGTGCGTTCGATAGTTCGTTGCTGGCGTGGGCACGGACGGCGCGTCGCTCACGTTCTTCGAGTGTCTCCGATTGCGCTACCAACCGCTCGTAGCCGTTTTGGAGCAGTTCTCGTCGTTCGGCCGCGGTCGCATCGTCGAACCCCTGATCCACGGTCGTGTATTGGGCGTGATCGACCCGAATTTCGTCGTCCGCACTCGCGAGCGCTGCACCGAGGTCGGAGCCGTAGTCGGCGTACTCGCTTCTGGACGTTTCATCGAGTGAGAGGCGGTTCGTCGTATTATTGACTGTCTGTGGAACCATGCTATTACTGCGCAGTAAACTCTCCTGGTGGAGATTCTCGGTAGCGTCGTTCGCTCCCGTTGTAGGGGTTGCCATCGCTGGAATCGCCAGCAGCGATAGAACCAGAAGTACTGCGAGGAGGGGCGGAATCGCGCGGTTCATCGAGCGACCGTACGTTCCCCTGATACAAAAACTGGTCGCACTTCAGTTCAATCGAATACCGGATTGAATTCGTGCTACCGACGTTTTACCGCCCCTATCAGAGATGTTCTCCGGCTCGGAAACGCTTTAGGACCGGTAGTGACGTTTTATTTTCGATGGAAAGGGTTTTTTCCCCCGGGCGACCACCCGATGGTACGCATGCGGGTATCCACCGCCGTCACAGTCGCCCTCACAATCCTCCTCATCACGACTCTTCTGGGGGCGGTGGCCGTGACACCGACCGTGTCCGCTTCGACACCGGCGTCGGAGCGGGCCGATACGATCGGTGATCGGTCCCCAACGACGATAGAACGGTCGCCAACTGACTATCGCGTGGCCGACTCCCGATTCCGAACGGCTGGTTCACCACCGTCGGCCGTCACTGCCCAATCGACGGAGCCACTCGAGCGACCCGCTACTCGGCAGGTATTTCGACTTACCGTTCGCGACAACGGCGATGTCAGGTGGACGATCGAGAGTCGCTTTCTCATAACGAACGAGAGCGACGAGACGGTGTTTCGAGAGTACGCCACGGAAGTCACGAATAACCAGCGTAACGTCGGATACGATCTCGACGTATTCGAAGGTTTCCGTCGAACTGCTGAACAGGAGACCGGACGTGAAATGTCAATCGAGGAGCCTCAGTGGGACGATCCGACGGTCATCGAGTCGCCAAACGACACTGCCGTGCGTGACGACACGGCGACAGACGATGTCAAAATCGGTGTCATTTCCTACTCATTCACTTGGACTAACTTCGCCACTGTCGACGGCGATCGGATTCACTTCGGCGACGCGTTCCGAACGGAGGGCGGAGTCTGGCTTCAACTGTACGATGGACAGCGCCTCGTCGTCGAAACACCACCACAGTACGCCCTCGAGACGCCGACGCAACTCTCCTGGGACGGTCCTTACGAGTTTGATGAGACTGAACTCGAGATCGTGTTTATCCAAACCAGTGATTCGATCGTACCGATGTGGGGGTGGCTGATTGGCGGCCTCCTCGTCATCGGGTTCATCGGTGGTGGATACCTCGTGGTACGGCGGGACGGCCGGACCAGCCTGTCAGTTCCGACCGATAGATTGCCATCGATCGAAGCGGTCGGGATCGGCACCAGTACTGCCAGCGACGGGAACGGTACCGAAGCAGCCGAGTCCGATGGCCCGGGGTCGACAGGCCGGAACCCGACTGATTCGGCCCCTTCGGCCGGTACCGGCACCGACGCCGATCGCGACGCTGGAACCAGTCTCGAGTTCGAGGAACCGGTCGGGGACGCGGTCGATCCGGAACTGCTGAGCGACGAGGAGCGTGTCCTTCGAATGCTCAAGCAAAACGGCGGCCGGATGAAACAGGCCTCGATCGTCTCGGAGACCGGCTGGTCCAACGCCAAGGTGTCGCAACTGCTCTCGCAGATGGACGACGACGACGAGATCGAGAAACTCCGGATCGGCCGGGAGAATCTCATCACGCTGCCGGGCGTCGATCCGACCGAAGTCGACTGATCGTTCGGCCCGAAGTAGCCGATCCGCGGCTACCGCACGGCTACCGAGTAGTTCTCGCCCGATTCCGAGTCACCGTCGGTCGAACTCGAGTCGCCGTCGCCCGTCTCCGGATTGAACTGAACGTCCTTGCCGACGGCGTCGTAGATGTCGTCCCAGTCCTTGTCCTCGTCCATCAGGAAGACCTCGACGGTTAGCGACCCCGAGTCGAACTCCTCGAGTCCGGCCGGGCGAACCTCGATGTGGAACGTGCCGTTTTCTTCCATCTGAACCTCGCCCGTCCGCTCGACGAGCTTCTGTTCGTCCTCGTTGATCTTGACGAAGAAGTACGGCTCGCCCTCTACGTCACCGTGTTCCGGTGGATCGACGTTCTCCATGCTGGTGTTGGCGACGACCTCGAGGTTGAAGTTCGAGTAGCCGTCCCCGTTCTCCGCCGGCTCTTTGTCGACGAACTCGACGCTCTCGATTCGGTCCTCGCGTTTGTCCTCGAGGGGTCGGTTCGGTTCTTCCGGCGGAGACCACTCTGCGGTGGTGTCTGTGTCCCCGGTATCGTCTCCGCCGTCCGGGTCCGTTTCGTTCTCGCTTCCGCTCGACTCGACGTCGTCGCCGGGGGGCTCGGATTCATCGTCTGCTATGCCGTTCGTGTCCGTCTCGGTGTCGTTCGACGGCTCCGCTTGCGATCCCCCGAGGGCGCTGCATCCTGAGAGGGCCACGAGCAGCGCAACCGCGACGACGGCGACGTTTCGAAGTTCCATCGTGGCTCCCGCTTCCGACGGGGAGACCATTATTACAGCCCGGATAAGCGTCGGTGACTCATTCGACGACCGACGCGTCAGTACGGTCCCGAGGTCGGTGATCCCGTGGTGTTGAACGATGCGAAACGATCCTTATCTCATGCAAAAACCTGCATCAGGACGGCCGATCGCTCGCGGGCTACTTCGTTCCCGGCTCTCACTCGCTTCGCCCGTTCCGAACCGCGCAGCCTCGCGGTCCTTACGCTAGTGGCGTCCGTTCGACGACCTGTCCGTCATAGGTCGGATACTGCTCAACGATCTGCGCGCACCTTTTTCTCGTCGGGTTCGCGATGCTCACCACTCCTCGAAAAATCTGCACCAAAAAGCCGCTCACTCGCGTCGCTCGTTCACGGTCTTTACGCCAGTGGCGTCCGCTCGACGACCTGTCCGTCATAGGTCGGATACTGCTCGACGATCTGCGCGCACCTTTTTCTCGTCGGGTTCGCGATGCTCACCACTCCTCGAAAAATCTGCACCAAAAAGACCGCTCGCTTCGCTCGCGGCCCTTACGCTAGTGGCGTCCGTTCGACGACCTGTCCGTCGTAGGTCGGATACTGCTCGACGATTTCACCGTCCTCGAGGTCTCCCTCCTCGATCATCTCCTCGAGAAGCCACCAGGCGACCTCGACGTGGTCGCTCTTGACGGTGTAGAACTCCTCGGGGACACCCAGTGCCTCGAAGCGGTCGGGGTCGGCGTACGTCTTGCCGTAGACGAGCGTCCCGTCGTCGGTGACGTCGTCGAACTCGCGGCGGATGTTGCGGGCCATGCGTTTCAGGCGGCGGCGATGTTGGGCGGCGTCTTTGAACACGGAGGTACAGAAGTAGACCTTCTCGTGGTCGCCCATCACGTCGAGGATCTCCTCGCGGTCGCCGTCGACGGCGCTCATGTGGTCTTCCTTGAGTTCGTACCCCTGTTCCTGCATCCGGCGGTAGTTCCCGTCGCTCATCTCGAACTCGTTGACGTTGCAGAACTCGGCCGCGCCCTCGTCGATGAGTTCGAGGAACTCCTCCTCGGGGCGGATACCGGGGATTTCGAACGCGGGGGTCAGCCCCTCTTCGCGGGCGATGTAGAGGATTTCCTCCCACTCGGTGCCGTGGAGATCGCCCCACTGTTCGTAGGGTGGGTGGAACCGGATCTCGTCGAGTCCGGCCTCCGAGAGGCGGCGCATGTTCTCGCGGCCGCCGGTGATGCCGGTGTAGAGGTGAGTGTGGTGGTCCTCGCCGAACTCGTCTTTCAGCAGTTCGAGATAGTGGCAGGTCCGGCCCAAGGCCTCTTGGGGTTCGCCGCCGGTGATCGAGGTGCCCAGCGCATCCATGCGGTGGGCCTCGGTCAGGACGTCCTCGTCGCTTTCGACGAGTCGCTCGTTGGCGTAGACGTCGGTGACGTTTTTCCGATTTTCGCCGAGCGGGCAGTAAAAGCAGTCGCGCTGGTCGCAGTAACCGTAGACGAACAGCACCATCTTGCCGCCTTTCGCGCACTGCTCACAGCCCTTCGAGATCATTCGAGGGTACGTACCCTCCCGAGCCTCAAAAGCCGTGCGAAACCGCCGACCCATGTGTCGTGGCACCACACAGCCATATATTATTATGCGATGAGACTGTACGTAACGTAACCAATGTCTCCGGGGATCCGCGTTCTCTCTGTCGATGACGACCCCCAACTGCGCGAGCTGACCGCCACCGTTCTCGAGCGACGGACCGACGAGATCGACGTGACGACCGCGGCGAACGGTCGCGACGCGCTGGCGGTCTTCGACGGCGCGAGCGACGGGGCCGACCGACCGATCGACTGCGTCGTCAGTGACTACGAGCTGCCGGGGATGGATGGCCTCGAGCTGTTCGCGGCGATACGGGAGCGCGATCCGGCGGTCCCGTTCGTTCTCTTTACTGGCACAGCTCCCGACGAGATCGCGAGCGAGGCGATCTCGGCCGGCGTTACCGACTACCTCCGGAAGGGGTCGGGAACCGCCCAGTACACCGTGCTTGCAAACCGGATCGAGAACGCCGTCGCGAAACGCCGCGCCGAACGGGCCCGCCGCGAGAGCGAACGGCAACTCGAGCGATACCGGGCCCTCGTCGAGAACGATCGAATCCTCGAGCTCGTGCCGACCGCGCTGTTTACCCTCGACGCTGACGCCGTCATCAACTGGTGTAACGACGAGTTCGCCGACCCTTTCGTCGAGGGACGGACGGAACTGATCGGAACGCCGTTCCCGGATCTCATCGATCGCGGCTACTACGACGGGCAGGTGACGACCAAGTACATCGAGGAAGTCCGTGACCTACTCTCCTCGACGACCGACCGCGAGCGGGCGAAGTATCAGGTTCGGTTTCAGTCGCCGGACGGTGAGGAACGAATCCACGACGTCCACACCAGACTCCTGCCGCTCGAGAACGGGGAGTTCACCGGAACGGTACACGCGATTCGGGACGTCACGCGCCGGCGACGCTACCGACGCGAACTCGAGCGCCAGAACGAACGGTTGTCGGAGTTCGCGAGCCTCGTTAGCCACGACCTGCGGAACCCGCTGAACGTCGCGCAGGGGCACCTCGATTTCATCGCGGAAGGGGCCGACGACCGCCACGTCGAGAAACTACAGCGGTCGCTCGCCCGGATCGAGGAACTCATCGACGGACTCCTCCAGCTGGCCCGACAGGGAAAAGCGATCGGCGACGAGGAGCGGTTTTCGCTCGCGGACACGGCCCAAGCGGCTTGGGCGACCGTCGACACCGGTGATGCCCGCCTCGAGATCGAAACCGATCCGATGCTGTACGGCGACGAGACCCGTGTTCGATCGCTGCTCGAGAACCTCTTTCGAAACGCTGTCGAACACGGCTCGACGAGCCCTGACTCCCGCCCTCGTCAGGACGCCGTCGAACACGGCGGCGACGACGCCGATCGGCTGACAGTCACCGTCGGCCCGCTCGAGCGCGAGCCCCAGTCCGCCGGCAGCGGCGACCGTCCCGACGGCTTCTACGTCGAGGATACGGGACCGGGGCTGCCGGCCGATCGCGAGTCGTTGTTCGAGTTCGGCCACACGACCGCGGCGGAGGGGACCGGGTTCGGATTGGCGATCGTCGAGGGGATCGCCGAGGCCCACGGCTGGACCGTCGCCGCGTGCGACGGCGACGACGGCGGTGCGCGGTTCGAGTTCCGGGACATCACCGTGCCGACCGGCGGGACGACATCGGCCCGATCGACGTAGGGTCGGTGGTCGACGGGCGTCGGTCGCCGATCCTCGAGCGGAGTCGCGGACCACGACACCCGTGCCGCTCTCGAGCCCCTCGAGCGTATTCTTCCGTCCCCAGAAGATGGAAATACCCCGCCCTCGAACGTCCGACTGATGCTGCTGGTCCTCTGTGTCGACCTCGACGATGACCTCGGGCGCAAGACCGGCTTTTCGACGCCGGTTATCGGTCGCGAGCCCGTCGAGGAGGCGGCCGTCGCTCTCGCGACCGCGGACCCGGAGGACTCGGACGTCAACGTGATCTTTCAGGGGTTGCACGTCTACGACGATCTGGCCGACCGCGACGAGAGCGTCGAGGTCGCCGTCGTCACCGGCAACGACGAGGGCGACGTCAGCGCAAACCGCGAGGTCGGGGACGAGGTCGACACCGTTCTCGCGAGCCTCTCGACCGGGGAAGACGTCACCGCCTTGGTCGTCACCGACGGCGCACAGGACGAGTCCGTCATTCCGATCATCCGCTCGCGAGTCCCGATCGACGGCGTCCGCCGCGTCGTCGTCCGGCAGGCACAGAACCTCGAGTCGATGTACTACACGATCAAGCAAGTGCTGGACGACCCCGAGACCCGCGGGACGGTCCTCATTCCGCTTGGTATCCTCCTGTTGATCTACCCCCTCGCCCTGTTCGGCTCCGTCCTCGATATGCCGGGGTTCGTCCTCGGGACGACCTCCGCCCTGCTCGGGCTCTATCTCATCTCGCGGGGGCTGGGGCTGGGCGATCGCCTCGACGCGAGCGTCGAACGCGCCCGCCGGTCGCTGTACGCCGGCCGGACGACCCTGCTCGCCTACGTCGTCGCCGCCGCCCTGTTCGTCCTCGGGGGCGTCAACGGACTCGACACCCTCGAGGCGGTCCGGGAATCGACCGCCGGCGACCTCGG
The DNA here is from genome assembly GCF_051225675.1 of Natrinema sp. CGMCC1.2065. Lineage (NCBI taxonomy): Archaea > Methanobacteriati > Methanobacteriota > Halobacteria > Halobacteriales > Natrialbaceae > Natrinema > Natrinema sp. CGMCC1.2065. The sequence goes on along the minus strand of NZ_JBPJSJ010000010.1, from coordinate 7,248 downwards.
GGTCCCGGTCATGCTGGCCGCGCTTCTCAACGGCTCGATCCGCTGGTTCGCCGTCGCGGGGCTGACGACCAGCCTCGGCCAGATCACCGACGAGTACATCGCCGGCTCGCTCGAGTGGCGCTACCTCAACGCCCCTTTCTACGTCCTCTCGATCGCCGTCGTTCTCCAGGCGGTGAGTGCCTTCTTCCTCGACCGGGTCGAACTCACCTTCCTCGCGACGGCGCTGACGGCAGGGACGCTGCTGGGAATCGTCAGTACGCTCACCTTCGCCGTCGCGGAATCGCGCTTTTCGGACTCGGAGCGGGAGGAAGACAGGCGAGGCGCGGAGCGAGTCTGACCGCCTTACCGCTCGCGTTCGACGACGAATTCCGCCAGCTCGAGCAGATACTCTCGGGCCTCCGGATCGGCGACCTCGACCCGCTCGAGGGCATCGATCGCCCGGTCGGCCTCTGTCCGGGCGCGGGCGTTGGCCGCTTCGGGCGTGAGGTCGGTCACCTGGACGACCGACGGCCGCTCTAAAGCGGCGTCGTGGCCGGTCGGCTTGCCGAGTTCCTCGGAGTCGGCGACGGCGTCTAACACGTCGTCTCTGATCTGGAAGGCGACCCCGACGCGTTCGGCGTACTCGCCGAGCGCCTCGACGGTGACGGGATCGGAGTCGGCGGCGATCGCGCCGAGTTCGGCTGCAGCCCGAAAGAGTGCGCCGGTCTTGCGGCGGGCCAGCGTCATGTACTCGTCCTCGTTTTCCGGCTGGGCCGAGAGTTCGGTCGCCTCGCCGACGCCGAGTTCGACCATCGCATCGGCGACGACGCGAGTGGCGTCGGGATCCGCCGAAAACAGTGCGAACGCCTCCCCGAGCAGGCCGTCACTCGTGATGATCGCCGGTCCGTGGCCGAACTCAGCCCACGCACTGGTCGTCCCGCGTCGGAGTTCCGATCGATCGATGATGTCGTCGACGACCAGCGAGGCCGTGTGGACGAGTTCGATTCCGACGCCGAACTCGACCGCGTCCTCGGCCCGCCCGCCGACCGTCTCGCAGGCCAGCAGGGTCACCATCGGTCGAACGCGCTTCCCCCCGGAGAGCGCGACGTGGCGGACCTCATCGCTGAGCGTCTCGGGCTCGAGCCCCTCGACGACCTCGACGAGACGCTCCTCGATCAGCGCCCGTCGCCGCTCCAGCAGTTCCATCACCCGCGCTTAGGATGGGGTGAAAAAGTAGCTAACGGATCAACACCGACCTTTTGTACCGACCTTTTTTCCGCTCGGGTTCGCTTCGCTCACCACTCGCGCAAAAAATCTCGATCAAAAAAGGCCGCTCGCTCACTGCGTTCGCTCGCGGTACTACTTCTTGCCCCGGTAAAGTCTACAGTCTCCGTTAGAGCCGTTCAGCGTGTTCCGCCCACTCGCAAAAAATCAACTAAACCGTGGTTGACGCCTGCTCAGCCTTCGAACTCTTCGATGAGTTCAGGGACGACGTCGAAGAGGTCGTCGACGATCGCGTAGTCGGCGATGTCCATGATCGGCGCGTTGGGGTCCGTGTTGATCGCGACGATCGTATCGGAGCCTTTCATGCCGGCGACGTGCTGGACCGCGCCGGAGATCCCGATGGCGATGTAGACGTCGGGGGTGACGACCTTCCCGGACTGGCCGACCTGGCGGTTCTTGGGCAGCCAGCCGTTGTCGACGATCGGTCGCGAGGAGGACAGCGTCGCGCCGAGCGCGTCGGCCAGGTCCCGAATGAGGTCGAGGTTCTCCTCTTCCTCGATCCCGCGGCCGATCGAGACCAGCAGTTCGGCCTCGCTGATGTCGACGTCGCCGCCGCCGACTTCCTCGAAGCCGGTGACGGTCGAGCCGACCGCGTCCTCGTCGATGTCGGCGTCGAACGCTTCGATGGCGGCGTCGCCGGTGCCCTCGGCGGCGGGCCACTCGGCGCCGCGGATCGTGACGATCGCGTCGCCCTCGAGTTCGTTGGTGGTCTCGACTTTCCCGCCGTACATCTCGCGGGTCGCGATCAGGGTCTCGCCGTCGGTCTCGAGATCGACCGTGTCGGTGACGATCGGCAGGTCGAGTTCGTTGGCGATGGCCGGCGCGTAGTCGAGCCCGTTGACGCTGTTGGGCGTCACGACGAACTGGGGTGCGAGGTCGTCGTAGAGCTGCGTGATCGCCTGCGAGTAGACGTCGTGGTTGAACTCCTCACCGTGGGAAACGGTGTGGATGGCGTCGACGCCCTCGCGGTTGAGCTTGTCGGCGAACTCGTCGACGGTGCCGCTGATGACCGCGAGGTGGAGGTCGCCACCGGTCTCGTCGGCGAGCTGGCGACCGGCGGTGATGATCTCGTAGCTGACATCGCGCAGTTCGCCGCGGCGGTGGTCCGCGACTGCGAGGACGTCCGTCATTGTGCCACCCCCTTGTCGCGGAGCAGTTCACCCAGCTCCGAGGCGGTCTCGTCGGCGCTTCCCTCCCAGGTCGTCACGTCGCTCTCGCTCTCGGGCTCGTACATGTCCGTCAGCTCGAGTTCGGTCTCGATCGTGCTCTCGTCGACGCCGATGTCGGCGAGTGCCTTGACGTCCATCGGTTTCTGCTGTGCCTGTCGGATGCCACGGAGGCTGGCGTACCGGGGCTCGTTGATCCCGGTCTGGATCGTCAGCACCGCGGGGAGTTCGATGTCGGTCAGCTCCTCGACGCCGCCCTCGAGTTCGCGCCGCACGGAGGCGATCCCGTCGTCGAGATCGTGTTCGAGGTGGTTGACGACGGCACCCCACTGGAAGCCGATGTTCTCGGCGACGGAGACGCCGGTCGCGGCGAAGCTGTCGTCGCCGGCCTGGACGCCCGAGAGGACGAGGTCGGGGTCTTCCTCCTCGATGACGGCGCTCAGAATCTCCGTCTTGGCGTTGACGTCGAGCAGGTCGACGTCTTCCAGCGCGTCGTCCCAGACGCGGACGGCGCGGTCGGCGCCCTTCGCGAGCGCCTGTCGGATGGTCTGTTCGCAGTCTTCCGGCCCGATCGTGACCGTCACGACCTCGTCGGCGATTCCGTCCTCCTGGAGCTGGACGGCCTCCTCGATCGCGTAGTCGTCCCACTCGTTCAAGTCGGCACCGAGGTACTGCTGTGCGATTTCAGTTCCCTCGATTTCGAACTCGTCTTCGACGGTCGCCACCTCTTTGACCGTTACGAGAATTTTCATCGTTTGTCACTGCTACGTCCATACCGTAAACCTTTTCGAAACCGCACGTCACCCAGGCGTCGTTTCGTTACCATGTTTTCACTTTCCGTCGGTGACTGTTAGTGGTGCAGCCTCGACCCCCGCTCTTTACTTCCAACGTTTCGCCCCGCCGTCGATCCACGAGACGGAAACGGTTTAACGCCACCGCTGGTAGTGGCGTGCATGGCAGACTGTCCACTCGCCGACGACTGCCCGGAGTTCTCCGAACGGATCTCGGGGATGGGGTGTCAACACTACGGTGACCGGGGTGGCAAGGAGTGGTGTAACCACTACAATCAGCCGATAGAGGACCTCAAGACCCAGCCGGTCAAGGCGGGCCAGGAAGTCGTCATCGACGTCGTCGACATGCACGAAAGCGGTGCCGGTGTCGGGCGGACCGAGGACGGCTTCATCGTCATGGTCGACGGCGTCCTGCCGGAGGCTCGCGCTCGCGTCGAGATCACCCGCGTTCACAGCAATCACGCCCGTGCGGAGGAACTCGAGTTGCTGCCGATGGAACCCGACGAGGACGACGTGGACGACGACGCGTCCACTGATGGCGATGCCGCTGACGGCGATGCTGCCGACGAAGCCGCAGCCGACGACACCGACGGCGGTCCCGAGCGCGAGCGACTCGGCAGCCGCGACAACTTCTGGGGCTCGTAAGCCCCGCGAGTGGACAGTCGATCCGAGACGGCGGTTTTGCCGCGGCTGAGACGATAGCTGAGCCCCGCCCTTCCGATGTGCCGCTTCAGATAACGTTTTCTCGGCCCCGTGCGATATGACCCCATGGAACGCATCTCGTTATCGAACTCGGCGTTCGAAGGCGACAACAACGCGTACCTCTTCGCGGACGGCCCCGAAACGGCCCTGATCGACACCGGCGACTGGATGGCGACCACGCGCGAGCAACTCGAGGCGGCGCTTGCCGACCGCGGGCTCGCCTTTTCCGACATCGACCGGATCTTCCTGACTCACTGGCACCACGATCACTGCGGGCTGGCCGGCGAGATTCAGGCCGAGAGCGGGGCCGACGTATACGTTCACGAGAACGACGCGGCGCTGGTCGAGGGCGACGAGGACGCCTGGGACGCGATGTACGACCGCCAGCGGGGGTACTTCGAGGAGTGGGGGATGCCCGAGGACCGACAGGAGGTATTGCTCGAGCGGATGGCCGACGGCGAGACGACGGTCGAGACGCCGACCGTCACGGCGTTCGAGGACGGGGACACGTTCTCGATTAACGGCACCGAACTCACGGCGGTCCACACCTCCGGCCACGCGGCCGGGCTCAGCATGTTCGAGGCCGATCTCGAGGGCGGCCACGAGGTCTTCTCCGGCGACGCCTTGCTGCCGGTCTATACCCCGAACGTCGGCGGCGCGGACGTCCGCGTCGACCGGCCGCTCGAGCGCTACCTCCGGGCGCTGCAGGGGATCGTCGACGCGGATTACGACCGCGCGTGGCCGGGCCATCGCGATCCGATCGACGACCCCGCCGACCGCGCTCGGCATATCATCGATCACCACGAGGAGCGCTCCTGGCGGGTCCTCGACGCCCTCGACCGGAAGGGGCCCTGCGACGCCTGGACGGTCAGCGCCGACCTGTTCGGCGACCTCGAGGGGATCCACATCCTCCACGGCCCCGGCGAGTCCTACGCGCATCTGGAACACGTAGAACGGGCGGGAACCGTCGTCCGCGAGGGCGGGGAGTACCGACTCGCCGACGGCGTGAGCGAACGCCTCGCAGCGGCCGATGCGGAGCGCTGGGACCTCGAGTACTGAGACGGTTTGCTGTCCCTGTTTTCCCCGTACGGTCGCCGCTGCAATACCGAGAAGTATTTACTCGACACCGAGTTAGGAATGCGTATGATGTGGCAAGACCTCGTGTTCCTCGCCGGTAGCGTCCTCTCGATCGTCTTTCTCGCGCCGACCGTTCGGGACGTGACGGCGAACATTCCGCTCGGCTCGAGCGTCCCCTCGATGACCATCGGGACGATCTACGCGGTGACCTACGCGACGATGGGGATGCGCTTCTCCGCGTTCGGCTCGCTGGGCGTCGCGACGATGTGGTCGCTGATCGTCTGCTATCGCTCGCCCGGTCCCCGCGACGGCCCCGCGAACGTCCTCCGGTTCGTCCGCTCGCTGGCCCGCCAGGCCCACAGTGCCGTCACCGGGACCCCGACCGACGACGACCGCGTCGCGGCCGGCCAGTCAGCCGACTGAGTCTCCGCTCGTTCTTCCCTCGTTCCGTGACCCCGCGCTGGGACCGTGGAAGCTTTGATCCCACCGCCGATTAGTTCACCGTATGTCCACGCGAGCCTGCGGCTCCCGCGGGAGGGGATCGCCGTGATCGACGACGTCGAGGAACTCCTCGCGGAGATCGGCTTCGACCCCGAGACCAGCGTGTTGACCTATCGGCAGGCACAGGTACTCGCGTTGCGCGAGCGGGGCGTCTCGCAGGCCGACATCGCCGCGGAACTCGGAACCTCGCGGGCGAACGTCTCCTCGATCGAATCGAGCGCCCGCGAGAACGTCGAGAAGGCCCGCGAGACGGTCGCGTTCGCGGAGGCGCTTCGGGCACCGGTCCGGGTTCGCGTCGCCGCCGGGACGGACCTCTACGACGTTCCCCAGATGGTCTACGACGCCTGCGACGAGGCCGGCGTCAAGGTCGACCACACTGCGCCGGACCTGATGAAGATCGTCAGCGACGCCGCGGGCTCGGCCGTTTCGGGTCGGCAGATCTCGACGCCGCTGATCGTCGGCGTCACGTCGGAGGGGATGGTCCGCGTTCGCCATCAGGAGTGACGGCGTTGCTATAGTAGCCACTGAAAGTCATTGCACACCTGATCGAACGACGGCGTTGCGATCAGTGTGTGAATCGTTTCAGCGGCTACTATAGCTGCCGGCTCCCCGACCCATTTGTAGGCCGCCCCCGTGTCGTCGGGTATGGACTTCGACCTCGACGGCAATTCGGCGCTGGTGACAGCCTCCTCGAGCGGCCTCGGCTTCGCGAGCGCGCAGGCACTCGCCGAGGAGGGTGCGAACGTGGCGATCTGTGGCCGCGACGCCGAGCGACTCGACGCGGCCCGCGAGGACCTCGAAGCGGCGGGAACGGGCGACGTCCTCGCCGTCCAGACCGATCTCACGGACCCCGATGACGTCTCCCGGCTCGTGGGCGAGACGGTCGACGCCTTCGGCGGGCTCGATCACCTCGTTACCTCCTCGGGCGGCCCGCCGAGTACGACCTTCCGCGAGACCGACGAACAGGATTGGTACCAGGCCTACGACCTGCTCGTGATGAGCGTCGTCTGGACGCTCGAGGAGGCCTACGAGCCCCTGCTCGAGTCCGAGTACGGATCGATCACCTGCATCACCTCCCGGACCGTCCGGGAGGTCGCGGACGGCCTCCTGCTCTCGAACTCGGTCCGCCGGGGCGTGATCGGCCTCGTCAAGACGATTTCGCGGGAGTTCGCGCCCGAGATCCGGGCCAATGCCGTCCTGCCGGGGACGATCGAGACGCCCCGGATCGAGGAACTCATCGAGGCCGGCGTCGAGCGCGGCACCTACGACGACTACGAGGAGGGGCTGGCGGCGATGGCCGACGACATCCCGGCGGATCGCATCGGCGACCCGCGGGAACTCGGCGACGTCGTCGCCTTCCTCTCGAGCCCGCGGGCGAGTTTCGTCAACGGGGCCGAGGTCCCGATCGACGGCGGATTGTTGCGGAGTTGAGGGCGACTCGCGGGGCCGGATCGGTCGACCGTCGCGCCCGCGACCCGACAGCCAGACCCCGATTTTCCGAACCGTAACCCTCTCGGACCCCCTCGGGAGAGTGGGAGTGTGTACGGTCCGATTCGACTCGCCGGCTACCTCGCGCTGCTCGTGACGCCGGCCGCGTTGCTCCTCGGTGCCGTCCGTGCGCCGCCCGACCTCCACGCCGGAGCGGTCTGGGTGCCGCTCGGCGTCGGGCTCGCCGGGACCGTCGTCGCCGCGACGGAGCGACGGCGACTCTCGAGACTCGAGGGGAGCGGGCTCGCTCGCGCGGACGC
>NZ_JBPJSJ010000009.1:0-161280 GCF_051225675.1 Natrinema sp. CGMCC1.2065 | reverse complement strand
GTTGGGCGGGCCGTCGAAACCGTCGATCTCGAGACGGCCGTCGTCGCCGCGGTCGACGTCGCCGCCGAACAGGCCGACCGCGCGGGCCGTCGCTCGCGTGTCGGCACTCCAGAGCGCGTCGCGGACGGTCGCGCTGTCGGCGTAGCCCGCCGCGAGGATCGCCCGGTGGGTGTAGCTCTTCGAGGGCGGTGCCCGCGCCGTGCCGGCGACGCTCGAGGGGGAGATGGTGACGTTCATGGTCACCCTGTGGCGTGGCCCCGTCTTACCGATACCGATCTCACGAACAGCCGATCGACGCCGTAATTTCGCGCAGTGGGTCGTCCGTGACCAGACTCGAGACTTCGTAGCTCACGTCCTCGCAGTCCCAGAAGAAGCTCTTGACGCCGCCGTCACGGAAGTACGTTGTCTGCCCGTCGACCTCGGTTCGCTCGAGGCTGTCGAGCGACGGATCGAACCGCCCCTCCTCGCGGACGACGACGAAGAGTTCCCGGGCGACGACGTTCGGATCGTCGTACCACAGCGTCGTCGTCACGCCGCCGTACCGTTCCTTTCGCTCGACGACCGTGATCCGGTCCAGTACGTACGACCCCGGGAGATCGGGATCGGGTAGATCGTAGGGAACGGTGTCCGCGGCCGCGTCGCGGGAGCGGAAGATTCCCGCCGGTTTCGAGCCGTCGCTGACGACCTCTGCGTCGGCCGGGGGTTGGTAAGTAAACGTCTCCGGGTCGATGCCGTCGTCGATCGCGAACTCCTCGTACGTGACCGTCTGCGCGTACAGCGTCTCGCCGTCGTCGCTGACCGCGTTTCGTTCCTTGATCGGGTAGCGGGTCTCGTCGTCGATCCAGATCGTCCGGGAAACGTCCAACTCCTCGAGTTTGGCGGCGCTCACCGGAACGCTGTAGGTCGTGTCCCCGACGACGAGGTCGATGGAGGTCCCCTCGTCCTCGAGCGGCGGCCGCGTCTCGATGACGTGTGCCTCCCGCCCGTCGACCGGTTCCGTCCCGGCGTAGCCGAGTCGATACTCCTCGAGCAGGGCCTCGAGTACCCGCAGTGTCCGATCCGTGTCGGTCTTGGTCCCGTGGAACTGGAGTTCGACGATCCCCGTCGACGGGTTGTACTCCCACGTCTGCGCCCGGTTCGTCACGCTGACCGAGCCGACGGGCACGTCGTCGTCGGTCGACTCGAGGACTTCGATGCGCTGTTTGGCCGGCGGCTCGCGGGCGATCCGTTCCGTCCGCGTATCGGTTTCGGCCGGCGTTTCGATCGTCACTGACCGACGAGCTCGGAGCGCCGACATGTGGCGACGCGCGTCGACCGCGTCCCGAACGATCTCCGCGCCGGAGGGGGACTCGTCGCTGCTCGGATAGCTGATACAGCCGGCGAGTACAACCCCGGTTCCTGCCGCCAAAATCCGACGCCGGTTCATACGCGGGGGATTGCCACGTTTAGTCATAAGTTTGCGGGTTCGAAACGTTATCCAACCTCGATCCGCGGGATTATGTGGCCAGCTGTCATCGATCCGAATATGAACGTCGACGTGAATCTCGCCCCGCTGCGCGAGTATCTCGCCGCCGAAGGAGCCGACGGCTACCTGATAGACGACGACGCATCGGATGCGGACCAGCGGTACGTCTCGGGCTTTACCGCACCGGATCCCTACCAGACGCTCGTTACCGCCGATGGCGTCCACCTGCTCGTCTCCGGCCTCGAGTACGGACGCGCCGCCGCCGAGGCGAGTGCGGACTCGGTCAGCCGCCGCGCCGCCTACGACTATCAGCGGCTGGTGGCCGAACACGGCCAGTACGAGGGCAAACTGCGGACGCTCGCGGCCTTCCTCGAGGACCACGGCGTCGACGCGCTCGCGGTCCCGCGGACCTTCCCGACGGGGACCGCCGACGGCCTGCGCGACCAGGGGTTCGCGGTGACCGTCGAACCGGAAGGGATCGTCACTGATATCCGCGCGACCAAGACCGAGTGGGAAGTCGAGCGGATCCGGGCGAGCCAGCGGGCGAACGAGGCCGCGATGGCGCGGGCCGAGGAACTGATCGCCACCGCCGATATCGCGGACGGCACGCTCGTCCACGACGGCGAACCCCTGACCAGCGAACGCGTCACGGAGGAAATCGAGGTCACCCTGTTGCGCCACGGCTGTGCCCTCGACGAGACCATCGTCGCCTGCGGGGCCGACGGCGCGGACCCACACGACCGGGGCAGCGGGCCGCTCGAGGCCGACGAGTTGATCGTGATCGACATCTTCCCGCGAGACAAGGAGACGGGCTACTTCGCGGACATGACCCGCACCTTCGCCCGCGGCGACCCCGGCGAGGAGGCCCGACGGCGCTACGAGGTCACCCGCGAGGCCTACGAGGCCGCCCTCGAGACGGTCGCAGCCGGCGTGACCGGAGCCGACGTTCATGCAGCGGCCTGTGACGTGATCGAGGACGCGGGCTACGAGACGCTGCGAAGCGACCCCAATACCGAGACCGGCTTCATCCACAGCACCGGCCACGGGGTCGGACTGGACATCCACGAGCAGCCAAGCGTCTCCCCCTCCGGCGGCGACCTCGAGCCCGGCCACGTGATCTCGATCGAACCTGGCATCTACGACCCCGCGGTCGGCGGCGTCCGCATCGAGGATCTCGTCGCCGTCACCGAGGACGGCTACGAGAACCTCACCGAGTATCGGATCGGGCTCGAGCCGACGACCGACGCTCGAGAGTGACCTCACACGGACGGTCGCGAGTCCGCCGGCCGTCCGGCACCAACCACGGAGACCAGCAGTCGCGAGCGAGAGCGCGGGACCGGCGGTCAGTGATCGACGAACATCGGCGAGTACGCAGGCGCCTTCTCCGGGAAAATGAGTGACTTCGAATTGCGGGCGGGATTCGCCCGTGTCGTCGCCGTTACTGCTATTCGACCTGAATGTCGGCGACCATCGTCGTCGGGTGGATCTCACAGATGTACGTGACCATCTCGCTGCTGGCCTCGAACTCGAGCCACTGATCTTCGGGTTCGGTGACCCGCTCGGTCGCGAGGTCGTCGACGACCTCGTCGTTCTCGTCGTAGATCGCGATGTTGTGTTCGGCGCCATCGCCGGTCGTCCAGCCGATCTCGTAGGTTTCCCCCTCTTGGAGGATAAGCGTCGGGTTCTCCTCGTCAGCGATCGCGTCGGGCGCGATGCCGACCCAGCCGGCCGTCTGTCCGTCGAACTCGATCTGGGTCTCAGGATCGATCTCGATGCCGCCACCACCGTCGCCGTTGCCGTTACCGTTGCCGTTGCCACCACAGCCGGCGATAAACGCCGTCGATGCTGCGGCACCTGTCAGCTCGAGCATCCGCCGTCGGGACACTGCCCCATCTCGTGTCATCATGTTCGCCTTGGATCGAGTGGGAATAACTGGCATGATGATTCCGGACGAATGAGAACGTCGCCCCGGACGACGCCCGAACTCAGCGATAGCCGTCGTCGTCCGGCCCGCGAGCCGCGTCGATCCGCTCGAACTGCTCGTCGCTCAACTCGAGGTCGACCGCGCCGACGTTCTCCTCGAGTTGGGCGGGCGTCCGCGCACCGACGATCGGGACGCAGGTGAAGCGGTCCTGCTCCATCAGCCACCGCAGCGATACCTGTGCCGGCGTGGCGTCGATCTCGTCGGCGACGCCCTCGACGGCCTCGAGGACCTCCCACGCGGTATCGCTCGTGTAGCGGTCCTCGAACAGGTCCGTCAGACTCCCGCGAGCGCCGTCGGGCGCGATCACGGTCCCGTCGTCGGCTCGCTCGTACTTCCCGGTGAGGAAGCCGCCGGCCAGCGGCGAGTACGGACAGACCGCGATGTCCTGATCCGCACAGACGTCGAGGTAGTCGCTCACGTCGTCCGTGTCGGCAGCGTTGAACATCGGCTGGGTCACGTCGAAGCGCTCGAGCCCTTCCGCGTCGCTTTTCCACAGCGCCTTGGTGAGCTTCCAGGCGGCCATGCTCGAGGCCCCCAGATAGTGGACTTTCCCCTCGCGGACGAGTTCGGTCAGCGTCCGCATCGTCTCCTCGATCGGCGTCTCCTCGTCCCAGCGGTGGATGTAGTACAGGTCGAGGTAGTCGGTGTCGAGTCGCTCGAGCGTGCCCTCGATCTGGGCCCGGATGTGCTTGCGCCCGAGGCCGGAATCGTTCGGCCCCGGCTCGCCCCGGCCGTCGAAGGGGAAGTAGACCTTCGAGGCGATCACGAGGTCCTCGCGGTCGACGTCCTCGCGGTCCGCGAGCCACTCGCCGATCCAGCGCTCGCTTTTCCCGTTGGGATCGCCGTAGACGTTGGCCGTATCGATGAAGTTGATCCCGTGGTCCCAACAGGCATCGAGCAGGTCGTGGGCCTCCTCGCGGTCAGTCTCCACGGTGCCGTCGCTTTCCTTCCCGAAGCGCCAGGTGCCAAAGCAGAGCTTCGAAACGGTCGTTCCGGTATTGCCGAGCCGAGTGTACTCCATGGACGTGGGTTCGCCCGCCGAGTGCAAAACGCATGGGGAAGCGGCGAACGGCGGTCGCTCGAGCGCGTCGGCGATCCGACGAACGCGTTCCCGATGACCGGTCGACCGACGCGTTTACTGCCCGGAAGTCGCTCCCGGTTTCCGAAGCTACAAACCGCTCGACAGTCACTACCCGGTGATGAATCACTGGTGGCGACGGATCGTTCTCTCGCTGGTCGCCGTCCTCGTACTCGTTCTCGTCTACGCCGGGCTCTATCAGTTGGGGATGGCCGCCTTCGAGGGAGAGACGAAGACGTACGCGCAGTCGATCCAGGCCGTCATCGAGTCGCTGACGACGGCCGGGTTCGGTGGCGACGCCCCCTGGGAGAGTACCGCGATGAACCTCTTCGTGATCGGGATGAACCTCACGGGCGTCCTGCTGGTCTTTCTGGCCCTGCCGCTGATCGTCGTCCCGCTTTTCCAGCAGGCCCTCGAGGACCGGCCGCCGGAGTCGACCGACCTCACCGACCACGTCGTCATCTGTTCGTACACGCCGCGCTCGGACGTCCTCGCGGGTGAACTCGAGGCGGCGGGCGTCCCATACGTCTTCGTCGACGACGATGCCGAACTCGTCGTCGACCTCAACAACGAGGGCACCAACGCTATCTACGGCGCACTCGACCAGGAGGAGACGCTACGGGCTGCAAACGCCGAGCGGGCCGACGCGCTCGTCACCGACATCGACGACGAGACCAACGCGATGGTGATCCTCACGGCGCGGGAACTCTCGAGCGACCTCACCATCGTCAGCGTGGTCGAAGACGACGAAGTCGCGAGCTATCACCGCTACGCCGGAGCCGACGAGATCGTCCGGCCGCGTCGGGTGTTGGGCCAGAGCCTCGCGACGAAGGCGACGACGACCGTCTCGGCCGATCTCCGGGACACGATCGAACTCAGCGAGGACCTCGCGGTAACCGAACTGCTCGTTCAAGACCACAGCGATCTGGTCGGGCAGACGATCCCCGAATCGGGCATTCGTGACCGGATGGGGATCACCGTCATCGGGGCGTGGTTCAACGGCGAGTTCGTCCCCGTTCCGGGGACGGAAAACGTGATCGACGGCAACACGATCCTGCTCGTCGCGGGCCGTCGCGACGATCTCACGGAGCTGAAATCGCGGACAGTGTCGGCGCTGCGGTACAACCCGGACCGGATCGTCGTCGGCGGCTACGGCGTCGTCGGCCGGACTGCCGTCGAGACGCTGGCGTCCGGGGGCGTCTCGACGGCCGTGGTCGACCTCGAGGAACAACCCGGTGTCGACATCGTCGGAAGCGTCACCGACGAGGCGGTCCTCGAGACCGCGGACGTCGACGACGCCCGGGCGGTCATTCTGACCCTCGACGACGACTCGACGTCGATCTACGCGACGCTGGTCCTCGAGCAGGTCGCCCCCGACGTCGAGATCATCGTCCGGGCGAACGAGACCGAGAACATCCCGAAGTTCTACCGGGCGGGCGCGGAGTACGTCCTCTCGCTGTCGACGGTTACCGGCCGGATGCTCGGGTCCATCCTGATCGAGGACGAAGAGATCCTCACGCCGGAGACCCAGTTCGAACTCGTCAGGACGACCGCCCCACAGCTCGCCGGGCGGAGCCTCGGCGACGTGGACCTGCGGGCGCGGACCGGGTGTACCGTCGTCGCGGTCGAACGCGGCGAGGACCTGCTGACCGACCTCGGGCCGGAGTTCGTCGTCCGCGAGGACGACATGCTGATCGTTGCGGGAAGTGACGAGGCGGTCAACCGGTTCGTCTCGCTGGCGTGTTGAGACGTCCGGCGGTCGGCTCGAGAGCAGTTGTCTCCCCGCCTCGAGCAGCGCTCACCCGACTCACTCGAACGACGGCAGCACCTCGCCCTCGTAGAACTCGATCGCTTGCTCCTGTTCGTCGCCGATCTGATGGAAATAGACGTGATCGTAACCGGCGTCGATCGCTTGCTCGATGCTGTCGATGTGTGCCTGCGGGTCGGGTTCAGTGGTCGTTCCGGCCTCGGCGATGTCTTCCCCCTCGACCATCCTCGCAGCCTGCTCGAAGTGGGCCGGCGTCGGGAGTTCCTGTCCGAGTTCGCCCGGAAGCGAGCCGTTCGGCCACTGCTCGAGGATCGTCTCGATCGCCTCCGCTTCGCTATCGGCGTAGCAGCCGTGCAGTTGCGTGTATTTGGGCCCGTCGCCGCCGGCGTCCTCGTAGGCTGCGACCGGCTCGGATTTCGGCCCGGAACACCAGAGCCCGTCCGCGTTCTCGGCCACCCATTCGGCCGTCTGCGGGCCGAACGCGCTTCCGATCGTCGTCGGCTGCTCGTCGGGACAGGTGTAGAGCCGCGCGTTTTCGACCGTGTAGTACTCGCCGTGATGGCTCGTCGTCTCGCCGGTCCACAACGAGCGCATCACGTCCATCGCCTCGTCTAACATCTCGAGGCGAACGTCGTGTTCGGGCCAGCGCTGTCCGGTGACGTGTTCGTTCAGGTTCTCGCCGGTGCCGACGCCGAACGTGAAGCGGTCGCCGAGCAGCTCGTCGACCGTCGCGACGGCGTGGGCGACGTTGACCGGATGGATTCGGATCGTCGGACAGGTGACGCCGACGCCGACCTCGATCTCGTCGGTCGCTTCCGCGATCGCCCCCAGCGTCGACCAGACGAACGGCGATTCGCCCTGTGCCGACACCCACGGGTGGAAGTGGTCCGATATGGAGAGAAAGTCGAAGCCGGCTTCCTCCGCCCGACGCGCGATGTCGACCAGTTCCGTCGGCCCGAACTCCTCGCTCGAGAGGGTGTACCCGAGTTGCGTCATTCCCGGCCCGCTACCACGGACCGGCGGGTAACGGTTGCACCTGCGAGGGCAAGAGCGCGTGCGCAGTCTGTTTCGACGACGTGACACCCGGCATCGATTACTGCGGATCGAGTTTCCGATCTGCGGTGGCGCGCACTGTCGACCGGCCGAGTGGGAGCGAGGGCGGTCGACGACGCTGTGCGAGGGATGAGGGAGGGAGCAACGCGACTGAGCGTTAGCGCGGAACCAGCGGTTCCGCGAACCATGCGAACGGGCGCGCAGCGCCCGTGAGCAGAAATCGGCTGGGGAGGGCGTGGCCACTCCGTGTTGCCACGATAGCGGGACGCTTTCCGTCCGTCGAATCCCTATCCAGTCCCCGAGACAATCACCGACCAGACGTCCGCTCGAGCCCCGAACCGAACTCCTTACCCACGACGGGCCGGAACCGGCCCGTATGGAAGCCGTAGTCGACGCGACGGACCTCGAGAAGACCTACGGCGAGACCGTCGCCCTGTCGGGGGCCTCGCTATCGGTCGCACAGGGGGAGGTGTTCGCGCTGATCGGCCCGAACGGGGCCGGCAAAACGACGCTCGTCCGGGCGCTGACGGGAACGGTCGAGCCCGAGGGCGGAACGGCGGCGATCCTCGGCGCGTCGCCGGCGGCCGTCGACCGCGACCGGCTCGGCGTCCTCCCGCAGGAGTTCTCGCCGCCGGCCCGACTCAGCGCTCGCGAACTGCTCGCGTACTACGCCGGGCTCTACGAGGACCCGCGCGACCCCGCTGACGTCCTCGCCGACGTCGGCCTCGCCGACGCGGGCGACACCTGGTACGAGAACCTCTCGGGCGGCCAGCAACGGCGGGTCTGTGTCGGCTCCGCGCTGGTCAACGACCCCGACCTGCTCTTTCTCGACGAGCCGACGACCGGCATCGACCCCGCCGGCCGCCGCACCGTCTGGCGGCTGATCGAGGACCTCGCGGCCAGCGGGACGACCGTCGTCCTGACCACCCACGACATGGCCGAAGCCGAACACCTCGCCGACCGCGTCGGCCTGCTCGCCGACGGCTCGCTCGTCGCGCAGGGCCCGCCCGACGACCTCGTCCGCGAGTACGGCGGCTCGAGCCGGCTGACCGTCGAGACGACCGCCGACCCCGACGCGTTCGCCGACCTCGAGTACCCCGTCGAACGGCCGGCACGGGGCCGCGACCGAACGCCCGAGGCGACGGTCGTCGTCCGGGAGATCGATCCCGCCGCGATCGGGAGCGTGGTCGACTACCTCGAGGCTCGCGGGATCGAGTACACCGGCCTCTCGTGGGCCGAACCCGACCTCGAGGACGTCTATCTCGCGCTGGCCGAGCCGGCCGAACGCGAGCGGACGGCACGGCTCGAGGGCGAGCGCGGGGACGGTGCGGCCGACGAGTCCGACCTCGCACGAACGGGTGAGACCGCATGAGCCGGCTGGGACGGGTCAGGGCCGAGACCAGCGCCGGCTGGCGGTCGTTCGTCCGCCGGCGGACGGCGGTCTTTTTCACCTTTTTCTTCCCGGTGATCCTGATCGTCATCTTCGGGGCACTCGTCCGCACCGATCCCGCGGGCGGCGGGCTGTTCACGGAGCCGCCGGCCTACTACGTCCCCGGCTATCTGGCCGTCGTCGTCCTCTTTACCCCGCTGTCACGGATGGGCAGCGAGGTCGCTCGCCACCGCGAGGGGAGTCGCTTCGAGAAGCTCGCGACGACCCCGCTGACGCGCGCTGAATGGCTGCTCGCCCAGACCGCGGTCAACGCCGCGATCATCGGGCTGGCGAGCCTGCTCATCCTCGGGCTGGTCATCCTCCTGACCGGCGCTAACATCGCGTTCTCGCCGCTGCTCGTTCCCTACGTTCTCATCGGCGTCGTCTGCTTCTGCGGGATCGGCGCAATGTTGGGCAGCTACACCGACTCCCAGGACGGCGCGGTCGCCGCCAGCAACGGGATCGGACTGCCCCTGCTCTTTCTCTCGGAGACGTTCGTCTCGCCCGAACTCCTCCCCGGCTGGTTCGGGCCGCTGGTGAACCTCTCGCCGCTCACCTACTTCGCGCGGGGTGTGCGGGCGGCGACCTACTCGGGGGCTGAGACGACGGCCGTCGCCGGCGTCGATCCCGCGCTCGCGAACCTCGGGATCCTCGCCGTCCTCGCCGTCCTCGCGTTCGCCCTGGGCGCACGGTCGATCCCGCAGACGGACTGATACGGTTTGCTGTACCGATTTACCGGTGGGACCGCAGGACGAGGTCCCACCGGCAATGACGTACAGTAGACCGTATGAAGCGGCTCCGGACCGGCGGCGTCCGTTGCCCGCCGTTCGCCGCGAGAACGAACCGATTTACGCGCGGCGCTCGAATCGCCGGCCGACATGCGCTCGAGTCACCCCAGGGAGGCGACCGTCGGGATGGAGTACTACGTCAGCGACGCGGACGGCGTCGGCGGCCGCCTCCGCGCGGACGACGCCGACTTCCGGGTGCGCGAACTCGAGCGGTTCGACACCGAACCCGTTGACGCACCGACCGACGCCTACCCGCATCTCGTCTTCCGGGCGACGCTGCGTGGCTGGGACACCAACGACTTCGCCGCGCGGGTCTCGGACGCGCTCGGCATCTCCCGCGAGCGGGTCAACTGGGCCGGCACGAAGGACAAATACGCCGTGACGACGCAGCTGTTCTCGGTCTACGGCGCCGATCCCGAGGAGCTGCCGGAAATCGACGGCGTCGAGATCGAGGTGCTGGGACGGGCGGGCCGAAACCTCGAGTTCGGCGATCTGGCGGGCAACGCCTTCGAACTCCGCGTCACCGATCCCGACCGGCCCGACAACGCCGGCGCGATCACCGACGAGTTGCGGGCCTTCGGCGGACTCGAGGACTCACACCGGAGCGGCGGCAGTGCGGACGGCTCGAGCGGGGACGCGACCTCGATCGGCGTCCCCAACTTCTTCGGCCAGCAGCGCTTCGGCAGCCGCCGGCCGGTCACCCACGAGGTGGGCCTCGCGATCGCCCGCGACGACTGGGAGGGCGCGGTGATGGCCTACCTCGGGAATCCGACCGACGCGGAGCCGGAGGGGACCCAGGAGGCTCGAGCGTTCGTCGAGGAGACCCGCGACTGGCAGGAGGCCCTCGAGCGCGTTCCCCATCGCCTGCGCTACGAGCGGTCGATGATTCACGCGCTCGCCGAGTGCGACGGCGACCCCGGTCCCGAGGACTTCAGGGAGGCCCTCGAGCGAGTCCCTTCAAATCTCCAGCGGCTGTTCGTCCACGCGGCCCAGTCCTACGCGTTCAACCTGATGCTCTCGAAACGGCTCGAGCGCGGGCTGCCGTTCGACCGGCCCGTCGAGGGCGACGTGGTCTGCTTTTCGGACACCGACGCGCCCGACGGGCTCGCACTGCCCGACACCGACCGGCTCCAGCGGGTCGACGAGCGCCGGGTCGACTCGGTGACCCGTCACTGCGAGCGCGGCCGGGCGTTCGTCACCGCGCCGCTGGTCGGCACCGAGACGGAACTGGCCGACGGCGAGCAGGGCGAGATCGAACGCGCCGTCCTCGACGACCTCGGCCTCGAGCCGGCGGACTTCGACCTGCCCGGCGAGTTCGGCTCGACCGGCACCCGGCGGGCGATCCTCCTGCGGACCGATCTCGGCCTCGAGACCGACCCGCTGACCCTCGAGTTCGCGCTGCCGAAGGGGTCGTACGCGACCGTCGTCTCCCGGGAGTTCCTGAAGGTCGATCCGATCGACCTCGGGTAAGGCGGGACTCGAGTCGGGCGTTGCCGTCCGAACCACCGCGGCGAAGCTTTTAGCACGGCGTCATGAGAAGTGGACGACAATCATGGGCTCCGCACACAATCGGCCGCTGAACCGGGGTGGCCCTCGCGTATGATCGGTACGACCGAGGACCGCGAGATCGTCGACTGGGAGAAGACGACGGAGGACGGGCGCACGGTGTACGTCATCGAGTACAGCGAGCCCGTCCCGGAGCCGACGGGCCGGTCGAAGACGCTGTTCGGCGCGGGCAGCGGCGGGACGGTCCCGGCCGGCGAGCAGTCCTTCGAGATGCCCGACGGCGAACGGATCTCCGCGAACGAGGCCGCCTTCGACGCCGACGGCACGACGCTACGGGTCCGCCGCGAGCGGTCGGTGATCGATCGGCTCCGGCGCTACCTACCGTGGTGACGAGTCTCCCGTTTCGGTCGCGTTCGAACTGCGGCAGTACCGATCGGCGAAACAGTTACCCGACTGTCACGAGAAGTCGTTCGTATGTTCGAGCCGTTCTCCCTGCTTACCTCGGCGCTGTACGTCGTGCAGGGCCTGCTGGGACTGGCCGATCAGCGCGTCCTCACCGACGACCAGCGATCGCGCGCCCGGCCGGCCGCGAGCGTGCACCTCGGCAGTTCGATTGCGTTCCTCGTCGCCGGCGTTGCCAGCGCGTCGTGGGTGCGGCTGAACGGCCTCCCGACGGCGTGGTATCCGACGATTCTGTCGGTCGGGCTCCTCGCCTCGATCCTCGTGCAGGGCTGGCTGTACCGATCGATCGGCGTCTCGGGGAGCCCCATCCTCGAGCGGGCGTGGACGCGCCTGCACTGAGCGGGAGCCGACGCCTCACTCGAGGTAGCTCCGAAGCACCGCGCCGAAGCCGGCGGCACCGATACAGATCGCGAGGAGACCACCGACGCCGGTGACCGCGAGCGCGCCGCTGATCGCCGCGGCGACGAGCAGCCGTTTGAGCCACTCGTCGTTGCGCCCGACCAGCCGATCGGCGATGGCGAGATACGCGATCGCGCCGCCGACCGCCCAGACGAGATACGCCAGCAGGAACAGCGGAATCGCCACGACGATCCCGACGATCGTGACGAGAAGGACCAGTATCAGCAGGCCGATCCCGAGCAGCGACACGATGCCGTAGAGGAAGGTCCCGAACGGGTCTTCGAGGACGTCGTCCATCATCCGCTCCGTGTAGTCGGGCGCGATCGCGACGAGGATCGCGCCGACGACGAGCGTCGTCAGGGCGGCCCCGATCGCACCCCCGAGGAGGCCGTCGGTCGTCCCGACGTCGATGTCGATCCCGGGATCGACCTGCGTGATCACCGCGACTGCGAGGGTCGACCAATCGAATCCGATCATATTGCCGGAACGTCCGGTTGGAATATAAACGGTCGTGTCGCCTTGGCACTGACCCGAGCCGCCGACAACCTGTTCGTTCGCTCGCGGCCGCCCCGCGGGGATCGGCTTCGCTGAACCGAACAGCTACGTAGCTCGCCCCCAATCCACCAGCCAATGGAACTGGACTCGGACCCGCACATCCTCCTGACGAACGACGACGGGATCGACGCGCCCGGCATCCGGGCGCTTCACGACGCGCTCTCGGCGGTCGGCGAGGTGACCGTCGTCGCGCCGGACCGGAACCGGAGCGCCGTCGGCCGGTCGCTGTCCTACGGCCGAACGGACTCCTCGAGCGGCGGCGACCTCGATCTGGACCTCGAGGCCGACTCCTTTACCGCGCCGGTCCCCCACACCGATCACGAACTCGGTTACGCGGTCGACGGCACCCCCTGTGACTGCGCTATCGTCGGTGCGAAAGGACTCGAGCCGAATCCCGATATCGTCGTCTCGGGCTGTAACGAAGGGGCGAACCTCGGCGCGTACGTCTTCTCCCGGTCGGGGACCGTCAGCGCCGCCATGGAGGCGGCGTTCCTCGGGACGCCGTCGATCGCCGTCTCGCTGGACACGCTGGGCTACGACGACGACCTCGAGCCGGCGGCCTTCGAGCGGGCGGGCAAGATCACCGCCGACCTCGTGGCCGGCGCACCCGGAACCGGCCTCTTCGATCGCGTGGATTACCTGAACGTCAACGTCCCGCGTCCCGATCGGGAGCCCAACGGTCACGCGCTGACCCGGCCGACCGAGGTCTACGAGATGGATGCCGCCTTCGAGAACGGCCGGTTCCAGCTGACCAACCGCCTCTGGCAACAGATGGCAAACCGGGACATCCCCGACGGCGAGGATACCGACCGCCACGCCGTCCTCGAGAACGAGGTGTCGGTCTCGCCGCTACGGGTCCCCTACGAGGTCGTCGACACGAATCCGGTTCGGAACGTCCTCGCCGATATCCTGTAGCTGGAGACTGTCGCGGCAGCCGGACCTTCATCGACCATGACGGTTTAGGTGGTTCGGTCACAAGGGAGACGCAGTTCATCGATGCCGGACGGCAACCATTCGACAGGAGACGGGACCCCAAGCCGCGTTCCCTCGAACCCGCCCAGCGACATCGGCCCGGCTTCGAGCCTCGAGGACGATGGCGACGCCGGCGCTGACGACGCGCTCGAGACGGGGACTGGCCCGGATCCGACCTCGGCCATCGCCCCGGACGACTCCCGGTCTGCGGACGCGATCAGGGAGGCCGTCCTCGACGACGTTCGCGCGTCCTTCGACGACCGGCCCGCGGACGCGTTTCCGGGGCGCCCCTCCGATGCGTTCATCGACGAGGAGTTCTTCGATTTCGGCTATCTCGAGGACTACGAGGAGGTCGAGCGCTACTGGGTGAACCGTCCCTACGCCTACGTGACGGTCCTCTACGACGAGGCGACCAACACCAACCGGTATCACGTCGTCGAACCCGACTTGGACGAGTTCGAGGAGTACGTCCGCGAGGACCTCATCCGATCGCTGCGCAGCGACCTGCTGTACAAGGAGTTCGACGGCGAGATCGACCGGGCGGCAACCTTCGACGAGGAGGTCCCTCGCGTCATGCGCGAACACGCGGCTACCGTCGGCGACGGCTCGCTCCACCAGCTGCTGTACTACCTGCGCCGGGACTTCGTGAGCTACGGGAAGATCGACCCGATCATGCGCGACCGGGGCGTCGAGGACGTCTCCTGTGACGGCGCGGACCGGCCGGTCTTCGTCTACCATCACGGCTACCGGGACCTGCGGACGAACCTCTCCTTTAGTGACGAGCGTCTGAGCGCCTACGTCGTCCGGCTCGCCCAGCGGGCCGGTAAACACCTCTCGGTGGCCGATCCGCTCGTCGACGCCGCCCTGCCCGACGGCTCCCGCGTCCAGCTGACGCTGGGCGGCGAGGTGACCACCGGCGGGCCGAACTTCACCGTCCGGAAGTTCGCCGAAGTGCCCTTCACACCGGTCGATCTCGTCAACTGGGGCACCTTCAGCCTCGAGGGGATGGCCTACCTCTGGCTGGCCGTCGAGAACAACGCCTCCGTGCTGTTCGCCGGCGGCACCGGCTCGGGCAAGACGACGAGTCTCAACGCCGTCTCGATGTTCGTCCCGCCCGAGAGCAAGGTCGTCTCGATCGAGGACACGCCGGAGCTGACCCTGCCTCACGACAACTGGATTCAAAGCGTCACCCGCGAGGGGGTCACCGCCGGCGGCCGCGGCTCCGTCTCGATGTTCGACCTCCTGCAGGCCGCCCTGCGCCAGCGACCGGAGTACCTCGTCATCGGGGAGATCCGGACCGAGACCGACGTCGCCCTGACCTTCTTCCAGTCGATCGCCACCGGCCACACGGCCTACACGACCTTCCACGCCGACTCGGTGCGCGGCCTGCTGAGCCGCTTGCAAAACGAGCCACTGAACGTCCCCACGGGGATGATCGGTAACTTAGACATCGTCTCCATCCAGCGCCAGACGACACAGGAGGGGAAACGCGTCAGGCGAAACCGTCGGCTCGTCGAGTTCGGCCACCACGAGGACGATGGCGATGGGGTCGACCCCCACGAGGTGTTCCGATACGAGCCCGCATCCGACGGGTTCGAGCGGAGCGCCGACTCGCGAGTCCTCGAGCGGATCGCTGACCAGCGGGGCTGGTCCCACGGCCGCATCGAGCGCGAACTCGAGCGTCGGGAGGCCGTCCTCGAGTACCTCCTCGACGAGGAGATCACCGACTACGAGCGCGTCGCCCGCGTGATTCAGGGGTTCATCCGGGACCCGGAGTACGTTCTGGAGGAGGTCCGCGCCGGCGATCTCGACCCCGAGACCATCGCGGTAACGGAGGCCGACGACTGAGCCGTGACCGACCGCGACCGAACCGAAGACGCTCCCGACCGCGATTCCGCACCCGCGGCCGACGACCCCGCTTTTCGCGAGCCGGCCGTCGACGAGGAAACGGCGGCGGCCGTCCTCGAGGACGCATTCGACGATGGCCCGGACCCGCTCGAAGCGGGGGACGGTGATCGGACCACCGGCGACGACGGCGATGCGGAACGCGACGAGTCGGAGGCGGCCGCGTTGTTCGACGCGCTCGAGGGAGACGGGCGAGGCGACCGCCGCGAGGCCGAGCCGGAACCGGAGGAGGCGCTCAGCCAACCCCTCCTCGAGGAGCGCCAGCTCGGCGCGGAGGAGCGACTCGAGTTGCGCGAGGCCTACGGGCGGGTCCGAGCGTTCTTCAAGACGCGGCCGGAGCGATATCGCGGGCTACAACGGCGGCTCAAGCAGGCCCGGATCCGGGCCACCTACGACACGTATCTGACCGACAGCGTCGGACTTGCCGCGATCGCGGCGATCGGCGCGGGGGTCGTCGCGTTCCTCGGGCTCCTCGGGTTGGCGCTTACCGGGACGCTGGCCGACGTACTGGGGCCGGTGTTCGGCCTCGCCGGTATCACTCGCGGTGTCTTCCTGACGGCCCCGCTGCTCGTGGCGGGGCTGGTAGTGCCGGTCGTCTGTTCGACCGTCGCCGCAAGCGCCGTCTGGATCGGTCGGAACTACTACTACCCGCGCACCGTCGTCGCGGCGCGACGCCGCAGCATCGCGTTGAACCTCCCGTACGCGATCACGTTCATGTACGCGCTGACCAGCGGCGGGATGAACGTCATCGAAGTCTGTCGCCGACTGGGCGACAGCGAGGCGGTCTACGGCGAGGTGGCAAACGAGTTCGACCTCGTCGTCCGCGAGATCGACCTGTTCGGCAACGACCTGTTGGGGGCGCTCGACAACGTCCGGACGTTGACCCCCAGCGACGAGTTCCGCCGGTTCCTCGACGACCTGCTGGGCGTCATCGAGTCCGGCGGCGATCTCGAGACGTTCCTCGAGGCGGAATCCGAGGAAGCCATCGACGACGCACTCGAGGCCCAATCGTCGTTCATCGAGACGCTGGGGATGCTCAGCGAGGTGTTCGTCGTCGCGTTCGTCGCCGCGCCGCTGTTTCTGATCGTCGTCCTGATGGTCGTGAGCTTCCTCGGCGCGGAGACGGTCGGCGCGATAGCCGTCCTCGTCTACGTCGGCTTCCCGCTGGCGATGGTCGGCTTCTTACTGCTGGTCGACCTGCTCTCGCGGCCGTTCGAGGTGCCGACAGCCGCGCTCGCGGATGCGGACGACCGGACGATCGATCCCGAGGACGTCGCCGATGACCCGCGGTTCGCGGCCTACGAACGGGCCAAGCGCGATACCGGCGTCCGGGCGTTCCTGTCGGACCCGTTCCGGGCGATCCGACGCCAGCCGCGGCTCTCGCTGGCGGTGACGGTGCCCGCGGGTCTCGCCGTCGCCGGCCTCGCGATCCGGTCCGGGATGGCCGAACCGACCGTCGCCGGGGTCCTCGCGGCCCCGCTGCAGTCGACCGTCGGGCTGGCCGTCGCGCCGCTGGTGACCGCGACCGCACCGCTTGCAGTCCTTCACGAACGCGAACGCCGGCGGACCGAGACGATCACCGAGCGGTTCCCCGACGTGTTGGGCATCCTCGCCAGCGCGAACCAGATGGGGGTCGACGTCGTCGACGCCTTCGAACTGGTCACGCGGTGGGCCAGCGGGACGCTCGCGGTCGAACTCCGTCGTGTCCGCAACGACGTCGCGTGGAACCACGACCTGACCGGTGCCCTGCTTTCCTTCGCCGACCGGCTGAACGTCCCCCAGCTTACCCGGACGATGACGCTGGTCGCCGAGGGAAGCCGCTCGAGCGGCGACCTCCACGGCCTGCTCGAGATCGCGGCGAAAAACACCCGGGCACAGGCGAAGATCGCCCGGGAGCGCCGTCGCGAGGTCGGTTCCTACGTGGCGATCGTCGTGATCGGGTTTCTGGTCTACCTGCTGGTGATCGTCATGGTCAGCGCGAGCTACCTGACGCCGATCGCGGAGTTGGCCGCCGAGTCGGACGCGACGGCGGCCACGGCGGAGAGTCCGGTTTCGCTGGGTGACATTCCCGTCGATGCCTACGAGGCCCTCTTCCTCCACTCGGCGCTCATTCAGGGGTTCGGGAGCGGACTCATCGCGGGGAAATTAGCCGACAACGACGTCGTCAGCGGCCTCAAGTATGGGCTGGGACTGGTCGTCCTCACCGTCGTCGCGTTCTACCTCCTGGTGTAACCATGATGGGACCTCACTCCGACGACCGGCACGGCACCGACTCGCGACCGATCGGGCGGTTCGGCGGCCCCGGATCGGGCTCAGATGCCGATCGGGCCGTCTCGCCGGTCATCGGCGCGATCCTGATGTTCGCGCTCGCGCTCGCCTTGCTCGCGCTCCTCCAGACGACGGCGATCCCCGCACTGAACGAGAACCTCGAGTTCCAGCACAACGACCGGGTCCGGAGCGATCTGGGCGAGGTCGACGGAGCCGTCGATCGGGTGGCCGCGTCCGGCAACGGGGAGACAGTCGCGATCGGGGCCGGACTCCGTTATCCGCCGCGGCTGTTCTTCGTCAACCCGCCGCCGGCGTCCGGGACCGTGCGGACGACCGACGCCGGGACCGTCGCGATCGACAACGCCGCGGCGGCCGGCGAGACCGGCGACTACTGGAACGGCACGCCGCGGACGTTCGACACTCGCGCGCTCGAGTACGTCCCCGACTACAACGAGTACGGGGGCGCACCGACGACCGTCGTGGAGCCGTGGGTCCGCTACGACCGGTTCGACGAGCGAGCCGTTACGCGGTCCGAGCAGGACCTCGTCGACGGTCGCCGGCTCGATCTCGTCGCGCTCGAGGGCGAGCGGTCGGTCTCGCGGGCGGACGACGTTTCGGTCGACATCGAGCCGACCAGCGCACCGGCCCGGACGGTGACGGTCAGCGACCGAGGCGAGCCGATCACGCTGACGCTGCCGAGCCGGCTCTCCGAGGACGAGTGGCGGGACCTCCTCGCGGCCGAACTCGATCCCGCGGGCGATTCCGATGACGACCGGTACGTCACGAGCGTGGACTGTCAGCAAGCGCCGCCCGAGCCCTGCGGACAGGTGACCCTGACGCTCGAGGGAGGTGCGACCTACGAACTCCGGCTCGGGGCGGTCGCGGTCGGCAGCGGAGCGAGCCCCGAGGGGACCGCGTATCTCACCGACATCGAAGGGACGGCGACGGCGATCCCCGAAAGCGGCCGCCAGCGACTGGTTGTCGAGGCCCGCGACCGGTTCGACAACCCCGTCAGCGGCGTGACGGTAACCGGCAGCCTCGCCGGTGACGGAACGGTTCGGCCGGTCGAGCCGGTCACCGACGCCGAGGGTCGGGCGACGTTCGTCTACGAGGCCCCGGCCGACGTGGACGGGACCCGCGACGTCGAGGCGACCCTGCGGTTCGGCGACGGATCCGCACGGACCGTGCCCTTCGACGTTCGGGTGATGGACCGCGGCAACGGCGACGCGTCGTCCGTCGCGCCCAGTGCGACGATCACCGACGTAGTCGCGAATACCGGCGGGAACGACCGCTACGACGTCACGCTCAACGCGACCGACGTCAACGGGGACCTCGCAGGGGCCACGTTCGAACTGCGGGATCCTGACACCGGAACGCTCATCGACCGGGTCGAACGAAGCCTGCGCGGCGACGCCGACACCGCGAGCGCGAGACTAACGGCACGCGGGACCGACCGCCGCAGAAGCTACCGGATCGTCGCGACCGTCACCGACGGGGCCGGCAACGTCGCGAGTGACGAGCGGATCGTCAGCGGCTGACGCCAGCCGCGGCAACGGGCGACCGCCACCGTGCCCGTTCGAACGCAAGTCTGTTTTAGGTCCGTCCCCTCAACGGCGAGTATGGAGTGTCGTCACTGCGCATCGCCCCTCGAGAAACCCGGGGACTTCTGTCTGGTCTGCCGGGAGGCGAACACGGAAGCGATCGTCCTCGAGGCGGCACGCGACAGGGCGACGATTACGATGCTCGCCGGCGAGCCCGACGAGCGCGATCCGGACGCAACCGACCCCGAGGAACTGGTCCTCGGGGAGACGACGATCACGACGACGCCGGAAGACGGCGAGAACGAGCCGATCGAACTCCGGAACTTCGCGGGGCTGATCGGCGACGAGATCCGTCGCAAGCGCCCCGAGGAGGTCTACGCCGGCGGGACGCGGGCGGTGATCCGCGCCGTCCGCGAAGACGTCCACCACCCGTTCTACCGGGTCGACGACGACGATCCCGTGCAGGCGGTCCTCGAGCGCCGGGGCAATCGCGCGCTCGACGTCGTCGAGACCCCGCCGGCCGAGAAGATCGGCGGCAGCCACTCGACGCTGATCGGGGGCCGAACGGGGATGAGCGCCATCCAGACCGTCGCCGGCCATCCACACGTCAAGAAGGTGATTCCCGGTCCCATCGACGCCGGCGGCAAGGGCTCCCAGTCCGGCATGCGCGCGAAGGTGACCCGCGCCGACGACGGCGGCAACGTTCGCATGCTGCTCCGAGACGGTTCGAGCGTCCAGGAGAACCGCGTCGTCACGACCGCCCGCGACCGCGAGATGGGCGAGCGCATCCGCGAGGACTTGAACGACGTCCTCTCGGACGCGGAGTTTCAGTGACCGCGACGGACCGACTCCGCCGCCGGTCGTCCGGCCGTGACTCTCTCGAGGCAAGTATTGTACCGAATCGATGGAGGAGTCAGTTCCTGCTGGTTGTCGGAGTCTTAATGGGGCGGTCGTAATTAGATATAATTAGCATGCTCGAGCGACCGGACGCGGTACTGACGCTGATCCCCCTGCTGGCAGTCAGCGGCCTCGGGATTCGGACGCTACTTGCGGCCCCGACCGTCGGGACGGGGCTGGTCACTGCACCGCTTGCCGTGGCCGGCTACCTCGCCGCGCTCGCCGTCGTCTTTCTGGAACTGCTCGCGTGGCCGGTCGCCGAACGGGTCGGCGGCTCGTGATCGCCGACACGGGGAGTGCAGGGATCGGTGCGACTCAACAGGTTTAAGAATCCGCTGCCGATAGTGACGGTCACTATGGCCAAGAAAGGAAGCGTCGGTAGCGCCGGCCGCTTCGGTGCCCGCTACGGTCGCGTCGCGCGACGCCGCGTCAGCGAGATCGAAGACGACATGGAAAACGCCGAGGTCGACGGCGACGACGTCACCCGCGTCGGGACCGGTATCTGGAAGAACGAAGAGACCGGCAAGGTCTTTACCGGCGGTGCCTACCGCCCCGAGACCCCCGCCGGCCGCACCGCCCAGCGCTCGATCCGCGCTGCCCTCGCAGAGGACGACGACGAATAACTCCCTTCGGTACTCAGTATGAGTTACAAATGCTCCCGCTGTAAACGCGACGTCCAACTCGACGAGTACGGCGGCGTCCGCTGTCCTTACTGCGGCCACCGCGTCCTCCTGAAGGAACGCAGCCGCGACGTCAAGGAAGTCGACGTTCAGTAACGTGGCCGCCCACGAGGCGACCCTCGAGTTCGACTACGACCGGCCGTCGCGGGCCGCGCTCGTCGCCGAATCGGTCGCCCGCGAGATCGGCGAGATCGACGACGACCGCTCGCGGACGACCCTCGAACGGACGGACTCGCGCGTTCTCGTCGAGATCAACGCGGACGACGTCATCGCCCTTCGTGCGGCGTTGAACACCTGGTTCTCGCTGATCGACGTCGCGGAACGGACAGCCGACGTCGGCGAGACGGCACTCGAGTCCCGATAGCTCTACGTCCCCTGTACCGGCAGGCAACGGGGTCTTCGTTCCCGTCACCGAACCCGCCCTATGGCCGACCGGAACGGAACGTGGCTCGGGCTCGACGCCGCCGCCAAGCCGCTGGTGATCGCCGGGCTCGCACTCGGCATCGGGCTGGGCGGGTTTTTCGACGGCATCGTCTTTCACCAGATCCTCCAGATCCACAACATGCTCTCGTCGTATCCGGACGCGAGCGTCGCGACTGATCTGGAACTCAACGTGATGGCCGACGGGATCTTCCACCTCGCGACCTACACCTTCACGATCATGGGCGTGGTCCTCCTGTTTCGCGCGTGGCGGCTGCCGTCGGTACCCGGGTCCGGACGAACGCTGCTCGGTGCATCGATCATGGGCTGGGGCGTGTTCAACCTCGTCGAGGGGCTCGTCGACCACCAGCTACTCGGACTCCACCACGTCTGGCCCGCCGGCCCCGGCCCACTCTTGCTGTGGGACATGCTCTTCCTGCTGTGGGGGCTACTCTTTCTGGGTGGCGGCTACCTCGTGATCCGAACCGACAGTGTGGCCGCGCCGACGGCCGGCGACGACGCCGTCGCAGCCGACGGGCGTGGCCCTGAGTAACGCGGCTCGGGCGGGCGTCGACCGGTTGCGATCGGACCGGAAGACAAAGCTGGTCTTTATCAGTCCGGAGGGCGACGGTCGAGACATGCAAGGAAATCTGCCTCCTGAAGCCCAGGAGAAAATCGAGCAGCTCCAGGACCTGCAGGAGACGGCACAGGAAGTCGCCGTCCAGAAGCAGGAAGCCGAATCGAACCTCACCGAAGCCAAGAACGCCCTCGACGAACTCGAGAACATCGACGAAGGGACGACGATGTACCGAAACGTCGGCGAACTCCTCGTCGAGACCGACTACGAGCAGGCCGAGGAGGACCTCGACGAGAAGGTCGACTCGCTCGAGATCCGCCTCGAGACCTTAGAGAAGCAAGAAGAGCGCGTCCAGGACCAGTTCGAGAGCCTGCAGGAGGAACTCGAGGACATGCTCGGCGGCATGGGCGGCGGACCGGCCGGCCCCGGCGGCCCGGGCGCTGGCGGCGCGTAAATGTCACCTGACGAGCCGTCCGACGAGACCGTCGTTCGGACGGCCGCCGACGCCGCGGAGGGCGTCATCTTTTCACAGTACAAACAGTCCGACGTGCGCGATTACGACGTCACCGTCGTCTTCGAGGACGGCGTCTTGGAAGTCGACGTCTACCTCAACGCGCCGGAGGGCGAGGACGAACCCGACCCCGAGCAGGTCGCCGACGACGCCGCGCTCACCGCGCGACAGGCCGTCGACGACCTGTTCGAAGCGTAGCGGCCCGGTTCGGCGGTCGGGATCGCCCCTTCTCTCGACTCATCGGTCCAGATAGCCGCCGCCGACGAACGCGAGTCCGACGGCACCGACCAACAGCACCACGCTCGCGACGGACTCCGGGAGGGGACCGATGGAGTCACCGACGTACCCGACCGCAACGAGTGCCGCTACGAGAGTGGCGGGGATCGGATGTGCCACCAGTTGCTGTTCGAAGGCTCTGAGCCGCCAGTACACCATCTCGAGGCTCGAGGCGACGGTCGCCCCGAGCGGCCGGTTCCCGTCGGGGTTTTCGGCCGGTTCGAACGCCTCGAGATCGCTGTCCTCGACGGTGACGATTTCGCCGGTGTTGACCCGCCGGCCGTCGGCGTCGCCGACCCGGAGCAGGGTCCCGGCGTCGCCCGTCCCGACGACGCGGTAGATTCCGCCCGGGTAGTCGCCGTCGGTCGGCCGGACGTGATCGCGAATGGAACGCGACTGCATACCGGTACGGCGTCGCCGGAACTACGTAATACTGGAGGCTCGACCGCGAGCGGAGACACGGTCGTCACCGAGGCCGAGCGCCCGCTACGTCCGCCGGCCGTCGGGAGCGAGCAACTCGATCGGATGCGGAACCGACCGCTCGAGCAGCGCCTCGAGCTGGTCGCCACACGACGTGCCGGATGCGACGACGGTCTCGGCGTCCTCGACCTGCGTCGCCAGCCGTTCGCCGACGTCCACGCTGAGTTCGTAGTACTCCCGCTTGTAGCCGAAGGAGCCGGCCATTCCGCAGCACTCGGCGTCGGAGGTTGTGGGCGCGTACCCGCACTGTTCGAGGACGGCCACGGTGGGTGCCTCGAGGGCGAGGGTCCGCTGCTGGCAGTGGGAGTGGTAGGCGATCGGCTCGGCCCCGTCGCCGGTCGACAGCGCCGAGGGATCCGCGCCGTTCTCGAGCAGGCCGTAGACGTACTCGCAGATCTCGTAGCTGTTCTCGCGGAGCCGCTCGAAGGAAGTCTCGGGGAGCAGGCGTTCGTACTCGCGGTGCATGGCCGCCAGATCCGACGGCTCGACGACGACCACGTCCCGACCGGCATCGAGGTCCTCGGCCACGGCGGCGTAGAGCCGGCTGGCCTGCTCGTCCGCCGTCGCGATCATCCCCTGGGAGAGGGCAGCGCGCCCGCTCTCGGGTAGGTCCGGCACGCGGACCGGGACCCCCAGCGCCTCGAGGGTTTCGACCGCGGCCTTCCCGCGCTCGACATCGACGTAGTTCGTGTAGACGTCGGGGTAGAGGACGACCTCGCGCTCGAGGTCGGTCCTGCCGCTCCGAGCGGCGGCTTGGTCCGCCCGTCGGCTCGAGGCGGCTTCGCCACCTCGGTCCTCGAACCAGTCGACGAGCGACTCCCGCCGGAAGGTCGGCAGGTCGCGCCGGCGGTCGATCCCGAGGGTTCGCTCGAGGGCCGCGCGGACGGGACCGGCGTCGGCGAGCCAGTTCGAGACGGGTGCGGTCGCGCTGGCGGCCTTCGCGACGGTACCGATGTTGCCGAAGAAGCGCTTGCCGGGATCGAGCCCGCCCGACTCCGCGTCGGGGGTGAGGCCGTCGACGAGGAAGTCGTAGGACTCGGGCTCGCTGCTGCGGTTCACGCGGTCCCGGACGACGGTGTTGATCCACGGGATGTCGATCTTCACCGGGCAGGCGTCGACGCAGTTCGTACAGCCGGTACAGAGGTCGTTGAACTCGGCCGCGGAGTCCTGCCCGTGGACGCCGGCCTCCCAGCCGGTGGCGATCCCGCCCGAGTAGGTCTCCCCGCCGAAGCCGTGGCCGCCGACGGACTGGAAGTTGGCACACGAGTTCGAGCAGGCCCCGCAGCGAATGCAGTACAGCGTCTCCCGGAGCTGGTCGTCCTCGCGCATGTCCGTGCGGCCGTTGTCCAGCAGGACGAGGTGGAAGTCGCGGTCCGGGTCGCCGGTTCCGTCGGGCGCGCCCGTGTCGTCCGCCGCGTCGCCGCCCGTAATCGGCTCGTCCGGCGAGTCGAAATCGAGCGTCGGCGAGTCCGTCGGCGGCGACAGCATCGTCACGTACTGGGAGATCGGCTGGCCGGTCGCGCTCTTGGCGATGATGTCGACGAACGGCTCGAGGTCCGACAGCGTCGGGATCAGTTTCTCGACGCCGGCGACCGCGACGTGGGTGTCGGGCGTGACCGCACACTTGCGGGCGTTGCCCTCGTTGGTCACGAGGGTGATCGTCCCGCTGTCGGCGACAACGAAGTTCGCGCCGGTGATCCCGACATCGGCGTCGGTAATGATCTCGCCGAGGTGGTCCCGGGCGAACCGCGTGAGTTCTTCGGCGGTCTCGAACGGCTCGTCGGGGTCGAATCGCTCGTTGAACAGTTCGGCGATCTCCGCGCGGGAGATGTGCATCGCCGGGCCGACGATGTGGGAGGGCGTATCGTCCGCGACTTGGAGAACCCACTCGCCGAGGTCGGTCTCCGTGACGTCGATCCCCTCGGCCGCGAGCGCGTCGTTGAGGTCGATCTCCTCGGTCGTCATTGACTTCGATTTGACGACCGACGGCGTGTCGGTCTCCCCGGCCACCCCGTTCTCCTCGGTCCGGTTCTCGACCACGTCGGCCACGTAGGCGTTCGCGTCCGCGGCGTCGTCGGCGACGTAGACCGTGCCGCCGTTCGCCTCGACGGCCTCGCGGACCGTCTCGATCAGGTCCGGCAGCCGATCGATGGCGTCTTCCTTGATCGCCCTGGCCTCGGTTCGCAGTTCCTCGATGTCGTCGGTCGCCTCGTAGGTCACATTGCGGCGCTCGTTCGAGTGACTGGCCTGTGCGTGGATAGCTTCGCCCTCGGTCTCGAGCAGGTGGCGGATGCGATCGGCCGTCCCGGCGCGCGATCGTTGTGCCATCTTATCGGTCCTCCAGGACGATCACGTCGACATCGCCGGGGCCGTGGACCCCGTGGACGAGGTCGCCCATGTCGGCGGTCGCGCTCCGGCCGGTCGCGAAGACGACGCTGTCCCGGCCCGCGTCGAAGCCCTCGGCCAGCCGCTCGAAGCCAGCACTCAGATCGGGGACGACGTCGCTCTCGGCGACGACGGCGACGTGGCGGTCCGGGTAGAGGCTGATCGGCTCCGCCCCGTCGGCCGTCGACTCGACCGCGACGGTGCCGTACTCCGCGACGGCGAACCCGACCGGAGTGACGCCGGTCCGGGCCGCCTCGAGTTCTCCCGCCGTCGGCTCGGTCGTCACGCTCGCGGGGAGCGAGACGCCCTCGAACGGCAGTGACGCGCCGACTGCCGGCACTTCGACGATCCGTTCGATCCGCTCGCTCGCGTCGGCGGCCGACACGCGCTCGAGGCCCACCTCGAGTCCCTCGAGCGCGCGTTCGAATCGGCCGACAGTGTCGACTGTCATCGTCTCTCATGTTCGGGCGGACCGGCAAGAGCGTGACGGTCGGGCCGACACCCGCCGGCGACCACCACCCAACGGGATAGCGTCTCGGTTGGATCGACGGCGGATGCTCCCGATCGCCTGGCAGGCCAACTCGACTCGCGGTTTCTCCCCGTCCTCAATCGCGCCCTCGAGCGTTACGAGAGGACCTCACGGAGGACAGCGACGATGTCGGGTGTCGCGCGGGCCATGCCGGCCGTCAGGCAGTACAGGGCAACCGGCGTCCGAACGGCGTTCAACTCGACCGACTGCCCGGTGGCTTCCCGCAGGAGCTGATCGGCACGCTCGAGTCGCTCACACAGGTTCGACGCTACCCAGCGCTCGAGCGCTCCTGCCTCGAGCAGCGATTCGATCGCGGTGATCGCGTCGTTTCGCCGGTCGGCCACGTCGTCGACCGTCTCGATCACGATCGGGTCTCCCGTTTCGATCCGCGACCGGAGGCGCTCGAACCCCTCGATAGCGACGAGATTTCGGGCGGCGTCCCGGACGTAACGGGCCGGTTCCCCGATGGGGGTGCCATCCCCCACGTTTCGGCTCTCGTATAATGCGAACTCCAGTACCGTTGCGGATGTCGATTCCGGTTCGATATCCCGGTCGACGTACTCGTGGGGGTCGGCCGACACCGGGTCGGGCAACACCTCCCGTCTGTCAGACCGACGATCGGCGAGCGACGCCGCAGCCTCGGAAAGCGCCGCTCGCTCGGCGTCCTCGAGCGAGTCGACGAGCGTCTCGTAGACATGTGACGCGTCCTCGAATGCCGCACGGCTGGCCTCAAGACGAGCGGCCATCGCGCCGACAGCGAGCGACGGAGCCGGCTCGTCGACGTCCGATACCGACGCCAGTTCGTCGGCCGCAGTATCAAGCAGCGAAGCGACATCGGCGTGGGTCCATACCGCCGCGATCGGGTCCGAACCGACGAGAAACACCCGCTCCTCGTCGAACGACTCGAGGCTCGTTCGTTGTGCGTCCGTCGCCTCGAGGATCTCCGATCGGGTGCGTCCCTCATCGATCGCTGCCCAGATGCCGGCCGCGTCGGCAGCGCTCCGTCGGGCCAGCCGAAGGCGCTCGAGACGAGCCCCGATCGTCGGTTCGTCGGCTACCGCTTCGGCGTGTTCACGTGCGGTTTCTCGCGCGGACTCGAGCCGCCGTCGGATCACCCCGTTGGGAACCGTTTCGGCACCGACCGGTTCCGGGATCGGCTCGAGTAACATCTCGACTCGTCGCGCGCTGGCCCGGCGGTACTCGTCGGTCACCGACAGGCCAAGCCCGTGACTGACGGTCGGGCGGGCGGTATCGTCGACGAGCGCGGCGAGGCGGTCGCCGTCGAGCGAGGCGGAGAATCCGGGGAGCACGCTACAGCCGGCGAGCGAGACCGCGAGGGATCCCACCGTCCCGAGAAGCGCGCGTCGTGACGTGACGATACTGGATCGATCGCTGCCGAACGTCATGTCTCGCCGCCCTCCGCGGCCGTTTCGTTGCCGGGGGTCGTCCCGTCGGTATCGTTCGACTCCTCGGCTGCGTCGGCCAACGAGCCGCAGTCGTCCGGAACGGTCACGTCGAACTGGTCACCGATATCGATCGGATTCAACGTGTCCGGCACGCGGACGAGCGCCGCAACCCACTCCTTCCCGTCGGCGTCACAGTCGACGTCATACTTGTAGAGCGGGAGACAGAGGGATATGGTAAGGCGGTCGTCGCTCCACGAGACGGCACGCGGTTCCACGCGGCGACAAGTCCCGATCTCCAACTGCACTATGGCGACTGACGCTTCGTCGTAGGCCGTCTCCCGAAGGAATGCCGCCACGTCGTCGCCGGCACCGTCGTCGGCGAACGTGAGGTCGTCGACGAACTGCTCGCCCCAGACGAGATACCGTGCCGGCTGGGACGAGAGGATACTTAGATCGGCGGACCAGTAGCCCACCCCATTCGTCTTGTCGAATTCGACCGGTCGTGTCGGTCCTCGGACGACCGTCGTTTCGGGGTCGCGGTCCTCGCAGTTCGTCTCACACGTTGGGCTCCGATCCTCGAGGAACTGCGCCACTTCCGATTCGGTCGTACAGCCGGCACTGCTCGCGAGCAGCGCGGTCGTCGCACAGAGGAGATCGCGTCGGCTCCGGACGCCCATCGCGTGAAATAACTCATATAGATATCATAAATTTTCCCCTTTACGAGACGGTGAGATGCCGTTCGAAGCCGGTCGGTCGGCTGGCGACGTTTACAGCGGTCTTCGCAAGCGCTGCGATCCAGCCCGACGGGCGGCGCTCGAGCAGGGCCGACGACGCCTACCGCGACTCGCAGATCGCCAGAAAGTTCTCGAAGATCTCCTCGCCCTCCTCGGTGTGGGCGACCTCCGGGTGCCACTGGACGCCGTAGAGGTCGCGGTCGGTGTCGCTCATCGCCTCGACGTCACAGACGTCGCTTTGGCCGGTCAGCTCGAACCCTTCGGGCAGTTCCGTGACCTCGTCGGCGTGGCTCGCCCAGACGCGGGTCTCGGGGTGTAGCGAGCCCGTCAGCGGGTCGTCGTCGTCGACGATGTCGACGGTCACGTCCGCGTAGCCGCCGTACTCCCCGCTTCCGACGCTGCCGCCCAGTTCCGCGGCGATCAGTTGCATCCCCAGACAGATGCCGAGTACCGGCACGTCCGCCTCGAGGTAGTCAGCGGACTTCCCGACCCGGTCCATGTCCGGACCGCCCGAGAGGACGACGCCGTCGGCGTCGACGTCCTCGGGAGGCGTGTCGTTGTCTACGATTTCCGTGTCGACGCCGAGGTCGCGAAGCGCCCGGCCCTCGAGGTGGGTGAACTGTCCGTGGTTGTCCACCACGACGATCTTCGTCATTGGGTGTCCGTAGCGGACGGCCCGATAAAAGCGGTCCGGAACGCGCTCTCGCGAGTCCTCGCGCCGACAGACTGGATCTTATAAAGCGGCCACGGGTGGAGGTGAACGCGTTTCCGAACGCCGCCACCACGTGTTTCGAAGACAGCATGAGCCGACGGCGAACACACGCAGGCGACGTGCGATGGGGCTGGACCTGTCCCCGCTGCGAGACGGACGTCTCGGTTCGGAGAGATCCCGACTCCGACACCTTCCGCTGGGAGTGCGATGCCGACCACTGCGCGGCGGTCGGCTTCGGCTTTACCTCCCGGCGCAGGGCCCGACTCGCCCTCCGAGAGTACCGCGAACGGTATCAAAACGTCTACCGCTGAGCCGATCCCGCGGCGGAACCGCACCGCTCGAGTTGCGCGTTCCGGTACGTTTATGCGTTCGTCACCGGATGCCAACGGTATGGCAGTCGATCTCGGCCAATTCGATCATCCGTCGTGGCTTACCGTGGCAGGAACCGGCCTCGGGTACGCGCTGATCCTCGCAGTACTGACGCTGGCCATGTTCATCGTCCCGTGGCTCGTCTTCTCGGCGCTGTAGGCGACCGGCCCTCGATGTCAGTCGGTACCGTCCCACCGCAGGCACTCTTGTGCCACTCGCGGCGACGAACGAGTTCCGGACAGTCGCTCGAGTCCTCTCGGATCCGTTCTCACGACAGTCACGGTCGCTGAGGGGTAGGGCCAGATACTACTCCCTCGACGTGGACGGTCGCCTGTGAGCGACCACACGCAGCGCGTCAAGCCCGAGCGGGCCGACAGGACGAGGCCATGGCCGGTCCTCGTGGCCCTCGGCCTCGCCGGCTCCGAGGTCGGCATCGTCGTCGGCCTCGGTCCCGTCGCCGTCGCCGGTCTCGTCGTGTTCGCCGCCAGCATCGCCGGGATCCTGGCCGATGCCGGCTACGTCGCTCGGCCGCTTCCGTTCGCGGCCAAAACGGGCGCGGCGTTCGTGGCCGTCGGCGCGGTACTTGCCGCCCACGGAACCGGAACGGTGCCGATCACACCCCTCGAGCCACTCTCCGGGCTCGCGAGTCGCGGCGCGGCGATGGTCGTCGCCGGATTCGTGACGATCGGCGGTGCGGGGCTGCTGTTGACGCGGCGACCGGCGGACGAACGTCCAGACCGATAACCACACAACCCACTCAAGGACCAAGACAATGAGCAGACGCGCCTTCGACGCCGAAGTCACGCTCGACCTCGCGGTCAACCTGCTGCCGTTCCTGATCATGGCGTTTTTCGTCGGCGTCTTTGCCGTCTTCAACCCGTGGGGGTTCGATCCGCTCCAGTCGGCGCTCCAGTTTTCGATCCTGTTCGCGACGATGGGGATGCTCGCGGTCGCGACCTATCTGGCCGCGCGGGTGATCGAAACCGACGATCGGACCCGCCACGACACGAGCGACACCTGACTCAGTTGATCACCAACACGAACCCGGTGATCGCCATCAGGACGGCGATGCCGACCAGCAAAAGGAGAAACAGCTCCTTCTCCGCGAGTCGGCCGCGAGCGTCCCGAGCGGTCCCGTCGTCGATCTCGTTCGGAGGCATCCTCACGGCGGCTACACCGCGGCCCCAAAAGAGCGTTTCCCGGGCCGGACCGGGGCGATGCAACGAGCCGGCGTCGGGGGCGGTGGATCTGCTGCGAACGCCGCCGTTCGGGCTCGACGGGGATCAGGCGTGTCGGTGACCGTGTCGGGCCGTGAGGATGTCGTCGGCCCAGTCGACGTCGACGCGGTGGTGTGGTGTTCCCGAGAGTCCGTCGCGGCTGACGATCTCGAACGTCCGGTTCCGTGCGTCGGGGGTAAACGGTGCGGCCGCCATGATCCGTGCGACGTCCGCCCGGGGGATCGAGCCGGTGACGGAGTCCCCGCCCTGGCCGACGACGACGTCGCCGCTTGGCGGATCGTCCGTGAGTCGTCCCGGACGCACGATCGTGTACCCCAGTCCGGAGCGTCGTAGCGCTGCTTCGGCGTCCCGCTTGGCTCGTCGTACACCCCGGAGTGCGAGCCGCGCCGGGAGCGACAGCCCCGCCTTCGAGTCACCCACGCCGATGGCGCTCTCGAGGACGACGTACGAGACGCCCTCGGCGACGGCCGCGGTCGTGAGATTGATCGCGCCGGTCCGGTCGACGAGTTTGCCGCCGGTCAGGTGACGCAGACACGGCGGCGAGCCGAGCGCACAGCAGACGAGGTCACAGTCCTCGACGGCCGCGACGGCGTCGCCCGAGTCGAAGAAGTCGGCGACGACCACCTCGTCGGCCCCGTGGCGCTCGAGCGTGTCGACGTTCCCGTAGGAGCGCGTCGTCGCGCGGACCGTGAGATCGGTCGGTCGGAGGACGGATAGCAGTTCCTCGCCGGTGGCCCCGCTGGCACCGGCGACGAGGACGCGGTCGAGTGGGCGTGAGTCGGTCATCGGGTCAGTTACTGGACCGACACGGAAAACGCTCAGCAGCGGTCGGTGGGCATGACAGTCTCCGCCGAGTGCGAGACGCCGGGCGATGCCACGACCGGAACCGAGCGCGTCGTTCGCCGGTGAGGACAGGTCACGAACTTCGTAGTCGGGATGGTCGGCCGGACCGAATCCCGATTCCGGCTCGAGTCAGCCGGCCGGTCGTCTCGCCGTCGCGGTCCCCCGATCCGTTACCGCGCCAATTATTAACTGGGGACATGTGGGTAGCCGACATGGATCGAATTTCGCTCGGCAACGACGAGTTCGAGGGTCGGAACAACGCCTACGTTCTCGCCGACGACGCCGCGAGCGAACTCGCGCTCGTCGATACGGGGATCGCGGTCGATCCGGTCCGAACGGACCTCCGCGACGGGCTGGCCGACCGCGGCTACGAGATCGCCGACATCGACGACATCGTCCTCACACACTTCCACGCCGACCACGCCGGACTGGCCGGCGAGATTCAGGCCGAAAGCGGGGCCACCGTCTACGTCCACGAGGCCGACGCTCCGCTCGTCGCCGGGGCGGAAGACGCCGTCGCGGCCGTCGAGGACCACCGTCGCGAACTGCTCGAGGAGTGGGGCGTCCCCGAGGACGCCCGGCGGGAACTGCGTACCTTCTTCGAGTCAGCCGAGATCGAGGGGCCGCCGGCCGAGCCGACGCCCATCGAGGACGGCGAGGTCCTCGAGGTCGGCGGCCACCGCCTCGAGACGATCCACGCGCCGGGCCACGCGGCGGGCCTGTGCTGTTTCGAGATCGACGGCGGGGACGAGGCGTTCGTCGGCGACGCCTTGCTACCGGTGTACACCCCGAACGTCGGCGGCGCGGACGTCCGGGTCGAGCGCCCCCTCGCAAAGTACGTCGACACGCTGGAACGACTCGCCGACCGCGACTACGACCGGGCCTGGCCCGGCCACCGCGACCCCATCGACGACCCGACTGCCCGCGCCGAGACGATCCTCGAGCATCACCGCGAGCGGGCGGCAACGATCGTCGAGTTGCTGGCCGACCACGGGCCGGCCGATGCCTGGACGATCAGTGCCCACCTGTTCGGCGACCTCGAGGGAATCCACATCGTCCACGGTCCCGGCGAGGCCTACGCCCACCTCGATCACCTCCGCCACGAGGGCTTCGTCACGGCCGATGGCGGCACGTATCGCCTCGAGCGGGAACCGAACACCACGGAACGGATCGTTTGAGCCGCTGACTGACGGCGTCCGAAGTCACAAACACCACACGTATTCACTGTTCTCAAGAGCCGCTCGAGAGCGTCTGAACCGAAGTATTGTCGGTACCGTAGTAAGAAACTCCACATTAGTGTATTGTTCACAAGATCCTTGCTAACTTCCCTCACCTTTATTACGGGTGACTCGAAACTGGTGGGTGAGAATCGGTAACTCAGTGACACACAATGGTTAACGAAGATAACGATACGATCGATTCAGGTGAGATTGGTAACGGTAGTGTCGGGCGGCGGACGTTTTTGGGGGCTGCAGGTGCCGGTGCGGTGACGACGGCGCTGGCCGGCTGTCTCGGCGGCAGCAGTACTGACGGCCTCACGATCGGTCACCTTGCGCCGATGAGTAATCCGCTCGGAATCGGCTCCAAGCGGACCGCGGACATGGCCGTTGAGGAACTCAACAGCGATGGGGGCTTCAACGGCGAGGACGCCGAACTCATCACGAAGGATACGCGAACTGATCCGAGCGAAGCACAGAGCGTGACTGAGGAACTCATCCAGCAGGAGAACGTTGACGCCCTCGTCGGAACGTTCAACTCCGAGACGACGCAGTCGATTCTGGACCTCACCGCGGAGTTCGACGTTCCCTTTATGATTACCGGGTCGGCCGATCCGGGCCTCATCACGGACTACACCGGTTCCGATTACGAGAAGTACAAGAACATCTTCCGCATCGGCCCGATTAATTCCGATTTCCAGGCCGAGTCGATCGCCGACTACTGTGCGTACCTCAACGATCGACACGGCTGGGAACGGGTCGCGTTCCTTCGCGACCAGGCCGCGTGGACCGAGCCATTCGGTAACCAAATCCCCGATCTGCTGTCCGAGCGGGGCTTAGAAATCGTCTATGAGGACGCCCTCTCGATCGGAGGAGTCGACTTCGGACCCGTGATGAGCGACATCGACGATTCGAACGCCGACTTCCTCTTGCGGTTCTTCGCCCACATTGATGGTGGCGACATGCTCACACGATGGCACGAAGGCGAGTACGAGTTTGGGATCGAAGGCGTTCACGTTCCCGGGATGCTCCCGTCATACAACGGTCCGGCGGCGTACAACGGTGCCGCGACCTACGAGACGACTGCCCAGTCCGGTGCCGCTGGCGTCGCACCGATTACGGAGCGGACACAACCCTTCGTCGAGGACTACGCCAGCCGCTATCAGGACGCCGAGAAGTCTCCGATCCGCGCGCCGATGTACATGGGGTTCAACACGTACGACGGCATTCATATCTTCAAGGAGGTCGTCGACTCCCTCGAGACGACGAGTACGCGGGACAACCTCGACGACTTCGTCAGCGAGATGCTCGATATCGACTTCACCGGCGTCGCCGGTCAGGTCAGTTTCTTCGGGAAGGATTCCGACTACCCCCACGACGTCGAAGACGAGCGTGGCGAAGACGGAAAAATCACCAACTATCCCATGACCCAGTGGGTCGGAACGGAAGAGATCGAGTGTGTCTACCCCGAAAAGCAACGGACCGCCGAGCATCAGATGCCGCCGTGGATGAACTAAGAAATGCTCGGAGATATCGCCACGCTGGTGGTGCAAGGGACGCTGATCAGCGCCGTCTACGCGCTGATCGCGATCGGCTTCACTATGATCTTCGGCGTCGGGGGGACTCTGAACCTCGCTCACGGTGCATTGATCATGTCCGGAGCCTACGTCTTCGGTGTCCTCGCACAGAGCGTCCATGCGGCCGTCGCGTTCCCGGTTACGATCGTCGTAGTCGCCCTCTTGTCGTGGGGACTCTACCAGATCCTCGTTCGCTGGGTCGAAGAAAACGTCGTCATCACGTTCTTAGCGACTGTCATCGTTGCGGTCGCGGCGACGGAGGTCATCCTCATTCAGTTCGGAACCTCACCGCTGGGTATGACGCTCGTCAGTGGTGCCGTGAACCTCGAGAGCTACGGGATCAACGCGCGGCCACGAAACGTCCAATTCCTCGGCTTCGTCATCTCGTGGGCCGCGATCGGACTCCTGTGGTTCTACATTACGAGGACCGACGACGGCCGATCGATCCTTGCGGCCTCGATGAGCGAGCGCGGGGCACAGTTAACCGGCGTCGACCTACAGTCGGTGCGATCGAAGACGTGGCTCATCGCTGGGGCGCTCGCCGGAGCGGCCGGCGTCATTCTCGGTTCGACGGGCGG
Organism: Natrinema sp. CGMCC1.2065; assembly: GCF_051225675.1. Taxonomy (NCBI): domain Archaea; kingdom Methanobacteriati; phylum Methanobacteriota; class Halobacteria; order Halobacteriales; family Natrialbaceae; genus Natrinema; species Natrinema sp. CGMCC1.2065. The sequence continues at coordinate 126,678 of NZ_JBPJSJ010000009.1, read as the reverse complement.
TGCGACGCCGCTCATGTGGCTCAATCCGCTCGCACTGGCGTTTATGATCGTCGTCATCGGTGGTATCGGATCGATCAAAGGGTCCGTGGTCGCGGCGTACGTGATCGGATTCCTCGAGCAGTTCACGGTCGTGTTCTTTGGGCACGGTCTCAGAGGGATCCTCTCGCTGCTTGTACTCGTAGCGTTCCTACTGTTCATGCCGCAGGGACTGTACGGGAGGGAGTTCGCACATGATTAGTACGATTCTACTCCTCGGGACGGTACTCTCGACGGTAACGGGCCAAATCGGTAATGCCGCCGAAACGGTACGTCGGCAACTCCTCACGCCGGTCGGCCGCCTATTCGACGGGCTGCTAGCGCCGATCGACCGGGTACTCGACCCCGTCGCGAACGTCTACAATCGACTGTTGGGACCGTACTTCGGAGAGATGTCCGGACTGCAATTCGGTGCGATCGCCGTTAGCCTCGTCGCACTGCTCACTGCGGGCGTCTGGGCCCCGATGGTCGGACCGCTCCTCGGGGGCGGCCTCCTGCGGACGCTGGCGCTTGCCAGCATCTGGGCGATCTTCGCGATGGGATGGGACATCCAGAGCGGATACACCGGATACATCAGCTTCGGCCACTCTGCACTGTCCGGAGCGGCCGGTTACACGACGGCCCTCCTGATCGTTCACGTCGACCCGACGCTCTCGTTCTGGATGACCGCGTCGGCGTCGGTGTTGGCCGCGCTCGTAGTCGGACTGGTGATCGCATTGCCCTCGCTTCGGCTACAGGGGCCGTACTTCTCGCTGATCACGTTCGTCGCCGTACTCCTGTTCTATCGGCTGACAACGGCGTTCGATTCGCTCGGCGGAATTCCCGGATTCGGGGAACCGGACGTCTTCACCTGGGATCCGATGATGCGATACTACTATATGGTGATCCCGATGCTGCTCGTCGCGCTCGCGTTGACGTTCATGGCCCGATCGAACCTCGGGATGATCCTGATCGCGATCCGGGAGAACGAATCGGCAGTGTCCGCCGCCGGGATCAATCCGACGAAGTTCAAGATCTGGTCGTTCGTCCTCAGTTCGATCCCGATGGGGATCGGTGGCGTCCTCTTGGTCGGCTTCACCGGGAACGTCGATCCGAATACCTTCGTCATCGTCGACAACAGCATCGAAATGATCGCGATCGCCGTCATCGGCGGCATGAGTTCGATCCTCGGGCCGTTGGGCGGCGCGTTCCTCTTCGAGATCCTCAACCACCAGATACTCCACGGCTTTTCGACGCCGGTCAGGTATCTCTTCCTGTGGATAATCGTCCTGTTCGTCCTCGTGTTCGCACGCGACGGGCTGTTCAGAGCGATCTGGCACCGGCTCGGTTCCGTCCGAGGTGATTCCGAATGAGCGTTCTCGAGGTCAACGGACTCACGAAGAAGTTCGGTGGACTCGTCGCCGTCGACGACTTCTCGTTCGAGGTCGGCAAGGGCGAGATCGTCGGTCTAATCGGTCCGAACGGATCGGGGAAGTCGACGGTATTCAACTGTATCATGGGGATCTACGACGTGACAGCTGGCGAAATCCGGTTTAACGGCGACGACATCACGTCGCACTCGACCCATCAGGTCGTCAACAAGGGGCTCTCAAGGGTCTCCCAAGAGTCGAATCCGATCGACCAGTACTCCGTCGCCGGGAACATCAAACTGTTCACGCTCCCGAACAGCATCCGTTCCCTCCACGGCGGTGCCAGCGAGGAGGAAATCTACGACTACGCCGCTCGCATCGACATCGAGGAGCATCTCCACGAAATGCCCGGCGAGTTGCCCCACGCGGACGTCCGCCGGCTCGAGATCGCCAAGTCGCTGGCGACCGAGCCCGAGATGATGCTGCTCGACGAGCCGTTCGCGGGGATGAACCAGGCCGAGATCACCGAACTGGCCGACCAGATCGAGCGGTTCCGCGAGCAAGGGATGTCGATGGTCGTCGTCGACCACAACATGGGCGGTCTGATGGACCTGGTCGATCGGATCGTCGTCCTCAACAACGGCGACTTCCTCGCGGAGGGGACGCCGGAGGAAATCGCCGAGAACGAGCAAGTCCAGGAGGCCTACCTCGCTGGGGAGGGACTCTAATGTCCGCGATACTCGATATCAACGACCTCAACGTCTACTACGGCAAGTCACACGCGCTGAAGGGCGTCTCGCTGTCGATCCAGGAAGGCGAAATCTACGGCGTCATCGGCCCCAACGGGGCCGGGAAGACGACGATGCTGAACGCCGTCGCCGGCTTCCTCGACTACGAGGGATCGATCAGCTACGCCGGTCGCGATCTCGCGGGACAGCCGTCCCAGGAGATCGTCGAGTCAGGGCTCATCTACTGCACCGAGGACCGGGACCTGTTCCCGTACTTCTCGGTCCACGAGAACCTGCTGATGGGCGCGCAGTTCCGCGACGACAAGGCGGCAGTACAGGACGATCTCGACATGGTCTACGACCTGTTCCCGCGGCTGGACGAACGCCGCGAGCAGGAGGCCGAGACCATGAGCGGCGGCGAACAGCAGATGCTCGCCGTCGGCCGCGCGCTGATGAGCGACCCCGACATGCTCATGTTGGACGAGCCGACGCTCGGGCTCGCGCCGGTCATCATCGAGGACATCGGCGAAGCGCTCGAGAAACTCCAGAAAGAGGAGGGGCTGACGATCCTGCTGGCCGAGCAGAACTCGACGTTCGCGCTGAACCACGCGGACCGGCTCTCGCTGATCGAGACCGGCGAGATCGAACTCTCCGGCCCGCACGACGAGTTCACGGACAACGACTACGTCCGCGAGGCGTACGTCGGCGTCCACTGATCCGCGGTTCGGGCTCGTTTTTTGATCGGTCGACCGAAATCAGCGGCGCTAGCCGTCGGTCTCGAGGCCGCCCTGAAACGCCGCGACGGCCTCGCGGAACGCGTCGGGAATCCGGGTCGGCTCCTCGTTCTCGGTATCGACGGCGACCTGCGTGACGGTGCCGTCCGCCAGGACCGCGTCGTCGGCCTTCCGTTTCGCCCGGTACTCGTACTCGAGACTCGAGGTGCCGATGTCCGCGACCCGGAGTTCGTTGACGATCACGTCCTCGAACTCCGCGCCGGTTCGGTAGTTCAACTCGGTGTTGACGACGTGGATCTGCCAGCCGTCCGCGCGCATCCGGTCGTAGCCGTAGTCGATCGCGCGGAAGAACGCGGAGACGGCCTCGTCCTGAAAGGTGAAGTACTCCCCGTAGAAGACGATTCCCTGCTGGTCGGTCTCGGCGAACCGAACGCGGTTCTCGAAGACCGGCTGGAACGCGGGGCCGTCCGCCGCTCGCTCTTCGGTCTCCGTGTCGTTTGCTCCCATACCGACAACGCCGCCGCGACGGGCAAAACCGTACCGGCCACGGCAAGCAACCACAGTCGGGCAACCGCGACCCCGTAACGCCTCCCCGTCGCCTCGCGGTCCGCGGCCGCGTGGCCACGGCCGATCCGCGCGTCGCGGCCTCGGTCGGACGACGGCCCGGTTCGACGGTCGCTCGCGCCCCGCTGTGAATGCGTGCCGATGGCCTATCCGTCGCGGCGACGTATCGGACACATGGTCAAGCTCTCGACGCTCGTCGTCCTCGCCGGCGTGGTGATGCTCGTCTTCCCGATTCCGCCGATCGCCAGCGCCCTCGGCGGGGTCGCCGTCATCGTCATCGGGCTCGCGCTTCGATTGCTGACGGACGTGTGAGACGCGGCGGGAACGCGACGGCGAATCGGCGTCTCGCCACGGCGGCCGCGGAGCGGGTGGCCGGCGCTCCCGGTCCTGCACTGTTGGGTCGACTCTTTTATTGGTCGGCGATCGATCAACGGCTATGCACTCGACGCCGCAGGTAGTTGTCGCCGGCGGTGGGCTGGCCGGGCTCGTCGCTGCCCGGCACCTCGCCGCCGCCGGTACAGACGTGACGTTGTTCGAACGCCGCGAGACGACCGGGGGTCGGGTCCGCACCCTCGAGCGGGACGGCTTCCGATTCGACCGGGGCTTTCAGGTCTGCTTTACCGCCTATCCCGCCGTTCGGCGCGAACTCGACCTCACGGCGCTGCACCTCCGCCGGTTCGCGCCGGGAGCGACCGTCGCCGGCCCCGACGGGCTGTCGACGCTCGCGGACCCGCTCAGGGAACCGGGGACGATTCCGGCGACGCTGTCGAACCCGTACGTTTCGGCGGGCGACGCACTCCGGGTGGCCCGGCTCTGGTACCGGCTCCGGCGAACCGATCCCGGCGACATCTTCGCCGGGGACGACGAACGGATCGACGACTTCCTCCGTACTCGGGGGTTCTCCGATCGGTTCATCGAGGGTTTCGTCGCGCCGTTCTACGGCGGGATCACGCTCGATCGGTCGCTGGCGACCTCGCGACGGGTCTTCGAGTACACCTTCCGGACCCTCGCGGCGGGCGAGACGGTGGTCCCGGCCGCCGGCATGGAAGCGATCCCGGCGCAACTCGCCGATCGCGTCCGCGAGGTCGGCGGAACGATCCGAACGGGCACTACGGTCGAGTCGGTCGCGGCCGACGGCGGGGACGCTAGCGATTCCACGGGCTCGGTTACGGTCGAAACCGACGCGGAACCCCTCGAGGCCGACGCGGTCGTCGTCGCGACCGACCCGCCGACGGCGCGGGACCTGACGGGGGTCGAGTCGATTCCGACCGAGGCGCGAAGCTGTGTCACTCAGTACTACGCACTGCCGGCGGGAACCGATCTGGGGACCGGCCGTCGGCTCCTGTTGAACGCGACCGGATGGGGGCCGAACCACGTGGTGCCCCACAGCGCGGTCGCTCCCGAGTACGCGCCGGCCGACGCGACGTTGATCAGCGCGACCTATCTCGGAGAGCAGCCGGCGAGCGACGAAGACCTGGCCGAGCGGACCCGCCGCTCACTCGAGTCGTGGTCTCCCAACCGGGAGTTCGACGACCTCGAGACGCTGCATACCGAGCGGATCCCGTTCGCGCAGTTCGACCAGCCGCCGGGGATCCACGACCGGCTCCCCGACGCTCGCGACCCCGCGGGCTCGGTCTATCTGGCCGGCGACTACACACAGTGGTCCTCGATACAGGGCGCGATGGAGAGCGGGCGGCGGGCGGCCGAAGCGGTCATCGACGATCTGTCGGGCTGATCCGTCGGTCGACTCGAGCGGTAGCGGCCAGCCGACGGTCGACCCGAGCGCCGGCGACGCTACCGCAGTCGAGCGACCGCAGACATCCGGCCCGACATCCGGCGTGTGTCGTACTGGACAGTCACTCGACGGCCAAACGACTACGGCGCTCGGCGTCGTTCCGTCGACAGGCATCCATGGCCATCGACGAACTCCTCGAGGGGGCGGACCTCACCGGGCGACAGGCGGCGATCATCTTCTTTAGCTTTCTCCTCTTGATCGTGCTGGCCGCCGTGCTGTTGATCACGTTCAGCGACTTCTTCCGGAACCTCGTGGTCACCGTTCAGGTGGCCGTCGTCGCCCCCGCGGCCCGACGGACTCGAGCGGCTGTCTCGGAACGAGTGGAGTGACTACAGGAGCCGTCGGCACCGTCCGAGCGGCGGGAACCACAGCACCTCGTCCGTCGCGGCGTCCCTGACGGCGGGATGGAAGGCGTCGGGGTCACGGACCAGCGGCGACTGGAAGTCCCGACCGCGCATTCCGTTGACGGTCGCGCCGGCCGCGAGGCGGGTAAACGCCGGCAGGACGATCACGTCCGCGCCCTCGTAGCAGTCCGGCCCGTAGAGGAGACAGGGGAGCTTGCGGCCCTCGACCGACAGCGCGGGGTGGTCGTGGCCGACGACGTACCGCTCGGCGCTTTCCACGGGGCGCTCGTGACCGTGACAGATCACCGTCTCGCCACCGTCCGGCCGGTACTCGGGAACGGTCTGCCCCGAGAAGACCTCCCCGAGCATCGCGTCGTGGTTGCCCGGCGTAACGACCAACTCCGCACCGGCGTCCGCGACGGTCGCGACGACCGCCTCGAGGTCGCGCTCGAGGCCCCGTGGCAGCCGCGAAAACGAGTGGAGGAGGTCGCCCGCGACGACGACCGTCGCCGGCGCGGTCGCCTCGAGTACCGCCGCGAGCCGGTCGCGAACGTCGGCACCGTCGTCGATCGGCGCGTCGACGCTCGAGTCGGCGGCCTTGCCGAGATGGACGTCCGCGAGAACGAGCGTCTCGGTCGTCGGGAGGAAGATCGACCGGTCGTGGACGGCGAACGGAACGTCGACCCCGACGCCGTCGGTCATCGATCCGCGTCGTCGTCGCCGTCCACGGACGGTCCGCTATCGTGGTCGGCGGACGCGCCCGCGTCGGTTCGCGCACCGCCGTCGGTCCGCATCTCCTGGCCCAAGGCGTCCGCGAGGTCGTACTCCGTGCCGGTCAGGATGTAGAGGACGTCCTCCAGGGGCTCGAGGATCTCGGGGAGGATGCGGAGGACGAGGTAGGTGATACCCAGCAGGGCGACGATCGACAGCGACTGGGCGATGAAGTTGTGGGCGACGATGTAGGAGGTCCGGTCGGCCGGCGCGCCCATGAACTCCGTCGCGATGGTGACGAAGATATCCTGCTGGAACCAGCCCCACGGCGAAGCCAGCCCGATGAAGACGTTCCGGACGAGATTCAGGAACCAGATGACGCCGACCGCGAGCGGGAAGGCAACCGCTTTCCGCTTGAGCGGCGCTTTGACGGCGGCGATGAGGCCGCCGAAGATGGCCATGCTCCCGATACCCGTACAGGCCGTGATGATGTAGGTCGTCCGGCCGGTCACCGTCTCGTCGGGATCGAAGGCAAAGCGGCTCTGATAGCCGTTTGCCCCCTCCTCGAGGCCGGGGCTGTGGCCGAGCAGCTCCATCCCGAAGTGGGTCTGGGCGGCGGTCGTCTCGATCAACCACGTGCGGACGACCGGAATCGTCTCGACGGGCAGGTAGATCAGCCCCATGAACGCGACGGCCTTCGAAAGCAGGAGCAGCGACTCCCGGCCGGTGGCAAGCAGATAGCCGGTGTAGGCACACAGCGGCAGCGCTGCCACCGTCAGCAGCGTCTCGATCGGGCTCTTGACCTCGAGGTAGTAGTGGGGAGCAAGCGTCAGCCAAAAGACGCCGAAGACGACCCACGCGCCCGCTGCGAGGTATCGCGCGGGATCGGTAGCCCCGTACCATTGGATGACGGCCGCGACGACGAACGCGCCGATCGCGGTCCAGGCGAGGGCGTCCGACAGGGGAACGGAGCCGATACTCATCGAGAGTACCGTCGCGGGTCCCGCCACGGGGTCGACAACCGTACCGGGGGCCGCGGTCGTCACTGGGAGGGGCGACATAGTCACGTAATCCCGAGGGACTCTCGCGCTATCAACTTGACGCCTCGCGGTCGTGACCGCGCTCCAGTCCGGCGAGACGCGGCGGCCGACCGACGGCGCGACCGCGTACCTTTTTGCATCGCTCCCGCTAACCATCGACACATGGTCGACGTCCTCGACAACAAGCGCACCGCGACGCGGTTTCGGATCCTCGTCCAGATCGCGGAACGCCAGCCCGCGGTCAGCCAGGGGGAGATCGCCGGGGAAGTCGGCGTGACGAGTCAGGCGGTCAGCGAGTACATCCGGGAACTCGTCGATGACGGTCTCGTCGAGAAGGAGGGCCGGTCGCGGTATCACGTCACCAACGAAGGCGTCGACTGGCTGTTCCGGACCGCCGACGACATCCGCCGGTTCGCGGACCACGTAACCGGCGACATCCTCGGGGCGATGAGCGAGGCCGCCTACATCGCGACCGACGACATCGAGGAGGGTGATACCGTCTCGCTGTCGGTGAAAAACGGGCTCCTCCACGCGACGCCCGGCGAGGAGGGGCCGGCGACCGGCGTCGCGACCACGGACGCCGCGGCCGGCACCGATGTCGGCGTCACCAGCTTCGAGGGCGTCATGGACTTAGAGCCCGGCTCGGTGACCGTCCTGCAAGTCCCCGGCGTCCGGGCCGGCGGGAGCCGCGCGATCGAGTCCGACACCGTCGCCGACCGCTGTACCGACGCCGACCTCGTCGTCGCTGCCGGCGTCGAAGCGATCGTCGCCTGTCGAGAGGCCGGGACCGATCCGACGGTCACGTTCGCCGCGGGCTCCGTCGCCGCCGACGGGGCCAAGCGCGGGCTCGATGTGGCGGCCGTCGCCACGACCAACGAGGTCGGCCGAGTCACCGACGCGCTTCGCGACGCCGACGTCTCCTACGAAGTCCTCGAGGGCTAGTCGCCGTCTTACAGGCGTTCCCGATCGCGAACGCCGTTCTCACCACCGACTGTTGGCACCGGCTGGTTCCACGAAGCCGCTTCGTCCGACTATAGTAGCCACTGAAAGTCATTGCACACCTGATCGAACGACGGCGTTGCGATCAGTGTGTGAATCGTTTCAGCGGCTACTATAGAATCGATTGGTTACGCGAGCGGTTCGTCGAGCAACGCGACGGTCGTACACCCCGAGAACGGGCGCTCGAGCGGGTCCTCGCGGCGGACACGGAATTAGACGACTGCCCGGTAGAACCTCGTCTCGCACAACAGCCGTAGAAATCGACCGGTACGCGTCCCAGCCCCGCCTAGCCGATGTAACGCAGGTCGTCGTCGGTCGGCACGTCCATCCCCTGTTGCTGTTCCATTTCCTGGATCTTGCCGATGACCTCCTCCATTTCGTCGGCCCGTTCGTCCAGGGACTCGTAGTCGAGTTCGAAGCCGAGTACGGCTTCGAGGACCTCCAGTACCGCCCGGGCGCTTTTGGGATCGACGAGGTAGCCGCTGGTCTCGCCCATCAGGCAGGTCGCCTCGAAGCCGCGACGTTCGCCCAGTCCGAGCAGGAGTCCCGAGACGCCGACGATGCCGCCCGCCGGCTCGTCTTCGCGGAACTCGACGCCCGCGTCCTCGAGTGCCTCGAGCAGCGACTCGTCGCTGACGGCCCCGACGACGGCGTACTCCTCGATGAGTTCGCCCGTCGGGACGCCGCCTAACGCGTACACCTCGGTCGCACCGAACTCCTCGGCGACGTCGAGGAAGGCATCGGTCAGCGTGTAGTGGCCCGCGTTGCTCTGGGCCTGGTGATCGCCGGTCAGCAACAGGAGGTCACGACCGTCGGGGACCTCGACGGCGTGGATCTCGGCGCAGGTCAGCTCAGAGACGCCGTCCTCAACGCTGACCTGCGGCGGGAACTCGCGGGAGTAGAGCCGCCGGACGAGCGTACTCTCGCCCTCGAGTTCCTCGAGCAGATGTTCGACGGCCAGCGTGCCGACGTGTCCGACCCCGGGCAACCCCTCGACGAGAACGGGGTCGTCCAGTTCGACCTCGGCAACCGCGTCGATCTCGAGTTCGTCCATACCCCTATCAGCGGTTGCGACGTTTAAGAGAGCGTCGGTACTCGCCATGGGGGTCCGCGGGGTCGAGCGGTGCCGGCGCGCTGTTTTCGGCGTCGGCACCACACTCCGGACAGGTCGCAGAAAGCGTATACACCGGGCGGTCGTGGACGTCCTGCCACGCCGAACACACCCGGATGTCCGATTTCATTCGTCGTCGGTGCGTCGCTCGCGGTGGTACTCGCCCGCACCGCCGTGGCCCTCGATCGCGGCGATCGCTCGATCGGCGCTTTCCTCGAGTTCGGATTCGGCGGTCTTGTAGTTCGGTGCCTGCACCTCGATGCGGTACTCGGGCGCGCCGACGTAGCTTACTTCGAGGTCGACCTCCTCGGGCACTTCGCCGTTGCCCTCGGCGGCTTCCAGCGCCTCGCGGATCCCGTCGACGCCGCTTGGCGATGGGTTCTCGAGGTCGACGTAGCCGGTGACGTTGACGTACGGCACCGAGACGTTCTCGCGTGCGGTGTCGACGATCGACTCGATCTCGTCGTCGTCGAGGTCGGTGTCCGCGAGGGCCTCTTCGCCGTGGATGGCGGCCTGTTTGAAGCCGTCGTAGAGGCCGCCGTGGGCCGCGATCAGTTCGTTCGCGATCGCGGTGTAGACCTCGTCGTCGATCTCCTCGCCGAAGGCCAGTTCCATCCAGTTGTCGGCCTTCTGCTCGTTTTTCCACTCCTGGATCTTATCGGAGCGTTGGTGATCGTTGACGTCTTTCAGCGAGAGGTCGATCTGCTGGGAGCCCTCGTCGACATCGAGGACCTTACAGACGACGATCTGTCCCTCGCGGACGTGGTCGCGGACGTTCTTGATCCAGCCGCTGGCGACCTCGGAGATATGGATCAGTCCGCGTTTCTCCTCGTACTCCTCGAGATCGACGAAGACGCCGAAGTCCTCGATCTCGTCGATCTTGCCGACGACGAGTTCGCCGGGGTCGGGCCAGCCGCTGTATTTCATCGTGACTCGACTGTCTCGACGATCTCGTGGTCGATCTCGGCGTTTCCGCCGGTCGGTCGGGCGAGCGTCGTGCCACAGACGGCACAGGCGACCTCCGTGGAGGCCTTGCCGAAGACGGTCTGTTCGTTCTCGCAGTCACTGCATCGGACGCTGTAGAAATTTCCTGCCATTGGTATCACTCCTGGAACTCGAGTCGGCCGGCGCGCCATCCCTCGCGGAGGTGGGCCTTGCCGCACTCGCTGCAGCGGTATTTGAGGTCGGTCTTTTTCGTGGGCTTTTCGCCGGCGGGCACCTTCGAGAAGCGACCGGAGTTCCCGATCGACGAGGAGTTTCGCCGGGTGCGGCGAGCGTCCCATTTCAGTCCCGAGGAACGGCCGGTTCGGGACTTCTCGACTTCGTGTTCGTGGTGTTCGTTGCAGTGCGGGCAGTACGTATTGAAGCGGCGTGGCATCTGCATGGTTATCTCACTTGGCGTGGGCTAAGACACCGCTGTTTAAAACCCGTTTGGTTCGTCCCCGTCGCCGCCGGCCGTCGGTTCCACAATTGGTCGTCGAGCCGGCCCCGAACGGATCGACACTACCGCTCCGAAGCGTTTAATCGTCTCTCCTGTGAACGCTCGCGTATGAAACAGCTCATCATCCACGGCGATCCCGGCATCCGCAACGGGGCCATCGTTCGGTACGAGGGGGACGAGGGGGAGGCCGAGGTGGTCTGTTTCGGGATCAACCGCAACGGCGAGTACCACGGTCCCGATCGGGTCCAGCTCTGGTGTACCGTCGGCGACGAGGACGAGTACGAGGACTACGAGAAGCGAAACTTCACGCCACATTTCCTCGACGTCGATCGGGTCGACGCCGACGATGTCGAGGTCGTCCGGGCGAAAAGCGACCTAGCGATCTGATCGGACCGAGCGAGCGGCCGCGAGTCGTCTCTGGAACATCGTCGCAGTCCTGCCGGTCCGGCCAACGGAACCGAGCGGCGATCAGTTATTTTCGGTGACTGTCAACTTCACGGATCGATCGCAAAAGGGAAATCGTTGCCGCCGACACTGGGGAATACGCTCGAGCATCCACGATGAGTGATTCCCTCACAGAGGCCGTCCGGACGCGGGTTCGAGCGTTGTTCTCACCGACCCGGTTCGGCCAATTCGCCGGGGTTGGCTTCGTCGGTGCGACCGTCGATATTCTCGTTTTCGCCGCGCTAAGCAGCGTTACGTCCCTTGTCTGGATCATTGCAAAACTCATATCCTGGGAACTCGGTATCATCGTCATCTTTGCGATCAACGAGCGGTGGACGTTCGCGAGCCACGGTGCTGTCGGGACGCGAGCGGTGGTCTGGCGGTTCCTTCGCTCGAACATCGTTCGGCTGGGCGGGCTAGCGGTGACGCTGGCAGTGTTACGGGTACTCGTCGAGCAGTTCGGTGTCTGGCTCGTCCTGGCCAACATGGTCGGCATCGGCATCGGCTTCTTCGTCAACTACACCTGTGAGAGTCTCTACACGTGGCAGGTCCATCAGGACTAACGGTAGAAACCCGCATACGGCGACCGAATCACAACCCTTAACTAGCACACTCGGGTATGAACTGGTAGCGGGATGGGATAGCCAGGAGATTCCGGCGGGCTCATAACCCGCAGATCGGTAGTTCAAATCTACCTCCCGCTATACTTCTGACGCGAGCAAGTTCGTGAGCGTCGAGTATGGCACAGTGGGAGATTTGAACCGGACAGCGCTCGAGCGAAGTGCGAGTGCCGGTTCAAATCTCTCCCCTGGTATTCTGTAGTGACCGAAGCCGCGAGTGACGGGTATCGCACGGAGAGCGCTCGACAGCGGAAGCATCGTTCCGACCGTGGTTCGAATCCCGGCCGCGAGCCGCCATTGCGGCCGTGGTCGAACCGCTGTTCTCCGCTCGAAGCGGTCGAACGGTGGGCCTACGGCTCTTCGGCGAGGTAGTCGCGGAGCCGGCGGCCCTGCGGGTAGGTGAACGTGACCGTCCCGTGGAGGACCGACGGCGTCGAGAGGGGGTCGACGGGAGCGAACCGCTGGAACCCCGACTCCGCGGGGAAATCGAAGTCGATGCGGTCGACGTCGGCCTCGTACAGTTCGCTGACAAATGGGATCGGGAACTCGAGGAGCTCGCTGATCTGTGCGCGGCTCCCCGTCGGGTCCGGAAGCTTCCGATGGGCGTAGTAGTGGAGATGGCCGGTGAGCGTGTCGATTTGATCGTCACCGACGCTCGCTTCGGCTTCAATAACTTGCTCGCCGTCGACCGAGAGCGTCGAGACGAGTTTGCCGTCGTCTTCCGCCCACGCACACGAGCCGGGAAGACTCGGTATTCCGTCGTTCTCGCGGGTGTACGCCTGCATCTGGGGCGAATCGGTCCAGTAGCCCACCCAGAACCGGCCGGGAACCGGCAGTTCGCCCTGCGCGTCACTGACCGCGCGACTGTCGTGATCGGCGACTTCCACCGTCAGATAGGTCAGGGTGTACGGATCGAGATGGGCCGTCTGCTCGGCCGACGGCACTCGATACATGTTCATCTGGACGAGGCCGTTCGGGTGCGGCTCGAGGCCGGGCGGCAGCGCCGCTTCGAGCACCTCGGGGTCGGCCTCGTAGCCGACGATGAGCATCCGCGCGTTCTTGATGAGCTGTGGCGGCGACACGGTCGTTCCCTCGAGGGGATCGGCGGGGAAGTCGTGGTCAGTCATGAATGATCACCTGTTGGCGTCGACGCCGACGTCGTCGGGTGCGAAGACCTCGGGAACCGGTTCGTCTCTGACGCCGCGGATGTCGTCGAGAACGGGCTTGAGATAGGCCCGGAACAGCACCGGGCGCTCGCTCATCGGGAAGTGACCGGTCGCTTTCATCTCGTGGGCGGTCGCTCCCTCGCCGATGGCGTCGGCGGCCTCGCGGGCGTCGTCGGGGTTGGTCAGGTAATCGTACTCTCCGTTCATGAGGTACATTCGGACCTGCGTGGCGTCGATCTCGTCGACGGACTCGCTGTAGTCGTGGTCCATCGAGTAGTAGTGGAGGTCGCCTTTGAGGACGCCGTTGGCACCCTGTTCGTACAGATAGAGCGTCTCACGGCGCGCCCACTCGGGGGCGTGTGGCGCCATCAGCCCCCACGTCGCGTGGGAGTTGACGTCGTTCGCGTTGACGTGTGGGTGATCGAGCCACTGGATGTAGAACCCAGGTGTGACCAGCCCCGCCTCGAGGCCGATCAGCGCCCGGAACCGCTCGGGGTGCCAGTCCGCGAGTTCGAGCGTGACCGTGCCACCCATGCTCGAGCCGATGAAGACCGGCTCCTCGAGTTCGAGCGCGTCGGCGATGGCGACGATGGTGTCGGTGAACCGCTCGGCGGTGAGATCGTACTGGTCGGTCCACCACGATTCGCTCGACGGCGGGACCGACTTCCCGTGGCGCGGCAGGTCGTATGCGATCACCCGGAAGTGGTCGGTGATCTCCGGATCGTTCAGGACGTGGCGCCACTGCTGGTTGTTACAGCCGGCCGTGTGCTGACAGAGCAGGGGAATGCCGTCCTCCGGCCCGGCGGCCTCGTAGTAGATACGGTGGTCGACGCCGTTGAGGTCGACGGTGACGTACCGGCCTGTAATGGGCTCGTCCGTCGGCTCTTCCGGTCGGTGCGTCCCCACAGTGGGCGGTTCGCCGCCGTTGTGTGCCGTCCGCATCAACTCGAGCGCACGCTGGACCGACCGGAAGTTCTGGAAGATCGTTTTATGATTGCCGATGAGGTCGAAGTACCCTTCCTCGCCCTTGACCGCGGTCCGGTAGAAGGAGGCAAACACCTCGTTGTGGTGGGCCGCCGGGACCTCGCTGACGAACTCGTCCCAGGCCTCGCGCGGCCCGACGACGCCGAACGACCACGCGTCGTCCAGCCCCGGTGCCCGGACGTCCCGCACCTCGCCGTCCCGCATCTCCAGCAGGAAGTGGTCGTCGCCGATGCCGATAACGAAGTTCTCGTCGAAGGCGTCGCGGCCGTGCTGGGCCATCTCCGGGTCTGCGTTTACGACGTCTCGATACTCCTGCCACCACTCCTCGCTGGCTAGTTCGGTTGGTGCCATACTATGCGTGTTGTTCTCTACCAACATAGCATCGTATGCTATCTATGATGAGAGAACGGAAGGTCGTGGAAACTGGCGCGAACCCGCCATGAAGGAGAGACCGGACGGCGTCTCGTCACGGAGAGACGGCGGGGACGCAGGCAAGCGCCATCGCGATCGTCGTCCGACGGCACATCCCGTTGACGGATCCGTTGGGGTTCGCCGTACCGCGTCGCCGACTCGGGAGTTTCAACCCGCTTGAATTTTCGTCATTCGCTCGCGGGCCCGCGCGCACGTGACATCAGGACGCCGGCTGTGAACCGGGACGAAGACTACACTGATCGGTCGCTCTACAGGCGGAGCAGGCCGAGTGCATCGGGGCTTGACCCCGAGGCGGTTCACGCCACGGAGAGTGCGACGAGAACGGTGGCTCCGACGGTTATGCGTTGCCGGCGATGAAGGGGTCGTACTCGTCGTGTTCGAACGTTCCGAGGATCGTCCCGTCGATCGTCTTGAAGTGGGTATAGAGGGCACCGTCATCCTCGGCGGCCGTGATCATGCCGTCGGCGCGCGCGAGGTCGTATCGACTGGGGATCAGCATCGATCGCTCGGTCTCCGGGTCGATCAGTTCCGTGACGACGAACATGAACCCGTCTATCTCGGTGCCATACACCAGATACTCGGTGAACTCGTCGCTGTCGAAGGTATCGGTAACGGTCTCGACGTAGTTGTTCGGAATCACGTGCATGAGTCCGAATCGATCGTCTTCGCCCATGTCACGGCTTACCGTGTCGGTGTGTGCGGCCATGACGGTGACGACGTCCCAGCCCTCGTCGCGACGCTCTTGGGCGATCGCTTCCGTATCCTCGAGCGTCTGTTTCCAGGCTTCCGTCTGGACACCCTGTGGATCCCGGCGTCGGAACGAACCGGGATCGGCAGCGCCGATATCGTCGTGCATACCCCACTGTCCTCAGAGGAGCCGGTTAATTCTTTCCGGAGATGGAGACCTCAGCCGACCCCGAATGCGGTCTCCATGAGAAACGACAGCAACAGCACCAGGAGACTGCCGAGCAGGAGTTTCCCCGGCGGCGTGAGTCGCTTTTCCGGCGGCGGCAGTTGGATCCACCGAAGCGGCGGCAGCGACCGGACGAGCGACTGAAACCGCGTCGAATCGCGGGCAGCCGGTATCGCTCCGGCGACGCCACGGTTCGATGGCGGTCCCACGTCGTCGGGAGACGTCGGCCACAGCCGGACCGTCGCGTACGCGAGGAGGAGCCATCCGGCGACGAACAGCAGGGCCTTCGCACGGACGACTCCGCCACCGGTCGCGACGCCGATGATCAGGGCACCGATACCGGTGAGTGTCGCGACGGCGATCGCGTACGTCATCGCGTCCAGTCCGACGCGCCCGAACACCCGGAGTCGGTCACCGAACCCGTCGCTCGGTGGCATCGTCACCCGTGGCGGTTCTCGATGACGGCATCCGGGGATCGATACTCGTCGGTATGCCGGTGACAGTAGCTCTGGTGGCCACCATCGCTCATGTCGTGATACGCCGGCGGTTCGTCGTCACAGGCGCTGCCAAACGCCTCGTTGAAGACGGCGATCGCCTCGCTCTCGTTGTGATCCCGAGCGAGAGTCGCGATTTCGTCCAGAACCGACTGGACGCGCGCGGGCACCTCCAGGTCCCCGAACAGTTCGTCGTAGGTCTCCTCGACCGTCCCGAAGCGCGTGTCTTTCCCGACTGCCGCGCGGAGTCGATCGCGAACCGAGCGGTCCGCGCGCTGGCGCTCGCTGAGCAGTTCACGAAGCGTATTGAGCCGATTCCAGAGTTCGTCGTCGAGATCACGGTACTCCGCCGGACGGATTCGTGCCGGACAGCGCGTACTGAACGGGCAGCCGGCGGGCGGGTACCGCGGGTTCGGCGGCGTCCCGTGGAGCGTGATTCGGTCGCGTTCGACTGTCGGATCGGGTTCCGGAATCGCCGACAGCAACGCGTGCGTATACGGGTTCGACGGATCGGTGAACAGTTCCTCGGTCGGCCCGATCTCCATGACGTTCCCGAGATACATCACTGCGACCCGGTCACAGAGGTGGTGGACGACGGAGAGGTCGTGTGCGATAAACAGGTAGGTCAGCCCGAACTCGTCTTGGAGGTCCTCGAGCAGGTTGATGATTTCGGCCTGCACGGAGACGTCGAGCGCCGAGACCGGTTCGTCGAGGACGACGAAGTCCGGCTCGAGCGCCAAGGTACGGGCGATACTGATCCGCTGGCGCTGGCCGCCGGAGAACTGGTGGGGATAGCGGTAGTAGTGTTCGCGCTGGAGACCGACGGTATCGAGCAACTCCTTGACGCGCTGGCGTCGCGCTTGCGGCGTCTCCCACTCGTGAACGTCCAGCGGTTCACGGACGATTTCGCCGATCGTCATTCGGTCGTTGAGGCTCGATTCGGGGTCCTGAAACACCATCTGGGCGTTTCGTCGCCACTCGTGGAGATCGTCGCCCTCGAGGGTCGTGATATCGACGCCGTCGAACCGGACCTCGCCGTCGGTCGCGTCCTCGAGTTGAAGGAGCGTTCGCCCCAGCGTCGTCTTGCCACAGCCGGACTCGCCGACGAGGCCGAGCGTCTCGCCACGGTGAATATCGAACGAGACACCGTCGACGGCCTTGACCGGCGTTCCACCGAGGAGGCCGCCGTCCTCGTAGTAGGTCTTTAGCCCCTCGACTTCGATCATCACGTCGCCGTCGCTGTCGGTCGGTACGTCGGTCTCGGTCGCTATCGGCTCCTGGCTCAGTTCGTGACTCATTCGGTATCGCCTCCGGTTCGTCTCGCGTTTCGTCGTCGATGCTGGTCGACCGCCTCGTTCGTCGAGCGGTCGCCGGGACAGAGCAAGCACGCCGCGGTGTGATCGTCGGTCCCCTCTTCGACCGGGACCGGAACGGGATGAACGGCGTCGCACTCGTCGAACGCCTTCGGACACCGCGGTGCGAACCGACAGGACGTCGCCGGTTCGTTCGGCGTCGGAACGTTCCCTTCGATCGTCTGGAGCCGGTCTCCGGATTGTTGTCCCGGAATCGACTCGAGCAGGCCGCGCGTGTACGGATGCCTCGGATCCGAGAACAGCTCGTTCACGCCGGCCGTTTCGACGATTTCCCCGGCGTACATGACGTTTACTCGATCGGAGATCTCCGCGATCACACCCATGTCGTGGGTGATGAACATCATCGAGAGATCCCGTTCCGCCTGTAGATCGGCGAGCAGGTCGAGGATCTGGGCCTGAATCGTCACGTCGAGTGCCGTCGTCGGCTCGTCGCAGATCAGCAACTCCGGCTCGCAGGCAAGCGCCATCGCGATCACGGCTCGCTGACGCATCCCGCCGGAGAACTGGTGTGGATACTCGTTGACGCGGCGACGCGCGTCAGGGATGCCGACGGCCTCGAGCAGATCGATCGCTTCCTGCGTCGCCGCTTCACCCCGCAGTCCCTGGTGGAGCCGGACGGACTCCTTGATCTGGTTTCCGACCGTGTAGACGGGGTTGAGACTCGTCAGCGGGTCCTGGAACACCATCGCGATCCGTCCACCGCGCATGCGTCGCCGCGGTTCGCCGCTGAGACGCGTGATCTCGACGAATCCGTCGGTGATCTCCGTCGGCGTCTCGGGATTCCCGTCCGTGACGAACACGCAGTCGTCCTCCTCGACGAGACCGAGTTCGTCGCCGTAGCCGGCGGCAACGACGTCCGCAAGCGGCACGTCACCGGCCCTCTCGCAGCCGAACGCCGCCGGCGTGATATCGATCGTCTCACGCTCGAACAGGGCAACCGGGTCGTAGTCGGCCGCCACCGTCTCGAGGTCGACGGTACGATCCGGGAACTTCGAGGCGTATTCTCGAACCGTCTCGAGGTGGTTGAAACGGACGCTACTGCCCTGAAGGGTCCGTCCCGGCGAGTCGACGAGCCCCATGATCGACCGGGCGGTTACGCTCTTGCCCGATCCGCTCTCGCCGACGATGCCGACGGTTTCGCCCCGTCGGATGTCGAACGAGACCCCGTCGACCGCTCGGATAGTCTCCTTGTCGGTGAAAAACGCCGTCTGGAGGTTCCGAACGTCGAGGATCGGCTCGGTTGCCGTCTCCGCCGACATTATCCACCACCTCCGGCTGCTGCGGTACCAGTGTCATCTGTCCCGCCGGTATCCGCCTCCGGATCGATCGCGTCTCGGAGGCCATCACCCAGTGCGTTGAAGGCGGTGACCACGAGGACGATCATCAGCCCCGGGATGGTCGCGACGTGCCACGACGACGTGCCGACGAACGATCGCCCGTCGCTGACGAGTCGTCCCCATTCGGGGGTCGACCCTTCGATACCCAGGCCGAGGAACGAGAGCGCGGCCGTGGAGATGATGATCCCGCCGAGCAGGAGAGAGCCGTAGATCATTATATACCCTGCAATGTACGGGGCCATGTGTTTACGCATTGTGTTGACCGGTGACTGTCCGTAGCTCCGTGCGGCGTCGACCCACTCCTCCTCGGCGACCTGTAACGACGGGCCGCGGATCGTCCGCCACATCCCCGGCCAGTAGACGAACGCGAAGATCAGCCCGAGGAGAAGTCCGCCGTTGAGCGGTTCCGCGATCGGGTGATTCCCCTGGTTGAAGATGACTGATAACATCATCACGAGCAGAAATGCCGGGATCGAGATGATCGTGTCGCTCGCGATCACTGTCAGGACGTCGACGAGTCCTTTGTAGTAGGCGGTCAGCATCGACATCGTGACCGCGATCAGTCCGCCGAGGCCGATCGCGAGCAGCCCGATCACCAGTGACGTCTGCGCGCCGTAGGCAATATGGGTGAGCAAGTTTTGTCCCGATGATGTCGTCCCCAGCGGTGCCCACCGGTCGTAGTCGTCGTAACTCATTGGACTAATGGTGTTTTGCCCGTTCGATTGGCTGTTGAGGTTCGCCTGTCCGGGCGTGGTCGTCGCGACTTCGCCGTCGTCGGTGAGATACTCG
Source organism: Natrinema sp. CGMCC1.2065 (assembly GCF_051225675.1). Taxonomy (NCBI): domain Archaea; kingdom Methanobacteriati; phylum Methanobacteriota; class Halobacteria; order Halobacteriales; family Natrialbaceae; genus Natrinema; species Natrinema sp. CGMCC1.2065. The sequence goes on along the minus strand of NZ_JBPJSJ010000009.1, from coordinate 107,274 downwards.
ACCTCGTACTCGTAGGGAGAGGCGATGTTCTGGTCTGCCGTGGTGGGACTGATTGCCGGTGCCCACAACGCCGTGACGATGAACATGAGCACGACGATCAGGCCGAACTGTCCCCAGTAGTGGGATCGGAATCGACTGAGCGTGTCGTCACGCGGCGTCCAGTCCGCCTGCCGGTAGTGTTCCCGAAAGATCGTATACCCTTTCCAGGTCCAGACGATCACGGCAAGCGCGTAGCCGTAGACGAGTAACGTACGAATCCCCCACGCCACTGCCGGTGAGAGGCCGAGGAACGTTCCGTCCCAGCCACCGCCGGGCGTTCTGTGGCCCTGATTGGAGATGACTTCGCGGCTCGTGAGCGTCGGAATCGACGACAGGGTGTTGAACACGCCGTCGATCGCGCCGTCGACGAGTCCGCCGACCGGCGTGAACGCCAGCAGAACCGCGATCGTGGCCAGAACGGCGGTCAGGACGGCCCGCTCGAGGAAGCGGACGATGCGATCGCTCAGACCGACATCGAACCGGTCCGTAGCGGACCAGGACGTGAATCTGGTGACGAGAACGGAGAGTCCGAACAGCAACAGCAACGTGATCGCGTCGCTGACGAAGTAGCTGACTATCGGAACGGTCGCCTCGCCGACCGAGTCGCCGATCCAGCTGGGTAGCAGCCCCACCAGGCCGATGACGTACTTGACTGCCCCCACGAGCTGGTAGACCCACCCCATGTATCGGCCGAACTCGAGGGCGACCAATACGGCGGTGCCAAGCAACCAGAACCGCGCCGGGTCGGGATTGTCGGCGACGCGTTTACGGAGGGGCCTCGATTCGTCTGTCGTCTCGTTCGGTTCGAAGGATGTACTCATACTCATCGTTCGTACCCCACTCGTGGATCGATGATCGTGTATAGGAGGTCCTGGAAGATGTTCAACAGGATGATGACCAGCGTGAAGATAAACAGCAACGCCCCGGCAAGCGGTAGGTCTCCCTGGAGCGTCGCCTGGAAGAAGATCTTCCCGAGACCGTTGATGTTGAAGATATACTCGACGATGACCGAGCCACCGATCAACAGGAACGCCTCGTTCGTGATGACCGGTACCAGCGGAATCAATGCGTTTCTGAAGACGTGTTTCCAGATGATGACGCGGTCGGTCAGCCCCTTTGCTTTGGCCGTCTCGACGTAGTTCGAGTTGATCGTCTCGAGGATGGCGGTCCGCCCGATACGGAGTTCCGCGGCCATCGAGGCCGATCCGAGGACCAGCGCTGGCGGAAGGATGAGTTTGATATCACTAGCGATCGTACTCCAATCGATACCGGCCGCCGTAACGAACGTCAGATCGGGCGTTCCTGTGATACTGCTGATATCCGGGCCGAACGTGTACCAATCGAACCCGAACCAGCCACCGCCTTTGGTCTTGCGAAGGACGGCAAGGAGGATGATGCTCAGCCAGAAGTTCGGCATCGCCTGCCAGAGGATACCGCTCACGGAGGCGATGTAGTCGCTCCCGCTGTTGGGCCGCAACCCGGCGTAGAACCCGAGCGGGATACCGATGAACAGCGGGAGCAGGATCGCCCAGAACCCCAGCCAGAGCGTCGGCGGACCCGCAAACGAGATGACGCGGGTCACTTCCATGTCACCGTAAATGACCCAGGACTGACCCAGGTCGAGGGTCAGGAAGTTCGTCACGAAGTCAAGGTACTGTTCCCAGAGAGGGTCGTTGAGTCCGAGCCGTTCGCGCATTCGCGCGGCCTCGGCTCCCGACGCCTCGGGGCCGAGTCGAGCGGCCACGGGGTCGACCGGTCCCATCCGTAATAGTACGAATATGAACGTCATTACGAGAAAGAGGACCGGTACGGAGAGCAGGAGCCGCTTGAAGAAGTATCTCCACCGACTCATGGGTGCTTACGGGCGGTTCGGAGGTCGTTTTTCAAACAATCTTTCATAGATGTCCGTTCGCTTAGTTTTCCCACATGCATCTGAATATTTTGCTTCGTTTTGTCTCAGGAACGGGGATAGGCAGCGGGGTCGCGTCGCCGTTAGGACTCGTCTTCGAGGTTCGCCTGCCAGTCGAGGTAGTAGCCGGTCGCTTCGTTCGGCATCTTCGACGTATCGGTGTTCTTCGGCTCGAAGCCGAAGTGGCCGTACGCGACGTCCGGCCAACTCCAGATCCAACCGAGCGAGTACATCTCGAGATCGCCGTCCTCACCGCGGTCCTGGAGCGTCGAGAACTCCGTCGTCTTGGTGTTGAGGTCGACGCCGATTCCGGAGAGCCTGCGTTTGATCTCGTCGGCCATGTTCTGGAACGTCGGACTCGACTTGTAGACGGTCGCTTCCATCTCGAACGGATCGTCCTCGGTGAAGCCGGCCTCCTCGAGGAGGTCTTTCGCTTCGCTGCGTTGCATGTCGTTGACGCCGTAGGGCCACTCGTCTTTCCAGTCCTGATAGCCGTCCTGTCCGGTCGGCCACATCGTCGGCGGCGTGAAGCTGAACGCCTCGAAGCCGCGGTTCTGGAGGATGTCGTTGATGAACTCCTCGTGGTTCACGACGTGCGCGACTGCCTTTCGAACGGGTGCGGGGACGTTCGTGACGTTGAACGCGAAATAGAACGTGCCGAGTTCGGGGACCGCGAGGTAGTTCGTGGTCTCGCCGTTCTCGAACTCCCCGTACGTACCGAACTCCCGATTGTTGTCGTCGGTTTCGGCGTCGATGAGGCCGGGATCGTAGTACGAGGTCGGAATCTCGAAGAAGTCGGCGTTTTTCTCCATCGCGTAGGTGAACTTCGATTCTGGGTCCTCGTTGATTTCCCAGTGGATGGATTCGACGCTCGCGACGGTCCCGTAGAAGTTGTCGTTGCGGACGAGCCGAACGTCTTCCCCGGGGTTGAACTCGTCGAACTCGAACGGCCCGGTCCCGTTGGCCATCTTGGTACGGAACTCGTCGTGGCTGACCTCGCCGTCGTAGCCCTCGATGTCGCCGACGAGACCCTCCGGAACGACGGCGAATCCGGTGTGCGTGAGGACGTCTAGGACGGCCGGGTTCGGCTCTTGAAGGGTGACCTCGAGCGTGAGGTCGTCGACGACGTCGATCGCCAGCGAATCGGGGACGATACCGCCGTCGTCGGTCGTTTCGTGTTCGATACCGAGGCCGGTCGTCGAACTGGTAATGAAGTTCGATCGTTCGCTGAACTTGGATTCGGCGAGCCGACGGAACGAGTACTTGACGTCGTCGGCAGTTAGGTCTCGTCCGTCGTGGAACTGGACGCCATCTTTGAGCGTGAACGTCCACGTCAGCCCGTCGTCGGACGTCTCGAAGGAATCGAGCAGTTGATTCTCGACCTCGGCGACGCCGGCCGGATAGTTGGTCAGCGTGTCGTAGAGCTGGACGATGACCTCGCCGGACGCGGTGTCCGTCGACATGATCGGGTCCAGCTCGTCGAAGGAAGCGTTGATCAGGTTCAGTTCCGAATCGCCCTCGACTGTCGTCCGGTTATGTTTCACGTGGTGACGGCCGAGGGAACCGAGCCGGGGAAGCTCGACGTTGTCGTACCAGAAGAATTCACCCTTGCTGTGGTACATCGGGAGCATGACCATGTCGTCCCGCACGGCCTCCTCGATATCGATGTACGCCTTAGTACGCGTTTCTTCCGCGTCGGGACCCGGGTTGTTCACGATGCGCTCCCAGGCCTCCTGTGCTTTCTCGGCGTGTTTTGTCGTCTCGAAGTCCGTTTCCTCGTCTTCCTCGTCGTCGCTGAGGAGGGCCGAACACCCAGCCAGTCCGACCGATGCACTGCCACCAAGGAGAGCAAGCATTTGTCGTCGCGATCGATCTACAGTTGATACATCCGGTATGTCGGACATAAACATGAGTAACCAAGACAATCATTATAAACTTACCGACAACGGGAGAAGGTTGAACTGGGGTTTATTGCACCGATTGGAACACAAATGCACAGATGCGTTCGTTATCGGGGGTGAAAACAGGAATTCGGTAACGCGGCGGCTCGGGTCCGGGTCGGTTCTCGAAGGCTAACGCGACGTATCGAGACGTCTCAGTTGTCGCCCTCTTCGTCGATGATGACGACTTCGCCGTCGATGACGTCGACGTTGATCAGCGTCTTGACGTCGTAGCCCGCGTCGTCGACCTTGTTCTCGCCGCCGACCTTCTTGATGACCGCGACCGTGTCGATGACCTCCGCGCCGATCTCGCCGAGGGCGTCCAGGACCGCCGCGAGGGTCCCGCCCGTCGAGAGGACGTCGTCGAGAACCAGCACCCGCTCGCCCTCCCGGACGTCGTTGATGTACATTTCGTTCTCCGAGTAGCCGGTCTTCTGGGAGATCGCGACCTCGTCGTCGAGGCCGTACTGGCGCTTGCGGATCACGGTCAGCGGGATGTCGGTCATCAGCGAGACCGCCGTCGAGATGTGAATGCCCATCGCCGCCGGGGTGACGATCCGGTCGACTTCCTCGAGTTGGGCCTTCCGGATGATTCGGATGACAATTTCACGCAGTAGGGTCGGGTCGAGCTTGGGGACCCCGTCGCTGATCGGATGGACGAAGTAGTGATAGCCGTTCTTCTCGATGATCGGGGCCTCGAGCAGGGACTGCTTGAGTTGATCCATGTCGTCGGTGGGACGGTAGCGGAGTAAAACTTGACGATACGCGCGAACGAGAATTGCAGGCGTCGAAATCCGGTCGGTTCTCCGTCTCGTCCCGTCGCCACGGCGTCTCGGGCCCCTTACTGCTCGCCGTAGCTGAGTTCGGGTGGCTGCTCGCCGTGGCCGAGCCGCATGTTGCGTTCGTGATAGATATGTGCGACGGCGGTGACCGTCACCGTCACGGCGATGATGGCCGTCCAGGCGAGGTTCGAGAGGGCGGTCAACGGATAGATCTCCAGCCAGAGCGCGGCGACCAGCGCACAGCTGATCGCACCGAGCGAGAGGTACAACTCCCGCCAGGCGAACTCCCGGCCGGGGACGATCTCGAGGTAGACGCTGATGTCCCGAGTTCGTTCGGTCGGCTCGATGACGCCCCGATCGGAATCGAACTCGAGGATACCCGACGTGTCCATCTTCGGGAGGTGTGTCTGTTGCAGCGTCGTATAGACCCGCTTTCGCTGTTCGGGTGTAACTCCCTCGAGGGTCGTCTCGTACTCCCAGGCGGCGATCTGCTGGGCGAGGTCGCCGAGTTCGACGGGACGGTCGTCCTGTTTGAGAAACTGGAGGACGTATCGCCGCCGCTGATTGCGCAGTACTTCGAAGATCTCTCCCTTGGTGAGTTGATCGTCGACCTCGTCACCGTGGTCACTCTCGCTGCCGTCGGCCTCGTCAGCGTCGGCGTCCGGCGGACGGTGTTGTTGTGCCACCGCGATCACCTCGTGCTACCGGTCCCGGCCGGCAGCGCGTGTGGTCCCGTACCCGATCGTATTCCCATCGGTTCGGGCGATGAACTGCACCTATATAATTCTCCTGAACCGACCTATCCGATTACTTCGACGTCTCGTCCGCACTCAGTACCGCCGCGATCGACTCGGCGATCTCGCCGCCCAGTCCGGCCTTTGTCCCCTCGTAGCGGGCGGCATCGCCGGCGTGGACCAGCAGCGCCCTCGTCCGGTCCTCACCCATTACGCTCGCGTCGTTAGCGACGACGAAGGCCAGCCCCGCCCGCTCGAGGGTCGTCCGGGCCTGCCCGATCATCGCTTCCTCGTCGCCGGAGGTTTCGGTCTTGAAGCCGACGATCGGCAGCTCCGGGAACTCGGCGCGGATCTCGTCGATGAGCTTCGGCGTCGGCTCGAGGTCGAGGGTCAACTCCTGGCCCGAGCGGATCTTCTCGTCGCTTTCCGCGACGGTGTAGTCGCCGATGGCGGCCGCCGACACCAGCGCGTCGGCGTCCTCGCAGGCCGCCCGTGTCGCCGCGAGCATCTCCGCGGCGCTCTCGACGTCGCGAACGTCGGCGTATGGTACCTCGGGGCCGTCGTGGACCAGCGTCACGTCCGCGCCGCGAACGTAGCAGGCTTTTGCGACCGCCCGGCCCATCTTGCCCGACGAGCGGTTCGTGATGATCCGGACGGGATCGATCGACTCGCTGGTCGCGCCGCTGGTGACGACGACCGACGCGCCCTCGAGGGGGCGATCGCCGGCCGCGCGGGCGACGTCACAGACGATCGCCTCCTCGCTGGCGATCTTGGCCTTCCCCTCCTCGAGACGCGGATCGACGAACTCGACCCCCCACTCGGTGACGGTGTCGATGGCCTCGAGGACGCCGGGATGGTCGTACATCGGTTCGTGCATCGCCGGCGCGATCACGACCGGCGTGTCGGCTCCGAGTGCGGTCGTCGCACAGGTCGTGACCGGCGTGTCGTCGACGGCCCCCGCAATTTTGCCGACCGTGTTCGCGGTGGCGGGCGCGATCAGGAACACGTCGGCCCAGCCGTCGTACCCACAGAGATCGACGTGTTCGACGCCCCCCGTGATCTCGGTGACGACGTCGTTCTCGGTCGCGAACTCGACGGCCCAAGGGTGGACGATCCCCTGTGCGCTGTCGGTCATCACGCCGCGAACCGTCGCCCCCCGGCGTCGCAACTCGTGGGCGAGTTCGACCGTCTTGACGGCCGCGATCGATCCCGTCACCCCGAGCGCGACGTTGACTCCCTCGAGCATATGCCGAGTACTTCGAAGGGGGTCCCTTTAGGCGTACCGTCGTCCCCTGATCGCACGTCGTTCCCTCCGGAAGTCGCCACCGAAAACCGTTAGTGACTGTGATAGTAAGTGCGTTCAATGCGTTTACCTCGATCATCTCGTGACGACCGGGGCGTCTCGGTCGTCATCGGGACCGTCCTCCTGATCGGGATGGTCACGATGTCGATGGCAGTTCTCGGCGCTACCGTGCTGAGTACTGACCTCGTCGACAGTCCCCCTCGAGCGGAGTTCGTCTATGAAGAAGGGAGCGGAACCGTCACGATCGGCCTGACCGAGGTGCAGCGACTGACCGCCGGTGAAACGGAAATCAAGCTTCAGGACGGTGGAAGTTGCGGTACGTGGGACGTCAGCGGCGACCTCGAGGAGGGCGATGTGACGACTGTAGACAAGAGCGACTGCGGGGAGTCGCTCGACAAGGGCGACGTATTGCAGGTGATCGGTTCGGAGACGTTGCTCGATACCTACGAATTACGCGAGTAGCAACCGTAGCACAGTCGGTGACGACGTGACTGTCGGTTCGATCGACTGTCGAGGACTCCACGATTACGGTGACAGATCGAACGTCTGCGACTACTCCGAAACACTCGGGTGCATCGTCGGCTCCTCGTCTACCGGCTCGGAAAACGCCTCGAGCATGCGCGCTCTCGCGGTCTCATCCCGCTCGAGGCGCTCGTCGTCGTCGATCTCCTCGCAGCCCGGCGGTACCTCACGGCCGCGGCCAGTGAAATAGCCCTCGGGGGTGACCCAGTCGTGATAGAAGTTCGCGTCCGAGTCGTGAACGGCGGCGAGGCCGACCTTCGCGCCGTGGCCGGCCGCGACGATCGCCTGGTGGGGTTCCTCGGCCAGCCGACCCGCGGCGTAGACACCGTCGACGGCCGTCCGCCCGGCCCCGTCGACGTTCACGAAGTGCTTGCTCCCACGCTGGATTCGACCCACGTCCAGCGGCACGAGGTAGTCGCTGTCCGACCACGAAGCCGCGATCACCCGGCGGGCCTCGAGCGGCTCGCCACCCTCGGTCTCGAGGCGAAAGCCCGCCTCGAGGTCCGTCTCGTCTACTGGTTCCGCACGCGTTACGCGCCCGAGTTCGAACTCGGCACCGGCGGTGCGGGCCTGCTCGCGGCTCAGTTGCAGGTAGCGCCGGGCGTCGACCCCGTCGGGAAAACCGGGATAGTTCTCGAGGCTGGCGTTGCGCGCGAGGATCGACTCGCCACCGTCGACGACGAGCGTGTCGAGTCCCGCGCGGGCGGTGAAGATCGAAGCGGCGAGGCCGGCGACGCCCCCGCCGACGATACAGACGTCTCGCATGGCAGCCCGTTGACCCGGCAGTGTATAGAAGGTTGCCGTCGACCGCAACGCCGGACGGGGACCGGTCTCGGCGTTCGAGACCCGCTCGGCTCGAGTCGCGTGGGGACCGCAGAACGCTGTGGCTCGACCCCCGTCATGTGGCTCACCCAACAGTATTTTGAGCCGAACCGGTGAAGTTCCGGTATGTTCGTCGCCGCCGCCTTCCTGATCGGACTCGCGGTGGTTCCGTTTCTCGTCTTTCGCGCGTATGCGACTCGAGTCGAGGCGTCGGACGAACCAATCGAGGACCGACTCCACCGCCTCAACCGCGCCCAGCAGGTCGGCGGGTTCACCCTCCCGGTCGCAGCGATCATCGGGCTGTACGCGCTCGAGGTGATCGACCGAGTACTCGCCGCGATCGGAACGGCCAGCCTCGAGATCGGCGGCTTCGCCGTCCTCGAGTTCGGCGCGATCGTGCTGGTCTCGTTCGGGGTCGTGACGCTGCCGCTCGTTGGGATGGCGCTTGGCACCTACCCGACGGTGCGTTCGCTCCGGGACACGTCGGCCTCGCTGTGGCGGGTCGTCACGGGCGTCCTCGCAGTGATGGGGATCACTGCCGTCTCCGTCGGGGTCGCACTGGCGGGCTTTTTCGCGATTCAGTCCGTCTTCGGATCGTCGCTGCCAGTGTTGCTCGCCGGGCTCGGGGCCGTCGTCTTCGTCGGCTTCGGCCTCTCGCCGTACCTGATCCTGCTCTTTCAGGATCGGGTTCCGCTCGAGGGCCAACGCCGCGAGCGCGTCGACCGGCTCTGCGAGGAGGTGGGCTATCGGCCCCGCGGACTCTTCCTGCTCGAGGGGGAATCGACCAAGACCGCAAACGCTCTCGTCGCGGGAACGGTCCCCGGTCTGCGGTACGTCTTTCTCACCGACTATCTGCTCACCGAGTGCGACGACGACGAACTGCGCGCGATCCTCGCTCACGAGTTCGGCCACGTCGCGGGCCGGCACCTCTGGCAACGCGGCCTTCTGACCGTCGCCGTCTTCGGCGTCTGGATCGCCGGGGCCGACCTCGTCGGCTTCGGCGCGCTCGAGGAGGCGTTTGGCTTCCTCGGCTTTTTCCTGCCGTTCATGGGCCTTTATGCGGTGTATCACGTCGTCTTGCTGGGCGGGCTCGCACGCTGGCAGGAGTTCCGGGCCGACGCCTACGCTGCCCGACGCGTCGGCCACGAGGCGACGGTCGCGGCCCTCGAACGCCTCGCGGACGCGAACGACACGCGCCGCGAGGCGGGGCTGCTCTACAGCCTGGCGACCCATCACCCGCCGATCGGCGACCGGATCGAGGCGGTCCGCGATGGGATCGAGGGGACCGGCGACACCCGCGGGAGCGAGACGCCCTCGAGCGGCTGACAGCGGCGCGCGCTCGCGCCAACGGCGTCGATCGGATGGCAATCCTTACTTTCGAACCCGTCGTACGGCCGCCGTGGACCGAATTCTCCTCAGCACGCTCGCCCATCGGTCGCCCGAGGAGGTCTTTCCGTACGTCCGCTCGTTCACCGAGTACCCGCGGTACACGGACCACCTGAAGGAGGTCCGCGTCAACGGCGACGGCGGCGTCGGCTCCGTCTACGACCTCGAGTTGGCGTGGTGGAAGCTCAGCTACACGGCCCGCTCGCGGGTGACCGACATCTCGGCCCCGACGTCGCTCACGTGGCGACTCGTCAACCACCTCGACGCCCGCGGGGAGTGGCGCGTCGAACCCGAGCCGGAGTCGGCACCACCGGACGCCGAGACGGCAAGCCGGATCTACTTCGAGGCCGTCTACGATCCACACTCGGCCAACGAGGATGCCATCTCGCTGCCCAGACTCGTCTCGCTGGACTGGGTCGTCCGGAAGGTCGAGCCGAAACTGCTCAACGAGGCCCGAACGGTCGTCGAGCGGCTGGTCGCGGACATCGAGGGCCGCCAGCGTGACGTCGAACTGACCGTCCACGAGATGCCCTGACCGAAGGACGCCGCCGGGTCGACGACGCCCGCCGGCCTCGAGAAGCAGGCCGAACCCACTTCCGAACCGCTGCCGACACTGTGGATATGAGCGCCAGCCCCACCGTCTCGAGTCCGCGAACGCGGGTGAGCCATCGATGCGCGTAATCGTCGTCGGCGCGGGGCAGGTGGGCTCGAACATCGCGGCGAGCCTCGACGAGGATCACCACGTCGTGGTCATCGATCGGGACTCGGAGCGGGTCGAGGAGGTCACCTACTCCCACGACGTGTTGACGATCCGCGGCGACGGGACCGACATCGAGACGCTCCGGGAGGCCGACATCGCGGACGCGGACCTGGTCATCGCCAGTACGGACGTCGACGAGACGAACATCGTCGTCTGCGGAGCGGCCAAAGCGGTCGGCGACCCGTTCACGATCGCCCGCGTCAGGCAGACGAACCTGCTTCGCACCTGGGAGGAATCGATGGGGGCTTTCGGTGTGGATTTCATGGTCTGTACGGACCTCCAGACCGCCGAGACGATCGTCCGAATCGCCGGGCTGCCGGGCGCACACGATGTCGAGACGTTCGCCAGCGGACTCGTCCGGATGGCCGAGTTCGAAATCGGCCCGGAGAGCCCGATCGCCGGCGAGACCGTCTCGGCGGCCGACCGGTTCGAGTCGCTGACGTTCGTGGCCCTGTTACGCGAGGACGAGGTCGTCGTGCCTCGGGGCGAGACGGTCATCAGGGCCGGCGACGCGGCGGTCGTGATCGGCTCCGGGGAGAGCGTCCGGTCGTTCGCGAGTGCGCTGACGCCGGCACCGACCCTCGAGGACGCCCGCGAGGTCGTCATCGTCGGCGGGACGGAGATCGGCTACCAGACCGCTCGGCTGTTCGAGGCCGAGGGGGTCGAGTCGCGACTGATCGAACGCGACCCCGGGCGGGCGCGGGAACTGGCCGAGCGTCTGCCGGACACGCTCGTGTTGGAAAGCGACGCGACGGACATCGACTTCCTCGTCCGGGAACACGTCGACGAGTCCGATATCGTGGTCGCCGCCCTCGAAAGCGACGAGCGGAACCTGCTCGTCTCCCTGCTTGCCAAGCGAATCGGCGTCGAGCGGACGATCGGGGTCGTCGAGTCCGCCGCGTACGTCGACCTCTTCGAGACGGTCGGGATCGACGTCGGGGTCAACCCGCGGCTGGTCACCTCCGAGGAGATCACTCGGTTCACCCGCGAGCAGCGGACCGAAAACGTCGCCATGCTCGAGTCCGATCGCGCGGAAGTCCTCGAGATCGAGATCGACGCCGACAGCGTTCTCTTCGAACGCTCGATTCAGTCGGCGATGGCCGACCTGCCCGACGGGGTGGTCGTCGGCGCGATCAGCCGCGCTGGTGAACTGATAACGCCCCGCGGCGAGACGGTCGTCGAGGGCGGCGATCACGTGGTCTTGTTCGTCGAGACCGCAGTGTTGAACGCGGTCGCCGGGGCGTTGTGATCGATTACCGGCGGTCGGCGACGCGCTCGGCGACCTCGAGGCCGTTGCGCAACGCCGCGTGCAGTCGGGCCTCGCCGGCGACCCAGTCGCCGAGACAGTAGAGGCCGTCGGCCTCGGCCAGTTGGAGGGGGTCGCGGGCGACGCCGGCCTCGGGGAGGGCGTACCGCCAGCCCTGATGGTCGGTCCAGTCGGGCTCGCGCAGCCGGTCGTCCTCGAGCAGGTCGGCGGTCAGGGCCGCCAGTTCGGTCAGGTTCTCCGCCGGTGGTTCGTCGTAGCGGTCGACCGACCACTCGTGGTTGGCCTGGACGACCAGCAGCGACTCGCCGTCGGGGACGTGGCCGGGTTTGCACTCCTCGCGGGCCACCCAGCCCACCTCGTGGGCCTTGTCCGTGTTGACCAGCGCGTAGTAGGGCGTCTCGAGTTCGAAGGGGTAGTGAAAGATCCCGGTCCAGATCGTCCGGAAGGGGACGGCGTCGATGGCATCGACGAGGCGGTCCCGAACGTCGCTCTCCCAGTCGGCCGACCGCAGCAGTTCGGCGGTCTGTGGCGCTGGCGGATTCAACAGGAGGACGTCGAACGGCCCCCACCGCCGGCCGTCGGTGTCCTCGAGGTGCCAGACGCCGTCAGTACTGCCGTCGGCGTCCCGAATCACCCGTTCGACCCGCGTCTCCCGGTGGATCGTCGCGTCGCTACGGGCGAACAGCCGCTTGGCGATCTGAGTCAGTCCCTGCCGGTACGTCCACTTGTGATCGTCGCGGTCCTCGCCCGGCGATACCTCGCCGTCGGCGTCGAAGGTCCAGACAGGCTCCTCGATATCGACCAGCCCGTCGGTGTCGAGGGCTTCGGTCAGCACGTCGCCGACCCGTTCGTCGTCGGACTTGACGTAGTTCGCGCCGTAGTCATAGACCGTCCCGTCGCGGCGTCTGGTCGCGGCCCGCCCGCAGACCCCGCGGGACTTCTCGAGTACCGTTACGTCGGCGTCCGGTGCCGTTCGCTCGAGCGCGTTGGTCGCGGCCGCTGCGCCGGCACCCGCACCGACGATTCCGATCCGTGTCATGCTCGACCTTCGGTGGCGCGGCCTCAAGTAGCTCGGCCCAAACAACGACAACCGGACGGGTGAACTATCGCTACCGGATGCCGCCGATCGGGGTCGGGCCGTCACGGCAAGTGTGTTTCGAGCGGCCGCCCGTCGCGGTCAGTCACGGAATCGGACGGATCGAACGGCTTTTGCAACGTCGGGGGGTAGGGGCGGGCGATGGACGTACTGATCGTCGGCGCGGGGTCGATGGGGTCGTGGTTCGGGGCGGCGATCGACGCCCGGATCGCGTTCGCCGACGTCGACGACGACGCCGCGGCGGCCGCGGCCGAGACCGTCGGCGGCGAGGTCGCCGCCCTCGAGGGCGACCGGACCTACGACGCCGTCTGTCTCGCGGTGCCGATGGCGACGGTCGCCGACGCGATCGCCGCCCAGTCCGAGCGGGCCGAGCGAGCGATCGTCGACGTTTCGGGCGTCATGCAGCCCGCGCTCGCGGCCATGGAGCGACACGCACCCGACCGCGAACGGGCGAGCCTGCATCCGCTCTTCGCCCCCGAACGGGCACCCGGATCGATCGCCGTCGTCCGCGAGCAGTCGGGGCCGGTCACCGACGAGTTGCTGGCCGGGCTCGCGGCCCGGGGCAACGACTTGGTCGAGACGACGGCGACCGAACACGACGACGCCATGGAGACGGTCCAGGCGGCGACCCACGCCGCGGTGCTTTCGTTCGCGCTCGCGGCGGAGCCGGTCCCCGAGGGGTTCGAAACGCCGATCTACGAGGAACTGGGGCGACTCGCCAGACAGGTGACCGCGGGAACGCCGCGGGTCTATGCGGACATTCAGGCGACGTTCGACGGCGCGGATGCGGTCGCCGACGCCGCCGCCGCGGTCGCCGACGCCGACGCCGACGAACTCGCCGCGCTCTACCGGGAGGCGGCGGCGAACTGGCACGGAACAAGCGATACCCGGAACGAGTCCGAGAATGAGTGACCAACGCGAGGCCGTCCGATCGAACGCGAAGTATCTGCGCAACGTCCGACCGATCGATCCCGACGAGATCTGTGACTACGTCGAGGGCAACCCCCATCCCGCGGTGGTCCGGCAACTCCTCAGGGAGGAGGCCGCCGACCTCGGGCTGATCGAGCGCGACGACGGCACGTTCGTCCCGGTCGCGGACGAACCGGTCCAGCCCCATCGCGGCCCGGTCGAGCGATTCCCCGCCGCTTACGAACGCCGCCTCGAGGACCTGCTGGCCGACCGCTACGGACCGAACTGGTTCGAGGGTGCCTCGGGCGACTTGCTGCGGTCGACGATCCGGCGGTTCAAGGCCGACTACCTCGAGGGCCGATCGGTCGAGTACGACGACGACGCCGCGGCCGGCTACGCGATCTATCACCTGCCGGCCTACTACGCGGCGGTGCAGTACGCGCTCGACGACCTCGCCGACCGGGGGCTGCTGGGTCGTGACCTCCGCGTCCTCGATATCGGCGCGGGGGTCGGCGGCCCCGCGCTCGGGCTCTGTGACTACCTGCCCGACGACGCCCTGGTCGAGTACCACGCGGTCGAACCCAGTGCCGCCGCCGACGTCCTCGAGACGCTGCTCTCGGAGACCGACCGGAACGTCCACCCGACGATCCACCGGACCACCGCCGAGGAATTCGACCCCGCGGCGGCCGCCGACGGCGAGGGGTCGGCCGGCTTCGACCCGACCGCGCCCGACGATGGGTTCGACCTCGTGCTGGCCTGTAACGTCCTGAGCGAACTCGAGGACCCCGTCGCCGTCGCCCGGTCGGCCCTCGAGACGCTTGCGCCCGAGGGGACCCTCCTCGCGATGGCCCCCGCGGACAAGAACACGAGCGTCGGACTGCGCGAGGTCGAACGGGAACTCGAGGGCGAGCGGCTCTGGGAGCGCGACGCGGTCGCGGTGGCGGCGGACAACGGGGACGAGAACGGCGACGACCCGGCCGACTACCGTCGCGGCGCGGTGACCGTCTACGGCCCCGCCGTTCGCCTCTGGCCCGGCGAGACGCCGTCGGATCGGGGCTGGTCGTTCGACGTCCGGCCCGACCTCGAGACCCCGTCGTTCCAGCGACGACTCGACGAGGCGACGCCGGCCGACGACGCCGACCACGCCCCCGGCGAGTTCGAGAACGTCGATGTCCAGTTCTCCTACTCGCTGTTGCGCGTCGACGGCCGCCGGCGGATCGACACGTCGTTGGATACCGGCGAGTGGGCGAAGATGGCCGAGATGGAACGCCACGTCACCGAGCGGATCGATCTGGTGGCGGCGAAGCTCAGCCGCTCGCTCTCCGCCGAGGGAGCCAACCCGCTTTTCAAGATCAGCGACGGCAGCGAAGACACCGACCACTACGCCGTCGTCACGAACGAGACCGCCCTCAACCGGGACCTACTCGAGGCAGACTACGGCGAACTCTGTTCGTTCGAGGGGGCCCTCGCGCTGTGGAACGACGACGAGGGCGCGTACAACCTGGTCGTCGACGAGGAGACGATCGTCGACCGGATCGCCTGAGCCGTCGCCGGAAGCGGTGGGCTTTTCGCGTCGCCGTCCAACGGGAGCGATATGAGCGACGACCTCGAGATCCTGTTGACCAACGACGACGGGATCGACAGTACCGGCATCAGGGCGCTGTACGACGCCCTCTCGGAGCGCGCCAACGTGACCGTCGTCGCCCCGGCCGACGACCGCAGCGCCTGCGGTCGCTCGCTCTCCCACGAGGTCGAGGTCGACGAACACGAGTTGGGGTATGCGGTCCACGGGACGCCAGCCGACTGCGTCGTCGCGGGGCTGGCCGAACTCGGTCCGTTCCCCGATCTGGTCGTCGCGGGCTGTAACAAGGGCGCGAACCTCGGCGAGTACGTTCTCGGCCGATCGGGAACGATCAGCGCCGCCGTCGAGGCCGCGTTCTTCGACGTGCCGGCGATCGCCACGTCGATGTACGTCCCCGTCGACGGCACCTCGCTGGCCGACACCGACCTGACCGCTGCCGACTACGCCGAGGCGACCCGCGTGACGCGCTATCTGGCCGATCACGCACTCGAGACCGGCGTCTTCGACCAGGCTGCGTATCTCAACGTCAACGTTCCGGTGGCCGACGGCGAGCCCGCCCCGATCGAGATTACCCGTCCCTCGAAACGGTACGAGATGGACGCCGAACGAGACGGCACGCACGTGACACTCAAAGACCGCGTCTGGGAGGACATGAACCCCGAGTCGCTCCCGGACCCCGAGGGGACCGACCGCCGGGCCGTCGTCGAGGGCCGCATCAGCGTCTCGCCGCTGACGGCACCCCACTCGACGAACGCCCACGAGGCGCTCGATGCGCTCGCCGAGACGTACCTCGAGACCGTCCGTTCGAGCGACCGCTGAGACGGTCCCGCGGTTTCGACCCTGCGTCGACTCGAGGCGGGAGAAAGGTGAACGACTGCCCTCTCAGCCGGCTGGGACATATCCGTGATCCGTCGGATCGCGTGAGTCGGCAAGCCTGTCGGTCGCTGAAAGTGATAACTGACTTGCGGGTCGCAAGGCCGTCGCTATTCGCCGACGGTCCCGTCACGATAGTCAGACCGTAACCGACCGCACACACCAATGTCATCCACAAAACATAAAATCAAGGTAGGTGGGCGTTCAAGCTGTGGTAGTCCCAGCGGAGCGTGATCAACACATGGTATTCAACACACTCTGGACGCGGCTTTCCTCTCTCTGGAGCGGATCGGCCGACGAGGCCCAATCGGACGAGTCCGCGGCGGCGACCGAGGAACCGGACGACGACCCCGACGACGAAACGTTGAGCTACGCCGAAGAGATCGAGTACGGCGTCGACGAAGGCGAACTCCCCGACGAGGACAAGATCCTCAGACTGCTCGTCAAACGCGGCGGCCGCGTCGACCAATCGACCGTCCGCGAGGAGACCGGGTGGGCACAGGACCGCCTCGAGGACGTCATCGATCGGATGGAAGACGACGACCAGATCAGTGCGATCACCGTCGGTCGCAAGCGCGTGATCTGCCGGCGCGGATTCGAACCCAACGGGTATCGATCGCATCTCAACGAGTAGGAACGCGTTCCCAGTCGTCATGTCCGCCGCCCCCTGCCCCGAATCACTCCACATTGGCCCGGTGGTCGCTGCCGGCCACGACTCTCCGATCGGTATCCCACTATGGGTCTCGGACGCAGCCTCCGATTCGCTGATCGAGGCGAGCGGAAACGCCGTCTATCGCGGCTGAACTGCCTCGGTCACGCCGCTCGTTTTGGCCGGCGACGGAGTAGAAACTTTCATTCAGTTGGTTTGCAAACTCACCCTCGGGGATGGCACACAGAGACGACGTGACACGGGTGCTTGCGACGTGTACAGCGTGTAACTCCGTCTACGCAGCACGGCAGTGGCCGGACGGCGAAATCAAGATTATCGGGCAGGACGGATGTTCTTGCGGCTCGACCGACTTCGAACTCGTCGACGATTCGGCGGACGGAACGGAGAGCGACGCCGGCTAAGATCCGGGCGGCCGATCACGCATGCGGTGGCACCGACGAACGAATCGGCAGCAACGCGGATCGGCGCGGCCCAACCCGCCCTCCTCGTCGAGGGCGAGATGGTACCGTGTCCGCCTCGTTCGACTACCGGGTAGCCGCTCACCGTGTCGGCCCCGAGGCGATGAGACAGCACTGTCGCAACCGCCGAAGCAGCGGCGAGCCGATCGGTTGCTCGGACTGAAACGGACTTATGGACCGTATAGTGAACCGGTAGACGGTGAACTGTCGGGTAATGATATCTCGAATACCAGTCTCGGACGAACAGCAGTGCCGACGTTCCTCGAGCGGGGCAGTCGGCGAGTCGAGGAGTGTGTAATGCAACACCCAGCAGCGTCTTCCCTCGTTCACCGATAATGCGCCGTAATGCCCGAGAAAACCGGACGGAAACCCGATCGATTCAACGCAGCGTCCAGATTTTGCTCACCGTCACCGGCATCGTCTTCCTGTTGGCCGGGCTGGCACTCGCTGCAAGCGGTGCCTCAGTTAGCAGCGCCATCGGCTCGGTCAGTGACAGCGTGGACGGGTTCGACCAGCCGACTGACGGCGGTGACAATCCATCGGATGACGACACGACAAGCGGCGACGGCGACGACGAGTCCGACGAGACCAGCGACGGAAACGGCGAGACGGAAAGCGGTAACAGTAGCGACGGTGGAGCGGACACCGGGAGCGACAACGAAACCGATGCCAGCGACGATCTCCGTCCGTTGACGACGGTCGTCGAGAATCGGAGCGGGGAGCCGATCGATACCGCCACCGTCACCGTCGACACCGGACCGGACTCGAGCAAGCAGGAGTCGGTCAACGGAAGCGGGGAAGCCGAGTTCTCGCTCGCGGACGGCGAGTACACGGTGACCGCGAACGCCGACGGATACCGGCCCTCGAACGAGACCGTCGGGGTCGACGGCGATGCCGTGACGAAGACGTTGACACTCGAACAACGAAACACCGGCGACGATAGCAATAGTAGCGGTACTGACGACGACAGCGAGACCGATGGCCACACGCTGTCAGTGGCCGTCGAAGACGAGAACGGCGATGCGATCGATAACGCGACCGTACAACTCGAGGAGGACACCGGGTTCCTAACCACCGGCGAAACCGACGAGAAAGACGTCGGCGACGACGGGACGGTCGAGTTCACGGCCCTCGCGGACGGCGAGTACACGGTGACTGCGTCGGCGGACGGCTTCGAGCAAACGGCACGAGACGTCGAGATCGACGGCTCGGACGACGAGATTACACTGACGCTCGCGTCGAACGGCGGGTAATCGAATCGGCTGCCGGTCTCGGTGTGTCACGCGGGGTCGGCTCTCTTGTTGCTGTTCCGGCTCGTTGCACTCGAGTCCGGTGATCGACCGACTCGGTCGGCGTCTTCTTGATCGGCCGTCGAGCCACTGTGTGCCAACCCTCAACCTCCGTCCGTCGAACCGCGAGCCGATCGCATCGTACATCGAACGCGACAATCGCGGGCATAAGCCGCCGTCGCGGACGCTGTCACAGTCGCCGTCGGAGCCACGCGTGATCGGTCGGCGATCGTCCGCCGCGTTCGCGTCTCGAATCTGGCGACGGGATCGAGTACGACAGTCCGAGTGAGCGACCGCGCCGCCACCGCCGCCTCGAGTGGACGCGTTAGCCACGTGCATCTTTCGCCGGCTCGGACGGGACGATGACCTGGGCCCGGTTCAGGTGGCGGTCGATGTCGCTTCGCTGGACTCACTGGTACCGAGTCGTCGCGCCGAGGACGGCGCTGCTCCACCGGCCGAAGCCAACGGTCGGCGCTCCGCGATTCCGTGTGCGACTCGAGTCGGGCCGTCGCTTCCGTCTCTCAGTCCCATCGTTCCGTCGCCGCACTGCTAGAGAAAGCTCTCGGTTTGGACCGGGTATCGAACAGCGCGCAAAAGGAGTTAACGACCGCGTGAGGCGATCACTCGACCGTCACGCTCTTCGCGAGGTTCCGCGGTTTGTCGATCGGGCGGTCGAGCTGTGTCGCGGCGTGATAGGAGAGCAGTTGTAACTGGACGTTCGCGAGCAGCCCCGTCCAGACGGGGTGAGTATCGGGAACCGACAGGTGGGCGTCGGCGATGTCGACGAGGGGATGGTCGTCCGGTCCGACGGCGACGATCGGCGCGCCACGGGACTTGGCCTCGATCGCGTTCGTCTTCGTCTTCCCGTCGGCATCGCCGGTCGCGACCGCGAACACCGGGGTCTTCCCGGTCACGAGCGCGAGCGGGCCGTGTTTGAGTTCCCCGGCAGCGAATCCCTCCGCGTGTTCGTAGGTGATCTCCTTGAACTTCAGCGCCCCCTCGAGCGCGACCGAATGGGCGGGGCCGTTCCCGATGAAGAAGAACGACTCGCTGTCGATGGTGTCCGCGGCGAGGGGTTCGGCCTCGCTCGTCTCCAGGACGGTCTCGACCTGCTGGGGGAGGTCCGCGAGCGCCTCGAGCATCGCCGCTCGATCGTCGGCGGCGGTCGCCGTCGGGACGTCGCCGGCGATGCGCTGACTGAGCAGCGTGAGCGTGACCGCCTGCGAGGAGTAGGTCTTCGTCGCCGCGACGCCGACCTCCGGGCCGGCACGGATGTAGACCGCGTCGTCGGCTTCGCGCGCGGCCGTCGACCCGACGACGTTGGTGACGGCGAGCGTCCGCGCGCCCCGGTCGGCCGCCGTCCGAACGGCGTCGAGGGTGTCGGCAGTCTCGCCACTCTGGGTGACCGCGACGGCGAGCGTGTTCTCGTCGACCGGCCCCGACGTGGACTCGTACTCGCTCGCACGCAGGACCTCGGTTCGGATCCCGGCCTCGCGCACCAGTTGGCCGCCGTACATCGCGGCGTGATAGGACGTCCCGCAGGCGACGAACTGGACGCACTCGACGTCCTCGAACGAGCCGGCCGGGAGGTCCTCGAAGGCGACGTCGCCGTCCTTGATCCGGCCCTCGATCGTGTTCGCGAGGGCCGTCGGCTGTGTGTGGATCTCCTTGCGCATGTAGTGGTCGTACTCGCCTTTCCCCGCGTCCTCCGGATCCCAGTCGACGGTGTCGACGGCCCGCTCGACCGGATTGCCGTCGAGATCGGTTATCCGGTAGGCGTCCGGATCGAGGACGACGAGATCACCGTCCTCGAGGTAGATCACGTCCTCGGTGCGCTCGAGAAACGCCGGGACGTCGCTGGCGAGGTACCACTCCTCGTCGTCGAGCCCGAGAACCAGTGGCGATCCCTTTCGCGCGGCGTAGACCGCCTCCTCGCCGTCGACGATGGCGGCGATCGCGTAGCTCCCCTCGAGGACGTCGACCGCCCGACGAACCGCTCGTTCGGTGTCGCCGGTCTCCGCCCGATACTCGTCGATGAGATGTGGGATGACTTCGGTGTCGGTGTCGCTCTCGAACTCGTGGCCTTCCGCCCGGAGGGAGGCCTTGAGTTCCTCGTAGTTGTCAATGACACCGTTGTGAACGACGGCGACGTCGCCCGCGGTGTCCGTGTGCGGGTGGGCGTTCTCGTCGGTCGGGGGCCCGTGCGTACTCCAGCGCGTGTGTCCGATCCCCATGTTCCCGTGTGGCTGGGAATCGAGCTTCGATTTGAGGCGGGACACCTCGCCGGAACACTTGTGGACTTTGACGCCGGACCCGTTCTGGACGGCGATCCCAGCCGAGTCGTAGCCCCTGTACTCGAGGTTCTCCAGGCCCGAGAGGAGCGGTTCCGCCGCGTTCCCGTGACCGATGCGCGCGATAATACCGCACATTAGCCACTCACCCCCGTTCGTGTGACCGTCGGCGGCTGCACCGCACCACCCGGCCGGTGTGCACCGGCATACTCGTCGAGCGGGACGGACGAATCGAGTCGGTTCGAGACCGCTGCCTTGCGTTCAGTCCTGTTCCGTGTCATTGGTATCTCCGGTCCGAGCCGCCCATCGCGGACGGTCGGGCTCCGTTTCCCCCGTGGACGATAGCGGCCATTACTATAGCACGAATAAGACGGTACCGCGAATACGACGCCGGCTATCGACTGTATAAGACGCGTTCGTCCGCCGCGTTCCGACCCCGCAGCCGATCCTGTTTCCCCTGTACGAAGCACGGACGACTGCTCGAGTCGCTCCTGTCGTAGCAGTGATCGATCCGTCGCTCCCGCGGCTACTGTCGGCGACCAGCGGCGTCGTGCATCGACGGGGCGGTCACGGTACCTATCGGAGCC
This sequence comes from Natrinema sp. CGMCC1.2065, assembly GCF_051225675.1. Lineage (NCBI taxonomy): Archaea > Methanobacteriati > Methanobacteriota > Halobacteria > Halobacteriales > Natrialbaceae > Natrinema > Natrinema sp. CGMCC1.2065. Next base: position 86,055 of record NZ_JBPJSJ010000009.1, on the reverse strand, counting down.
GTGCCCGTCGACAGGGACGGCACATCGGAACGAAACGGCCGAACGGTGTCCCGATCGGCTTCGGTCGGCAGCAAATAGCGGCTTCGGGGTCGACTACACGATCGAACGTCGTTACAGACGCCGATGACGTGGTCCGACGACGGCGGGAGCCACGTCGCCGCCGGTCGTCGGTTCGGGGACGCCGGTCGTCGTCCGACCCGGACGACGGCGCTGACAGGAGTGACCGGCGCTCAGGCGGCCGGACTCTCGGCGTCGTCCGACTGCGTCTCGTCGCCGACCGGTCGCTCAGCGAAGACGATGACGTTCTCTCGTCCGAGCGATCGCTTCTCTATCGTCCCGTCGGCGTGCATTCGGGAACAGATCCTGCTCACCTTCGACTTCGACCAGCCGGTCTCCGCCGCGATTGTCCGCTGGCGAATGCGGCCGTCGTTCGCGATGAGCAATCGGACCACCGTCCCCTCGTCGCTCAGGAGCCTCGGTGGCGTTTCGGGCGAGAGATACGAGCCGGGTGGCTCGCGGTCGGCAGTGGCTGCGTCGGACGGGTCGTCCGTCGCTCCCGTCGGATCCGTACCGAGCGCGAGCGACGGCAGCTCGAGTTCGCGCTCCGACAGCGCGTCTGCAATGCGAATCCCGACGAGGGCACTGATCAGCAGGGACAGAATCACGATCAGGGTAGCTTCCCAGAACGACGTCACGCGAAGCAGTTGGATCACGGCCAACGGTCCACCGGATCGACCGCCGACTCCGGGGGGGATCGCGTGTACGTCCTGGTGGGAGATCGACGTCGGACCGGCGTCGATCGAGACGACGGTGTGAATCGATTCGAACCGGGCGCCGACACCGATCTGAGGATGGGAAACCATGAGTACGCGATTCTGTGACGGTCGGTGCGTGATCGAGTCCGATGGGGTGGACTCGCCGACCGCACTCGAGATCCGAGCCGTGGCCCCTTCATTATGGATCCATATGGGCGAGTTTAATAACGTTCTAAGCGCTCAGACGGCCGTTCAGGCTCGACCGGTCGATCCCGTCGACAACCCCGACACGGCCCGGTCTCACTCCCTCTCACGCTTGCAGTCGCTTAGCCGCGGTATAGTAAACCCCCGACAGCGACTTGCGGATTTTACGGCACGGCCCGCGGACCGCGTGCGGACCGCGGGCGCATCGGTTTCGGACATCGCCGTCGCACGCGGTCGTGTGACGGTCCAGCGACAACGCATCACCCATGACTACGATAATCAGCGATACGGAGGAGACAGCGGACGAGGGAACGAGCGGCCAGTACGCGTTCGAAACGAGCGATGAGGGAACCGCCCTCGAACACCCGACGGACCGGTCCACGCGCGAAGCGACGATCTGTGTCGTCGGACTGGGGTACGTCGGACTGCCGCTTGCGGTCGGGTTCGCCCAGTCGGACTACCGCGTGATCGGATACGACGTCGACGACGTGACCGTCGGCCGACTCCAGGAGGGTGTCGACACGACCGGTGACCTCCCGGACGAGGCGATTCAGGACGGCGATATCTCCTACACGACGGACGCGACCTCGATCGCCGAGGCCGACTACGTCATCATCGCCGTTCCGACGCCGATCGACGACGACGAGCGGCCGGACCTCGGCTACGTCGAGAGCGCGGCGGCCACCGTCGGCTCGAAAATGGAACCCGGGACGACGGTCGTCCTCGAGTCGACGGTCTACCCGGGGACGACACGCGAGGTCCTCGCCCCGGCACTCGAGGACGCGTCCGGACTGACCGCCGGCACGGACTTCTTCGTCGGCTACTCCCCGGAACGCGCCACACCGGGCGACGACGAACACGGTCTCGCAGACGTCGTCAAGGTCGTCAGCGCACAGAACGAGAAAGTGCTGGAAGACCTCGCGACGCTGTACGAGTCGGTCGTCGACGCGGGCGTCCACCCCGCCCCGTCGATCGAAGTCGCCGAAGCCTGCAAGGTCGTCGAGAACGCCCAGCGGGACCTCAACATCGCGTTCGTCAACGAACTGTCGATGGCCCTCGACAACATGGACATCGACGGTCGGGCCGTTCTCGAGGCCGCGGGCACGAAGTGGAACTTCCACGAGTACCGACCGGGACTGGTCGGCGGCCACTGTATCCCGGTCGATCCGTACTTCTTCGCGTACCGATCGGCACGGGAGGGCTTTGACCCCGAACTCATGCAGACGAGTCGGCAGGTCAACGAATCGGTCCCCGATCACGTCGCGGAGCTGACGATCAAAGCGCTCAACCAGAGTCACAAGACGCTCCGCGAGAGTCGCGTTCTGGTACTCGGACTGGCGTACAAAGCCGGCGTCGGAGACATTCGCAGTTCGAAGATCGACGCCGTCATCGACGCCCTTCAGGAGTACGACATCGATATCGCCGGGTACGATCCGTTCGCCGACGGCGACGCGGCCCGGGAATCGTTCGGCATCGAGGTCCAGGAACAGCTCGCGTTCGAGGGCTTCGATGCCGTCGTCCTCGCGACGCCCCACGCGGAGTTCGAACAGTTGGATCTCGAGTCGGTAGCGAGGAAACTCACCGACGACCCCGCACTGATCGACGTGACCGGGACGGTCGGCGAAGACGCCGCCGTCGATGCAGGATTCGTCTACCGGGGGTTGTGAGGCGATGCGAGACCAGCGATACGTAACCGGGACGGTGACGGGCCGTACGGCCACCCGACCATCGCCGGGCGGAACCGCTGTTCCAGCCTGTTCGGAGATGGGGGTGTCGTGACATGCATGTCATGATAACGATCCAACACCCCGGTCACGTCCACTTCTTCCGACACGCCATCGCGGAGCTAGAAAATCGGGGTCACGAGATCCACGTCTTCGCCCGCGAGAGCGACGTCGCCGTCCAACTCCTCGAGGCGTACGACATCGACCACGAGGTACTGGCCGGCGACGCCGATTCGCTGGTCTCGCTGGCGGCAGTCCAGGCGACGTACGAACTCCGACTGCTCCAGCGGGCGCGGCGACTCGAGCCGGACGTAATCACGGCCATCGGCGGCGTCGCCGCCGCCCACGTCGCGTCGGTGGTCGGCGCGAAGAGCCTGGTCTTCTACGACACCGAACACGCGACCCTCGTCACGAAACTCAGCTATCCGTTCGCGGACGCGATCTCGACGCCGGAGTGTTACCGAGACGATATCGGCCCGAAACAGGTGACGTATCCGGGCTATCACGAACTCGCCTATCTCCACCCCGAGCGGTTCGATCCCGATCCGACCGTCCTCGAGGCCGTCGATCTCGCGCCCGAGGAGTCGTTCGCAGTGGTTCGGCTCAGTAGCTGGGCGGCCTCCCACGACGTCGGCCACGGCGGTTTCGACGACCCGCACGCGGTCGTCGATCGGCTCGAGGCGGCGGGCCTGCGGGTCTTGCTCACCGCGGAGGGCGAGCCGCCGGCGGCCCTCGAGTCCTACCAGTTCACGACGGCACCGGAGCGAATGCACGACCTGCTCGCCTCCGCGGACGTCGTTCTGAGCGAGGGGGCGACGACCGCGGCCGAGGCCGCCGTCCTCGGCACGCCGGCCGTCTACGTGAACCCCCTCTCTCTGGGCTACACGGCGGAACTCGACGCGGAGTACGGACTCCTGTTCGAGTACACCGGCGAGGAGAGACACGTCCGCGGCCTCGAGCGGGCGGTCTCGGTCCTCGCGGAACCCGACGACACGTGGGCCCGCCGGCGCGAGCGCCTGCTCGCGGATCGGATCGACGTGACGGATCTCGTCGTGCAACAGCTCGAGACGATCGCACAGACGCGGACGGCCGACCGACCCGCTCCCGCAGCGAACCCGGACCGATCATGAACGTCCTCCAACTGGTTACTTCGCGGCGACCGTTTTTCGACCAGCAAGTATCGGCCCTCGAAGATCGCGGCGTCGACTGCACGGTCCTCGAAGTCCCGGGCCGACACAGCGGCGATTCGGGCCGGTCGCCCGCGGCGTACGCACGGTTCTATCCGACCGTTCTCTCGGCAGTCCGTTCGTCGTCGTTCGACATCGTTCATGCGAACTACGGCCTCGTCGCGCCGTTCGCGCTCGCACAGCCGACTCGGCCCGTGGTGGTGTCCCTGTGGGGAACGGACCTCATGGGCCAGCAGTCGTGGCTCCGATCGGTCAGTCGGTACGGTGTCCGACGGGCGGACGCCGCGGTCGTCCCGAGCCGGCCCATGTCGCGGGAACTCGAGACGGATCACGAACTGATTCCGTTCGGCGTGGACACCGACCTGTTTCGGCCGATGTCTCGAGCGCACGCGCGCGAGTACCTCGGGTGGGAGACCGACCGGCCGGTCGCGCTGTTCCCGTACGATCGGACACGAGCGGTGAAGGACTTCCCGCGGGCTCGGCGACTCGTCGAGCGGGCCGAGGTCGACGTCGAACTCCGAACGGTCACCGGCGTCGATCACGCGGAGATGCCCTACTACATGAACGCGAGCGACCTCCTGCTTGTCACGTCGAAACGCGAGAGCGGTCCGATGGTCGTCAAGGAAGCCGCTGCGTGTGATCTGCCGGTCGTCTCGACCGACGTCGGCTTCGTCCGCGAGACGGTCGGCGACGTGACGAACTGTATCGTCAGCGACAACGACGGTGCCCTCCTGGGCGGCCTCGAGCGGATCGTCGAAACGGGCGACCGAGCCAACGGTCGCGACGCCGTCGACGGGCTATCGGTCGATTCGCTCGGCGAGCGTCTCTCCGGGCTGTATCGCCGAGTACTCGACCGGGAGGAAGCGACCGGCTATCCGACGGGGGTCAGTCATGACGTATAGCTCGCTGTCGGAACTCCGGCCGTTGCGACTCGACACCGTCGCAGCGATCGTCGGACTCGTCCTCGCGCTCGTACTGTTCCCGCTCAGATTCCTCGCGTCACAGATCTACATCCAGACGGTACCGATCGTCCTCGGGACCGCGTGTGCGCTGTATCTCCTCTCGCTGTATCAGCGCGACGACGCGCGGGCCGTCCCGAACCTGCCGTCGCCGGTAACCATGGCGCTTCCGGGCATCGTTTTCGCCGGACTCGCCGCACTCGTGATGCTGACGGTCGTCCAGGGAGCCAGAACGCCCCTCTTTTTCGGGGCGGCAAGCGTCGTCGGGACGCTCGTCGTCGCCCAGATCGTCTTCGCAAGCGACCGGGACCTCCATCCGGGGCTGTTGTTGCTCCAGATCGTTTGCTTCGCGGTCGTCTTCCGGTTTACCGCGCTGTACGCGACGCCCGGCTACATCGGGATCGACATCTGGACTCATCGCGAACTCGTCGAGTCGATCCTCACGGAGGAGTCACTGAGTGCGATCTCCCACGACAAACACTACGGATCGCCGTTTTACCACCTGCTGGTCGCCGCCTCGTCGTTGCTGTACGACGTTCCGATCCGCGCCGCGTTGTACCTCTCCGTCGGCCTCGTGATGCCGCTCTCGGTCCTGCTCGTCTACGCGACGACGAACTTGCTCGTCACACAGCGGTGGGCGGTACTGGCGACGGCCCTCTACGCGTTCGCGAGTCACGTCGTGCGGTGGGGGACACATCACATTCCCACGAGTCTGGGGCTCGTCTTCTTCCTCGCGATGTTGTACGCGCTGCTCAGGGTGATGCGGATCGAGTACTCGATCCGGGACTTCTCGTTGCTGTTACTGCTGAGCGTCGCCGTCATCCTCACCCACCAGGTATCGACGTTCATCATGCTCGTCTTGCTGCTGGCGGCGTTTATCGCTCAGGTCGTGTTCGTCGTCGGCCCGTTCGGGCTCACGCGCCTCGATACGAGCGTGTTCCGAACGAAAAAGCCGGTCAACCTCGTCGGGCTCGTCGTCTTCAACCTCGGGCTGACGATCTTCGTGTGGTCGCTGACGCCGTACCGGCAGGAGTCGTTTCTAGCGACCGTGTTGAGCTACTTCACGCAGACGCTCAAGGAGAGCGCCGGCTTTCTCAACACCGCAGGCGAGTCCTCGTCCGACGGCGGCGAGGCGGGGACCGAGACCGCACAGACGCTGCTGGACCAGATCGTCCCCTACGTGGACGTCCTGGGCTTTCTGTTCCTGCTCGGTGTGACGTTCGTCGGGTGTCTGTACGTCGTCCACAGGCGACGCGCCGAACAGTCGGTGTTTACCCTCCTGCTGGCGGCGGCGTTCATGTTGGTGTTCGTCCTCGGGTTACCGATGTTCGGCGTCCGGACGTTCATCCCGACCCGCTGGTTCGCGTTCCTCTACGCGCCGATGGCTATTCTCGGCGCGATCGGGTTGCAGACGCTGCGCGGGAACCTGTCGCCGTCGCTCGCCACCGCCGTCCTGTTGGTCGTCGTCCTCGCCTATCCGGGTGCGATGTTTCTCGCCCCGGAAAGCAACGCCGACGATCCGGTGTTTTCCGACCACCACGAGCGCCTCGCATACGACGAGTCGGAACTCGCCGCGGCCGAGTCGATCGCCGAACTGACCGGCTCGCCACAGGGCGACGAGATCCGGCCGGATCAGCAACTCCACACCGACCACCCGTATCAGACGCTGTTCAAACGGACCGGCGCGTATCCGTCGACGACGACCGCGACGGTTCCCGAAGGCGGTAGAGCGGATCACGACTACACGGTCTATCGATCGGCCCAGTCGACCGATGCCACATACGTCACGGACCCGGACGAGAACGCACGGATTGCGGACCTCTCACGGACGCAGCTCTGCCGGCCGGAGCAAGCGACGGTCTACACGAACGGCGACGTGACGATGTGTACGCCGTCCCCGGCGGAGAGCTAATCGCTTCCCCGTTACCGGGCCGGCGTCGTCGGCGGCACCGGATCGGACTCGAGCCACGGATTCGACGACGAGCGAAATAGCGCTTCTGCCGTCGCGTTTCGTCGGCGGTAGTTCGGTCGCTGAGCGACCGATCGCGGCCCTTTCGTTGCCCGGCGGCTCGAGAACAGTGACAGTTCGAGGCCGAGCGGCCGGTCACCCCACCGCGACGATGAGTCGATCGGTACCGTTGTCGACGTCGACTCGATCGCTCTGGCTCCGGTCGGGCTCCATCGAACGACTGCGAGAACGGACACAGTAGCACACAAAGCGACTCGAGTCAAGACACTCTTCTGCGGGCAGCCAACCCGCTCAGCGAGCCCGACGGGCGCGCAGTAGTCGCCACATGTCAGCCGCGACCGGCGCGCCGTCGGCGACCCACAGCGAGAACACCGCAAGCCCCAGTAGTACCTGAAACAGGACCTGCAGCGTCATTCCGCCGGCGAGAAGCAGGTTCACGTACCGGCCGACGTACAGACCGAGATGGTCGAGAAACCCCCCGTGAGCGGTCGCTGGCGGCGACGCGATCGGCCAGAGGACGGTCCGGGGATCGACCGCCCCATCTCTGAGCAGTTGGCTGAGCAGGTCCGCAAACGGGTGAGAGAGATACGCGATCGAGAACGCACCTGCAAGCGTTCGACGGCCCCACCGGGCGGCCACCGCGTACGCACCGAGACAGACGATCGGCGCGACGAAGATCGAGTGGCCGACGGAGTAGCCGGCGTCCGTCAGTCCGACCGTCCAGGCGAGGGGTTTGTCGAGCAGGTCCGGGAACTGTGACCCGACGGCGACGGCGAGTACCCCGCACGCCGAGGGCGGCTCTCGAGCGATCGCCCTCGCGGCCAGCGAGTAGAGAACGTACGCGACCGCGAGGTGTTCCCACGGCCACATCTATGTCACCTCGATCGGCAGGTGAATCGCACGATAGGCGTTCTCCGTCGTCGGCTCCGCCGGCGGTTCGCCCACGTAGAGCAACAGGGTCACCCGTAGGTCGTCGCCCCGCATCGACGGCGTGATCGCGAGGGTCTGTCCGTGGGAGTCGCCGGCAGCGACCGTCGCAGTCCGCCTGTCTACCTCGGTCGATTCGCGGACGGTCGTCGCGTTCTCCTCGTAACTCACCCGCTGGAGCAACGCCACCGTCGTGTAGGTCCGTTCTTCGTGTTCCCGGTTCGTGATCGTCGCCTGCAGTTCCTGTCGCTCGCCCGTAGTATAGGTCGACTCGTACATCGTGTCGGTCTCGCCGGTGACGTTCTCGGTTTCGACCGAAAACTCCGTGAACCCGTCGTGTTGTGGCGGATTCGCAAGGGCGAACCCACCGCTCGCGAGCAACAGGACGAGCCCGATCACGATCGCCAGGTTGTACGGTCGACGGCTGGTCCGCTCGTACGGACTCGGCCGTCCGCGATCGAAGAACGGGGAGACCGACGTAATCGACGGCACGAACCGTCTATCGGCCGGACAACGGTAGCGAGAGACGATCGCGAGGAGCGCGAGGACGACGGTGAGTATGGAGAGACCGAGGAGGATCGGTTTCAACGCCACACCCCTAGGGGTTACGGTCGCGAAAAGGGCAATCGCGGGAACGAGGGCAACGCTAAAGACTACTGACAGGATCGTCCGCTCGATCGCCTCGAGCCCGCCACTGACCAGCAACGGATTCCCGAGTCCCGTCTTCTCGTCGTCGAAGGATTGGTACTCGTCGTTCGGTTCGTCCGGAAAGAGTGCGGAGACGAGCGCATACCCGGGTAGAAAGAGGACGAGGGGAATCGTCAAGACGATTCGTTCGATACCGGAGAGACCCGAAATGATCCCGAACGTGAGCCCGCCAGTGACTGCGATGACGACCGCGAGATCGAAAAACCACCAGTCGGTGTCGCTCATTTCCTCGTCACTAGCGGGTGGTGATGGTTTATTATCGCCAGAATAAGCCCGACCCATCGGGTCGGATCGGCACCGAACCATAACGAAGCCGACAGTGAATAGCCGCCCACTCACAACAATGGATTTCGTGAACGTCACGCGGTCATGAACGATCCAAAACTCGCTATAAGATTCCGAACGATGTATCCTCATCAGACGTGAAATAAATACCCTATTGGATAGTTCATATGGTGGTTCTCAGCCCCTATAAACTCCAATATCGCTGTTTTAAAAACACAGAAAATACAGGTATCGCTCCATGAAAATACATAAAATCAGTAATTCTCGGATACACGGTTTCTATGCTTTATTACCTCCCTCTGACTACGGAAGACTGGCGAAATGAAAGCGAAACATATCAGCTCCGAAGAGAAAGGTGGGCAGGGGACGACCGACGACGCTCAGGACCCGGCTGACGAAGCTGATAACCCCTCCGAGGAGCCACCGTTTTCGAAAGACGAAATCTTCCATCTCCTCCAGAACGAACGCCGGCGGATGGTTCTCCGGTATCTCCGGGGCACCAACGGGCCCGTACGCATGCGCGACGTCGCAGAACAGGTCGCCGCGTGGGAACACGATACTACCGTCGAAGGACTCACGTCTACCCAACGCCAGCGCGTCTACATTCCGCTGTACCAGTCCCATCTCTCGAAACTCGACAACGCGGGCCTGATCGAGTATCAGAAGAACCGCGGGATCGTCGAACGAAAGCCCCTCGCCGATCGCGTCGACACGTTCCTCGAGCTGGATCCGTCCGAGGACTCGCCCGACGAGACAGCCGCTGAGAGTCCCGACTGGCAGGATTCCTATATCTTCGCGACGGTCGTCTCCTACGCGATCCTCCTCGGTGCAGTGATGGAGATGCCGTTCACTTCGCTTCTCTCAGGAATCGGCTTGAGCGCACTCATCCTGTCGCTGTTTACCGTGCTTACGATCCGCCGGCTCGTCAACTGACGGCGGCTGCCGTCACACTGCCGAGGGAGAACAACCGGCGCAAGGTCTGCGGTTCGATCTGTGCGCTCGTCACAACCACACCGAACGCGAGTACGACGAGCAGTACACCGATGGAGATCGCGACGAGTACGGCCGGCGAAACCGAGCGAGTCCCGTCGACGGGCGTCGCCGAGCGCTCGACCAGTCCCTGTGTTTCGTCGAACTCGATGGCTCCCGATGCGTCCAGTGCCGGCAGCCGCTCCTCGTGGAGGCGCTCGTGGACGGCCGCCCACGTTTCGATCGGCGGGTCGGCTGGTTCGACCAACGCGTCGGTAATTTCGTCGACGGTGGCGGGCATGGCCATCTCGTCGAGGACGGTCACGAGAGCGGCGTTGGACTCCGGAAGGAACTCCCCCACCCGAGTATCGGTGTCGTCTCCCGCCAAGAAATCGCAGCCCGGGGCGTAGACCGCCGTCGACCCGGCATCAGGATCGGACTCCTCGGACCGCTCTTCAGCGGAATCCGCCGACGAAGAGCGCAACCAAGATGGCGTCAGACGCATATTCCAGGCTAACTCCCCGTGGTATATAAGGTTTCTCACGGTTTATTTCCCGTAAACTGAATAGGTGGCTGTTAGGCGCTGTTCACGGGAGTTCGCCGCGGCCGCACATATCGGATAATAGACCTGTCTCCGCTGTGGCTCTCTGGTTATGCGACCGCTGGATCCGGGGGTCGAAGCCAGGAGCGCAGTCGCATTGCTCCCTCCGGCCGGAACTCGAGCCACCCGCGGAGGTCGATGACCCTGAGCTTGTGACGGGTCGGGAGGCTGTGGACGTGCGGTAGGTCGCCCAGATGCCGCTGATCGAAGTCGTGTCGTTCGAAGAGTGCCTCCCGGTCCGGCCAGGGAGGTTCGAACGACGAAAGAAACGGGGTCTTCCGGCGGACGAAGCCTTCGATCTCGTTGAAAAGCGTCGTATCGTGTGGACGGTCCGGCGGTCTGTGTCGCAAGATGTCGTCGTCGATCCGTTCGCACGCCCGGAGGAACGTCTCCGTCGTTCGGCGTTCCGGCGGCGTCCGGAGATGCCAGTCGATCAGGTCCCGATCGGCCGCCAGAAACGACGTCAGGAAGTTATCTGAGAGGTGATTGTGAAACGGCATCGATGGCTGATTGGCGATTCCACAGCAGGTCAGTGCGTTCTGTATCCGGTCCGCACGCGACCGTCTCGAGTCGAACTCGTCGCGGATCGCCCCTCGGACGAACGCGTCCGGATCGACGGCGAACGAGGTCCGCTCGGCGAGATCGAGGCTGGTTTCGCGGCTGTACCCGAACTTCTCGAGCAAGGCATCGACGGGGTCCGGGTCGGACTCGAGGCGACCGGTCGGAACCCGCTTGCCGAGGACGTCGACGGTGTTCTCGGCGGTAAAGTGGCCCCGGAAGAACGTATCACAGAGGAGGCCGTGATACATCGTGTCGACATCGATCTCGTCGGTGTAGCCCGCGTGATGGATGTGCAACGACTCCTTGATCCCCTGTGAGTACCGGCGCTTCGACTCGTCGGGTCGGAGGTACCGCTCGTCCGGCGGGAAGGCGGTGTGGCTCGCGCCGTATTGTGCGGCGACCGCTCTCGCGCCGCGGACCTCCTGTGCGTCTAGCGATCCGACCGTGTAGCTGTGGGCTATCTCGGGGAGTTGCGAGAGGATGATCCGCGAGTCATAGCCCGCCGAGAGGAGGACGCCCTTTCGGCCGGGGAGGACCGATCGCCGACGGAGCGCCCGCTCGAGGCGATCGGCGAGTTCCCCGACCGCGTCGAAGTCCGCCGCCGGCTGGGGATCGTAGACGAACCGGTCGAGCGGGTCGATCGCCGTCGACGTGAGCCGGCTGTCGAGCGGAACCCGACGGAGTTCCGAGAGCGGCGTCTTCTCGCCCAGGGCCACCCCCAGATGCAGGAACTCGAGGACCCCGTCTCGGTCGAGCGTCGGCTCCGTGACGGTTCGACCGACCGAAGCGGCGTCGGTTCCGAAGATTCGAGGTCCCGGTTCGTCGGTGTAGAAGCACTCGCGGGAACGGACCGGGTCCGTGGCGATAACCGCCTCGTCGGTCGGCTCGGCGTCGATCACGGCCAGATACGAGCCGTTGAGATCACGGAGCGCATCGATACCGTCCGCCCGGTAGCGCTCGAGGAGCCAGCGAGCCGCGTTCGGGTCGTCCGTGGGGACGTACGATTCGCCCCAGACGAGACAACGGCCCTCATCGCCGGTGTACGTGGCGCTCCAGCCCGGAACGCCGAGGTCGGAATCCCTGATTCCGACCGTGAGCGTCGGCCCGGCGAGTACCTCGTCGAAGTCGTCGCTGGATCGAAACTGCTCGAACGTGTCGATACCGCCGAATACACCGAAGAGTTCCCTGTTCATCGTCGAAGACCACCTCGCAGACGGCGTCCGGATGCGGGGACGGGTCCGAACGGCCGTCCGCACGTCCGCCTCCGTAGCCTTCCTCCGGCCGAGCGTGCAATTACTATGCGACCGTTAAGCACCGGTTCGACGGGTCCGGGTCGATCCCGACGACGGTCGATCCGGCCTATCGGATCTATAATAATGGGATCGCTGTCGGTAGCATCGGCTCGCCAATGACACGGAAACGCGCCACGCGACGTCGGTTCCTCGCACTGTCCGGTGCAGTCGGTGCCGTCGGAATGGCCGGCTGTGCGGATCGTATCGAGTCGGCGGTCGATCGGGACGACACCGGTTCGTCGAACGGGACCGATGCGCCGGACGACTCGGCCACGCCGGGGCTTGCGGACGGCGTCCCAGCGCTCGAGACGGCGTTCGATAGCCGGGACCGGTTCCGGCAGCCGGGCGAATCGCTGGACGACTTCGGCGATCTCGACGCCTGGACAGTCGTTCAGGGCTCGGGAACGGCCGACACCGACGTCGTTTTCGACGGCGAACAGAGCTTCAGGCTCGAGTCAAACGGGAGCGAGAACGTCATCGCGGAACGGAGCCTCGACGGCGAGGACCTGACGGCGACGGATCTGTCCGTCGCGGTGCGAACGACGACGCCCGACAGTATCGCCGTCAGCCTGCGTCTCGTCGACCAGTTCGGGAGCGAGAAGGTCTACTCCCTCCGTCAGATCAGGTATCGTGCGCCCGATGTCGGCTGGTTCAGAACGAGCCCCGGCGTCTTCCAGCAAAGCGAGCCCGAGCCCTCGCTGGATCACCTCGATCGGCTCGAGGTGCAGGTGCTGCACTCGATGCCGGAGGCAGAAGTCTGGATCGACGACCTGCGCACCCACGAGACGCCCGATCAGGGCTACGTCATGTTGAGCTGGGACGACGGAACGCTCGACTACTACGAGACGGCCGCGCCGCTGCACGACGAGTACGGGTTCCCAGCGGTGCAGGCACCGGTGCCGCGGTGGGCCGAACAGGGTGTTGACGGGCACATGTCGATCTCGGAACTGCAGGAGCGACAGGAGGCAGGCGATCAGATCGTCGTCCACGGAACCCACGATCCGATTCACGAACTCGACGACGGGGAGACGATCGACGAACGGCTCAGGCGGGACAAACAGTGGTACATCGACAACGGCTTCGAGGGGGCGAACTACATCGTCCATCCGCACAACAGTTTCGACAAGACGAGCCTCGAGCGGACGACCGACTATCACTACTGTGGCGGGTTCAACCAGGCCGGCAACGTCAACACGACGAGCGTCTACGGCTTCGATCCGCTCGCCCTCCCGCGGACGATCGGGCACGACCTCGACATCTCGAAGCGGTGTGTCGATCTGGCTGCCAAACACAACCAGTGTACGATTCTGAACTTCCACACGTTCGAGGCCAACAACACGATGGCCGAGGACGACTACGAGTCGTTGCTCGAGTACATCGACAGTGCTGACATCGAGGTCATCACGTTCGACGACCTCTGGAAGCTGCGTGTGGCCGACCACTGATTCGGGCCCCACGAGGGCGTTTCGTCGAGCGGGAGTCGCGTACCGAATCGACCGACAGCGGGTAACGATGCGTCTCTGTTTCGAGGCAGGTACTGGACTGCAACGAGAAGCGGTTAGCAGTCCGTCGAGAGCGTGAGCCGATCGACGTCAGCCGCTCCGTCGTCGTCGACGACGCGCAACGCCACCGGGTGGTCGCCGGTCGCGCTGATCGTCACGTCGATCGTCTCCCCGGTCTCGTCGAACGAGCCGGTATCACCGAGACGCCACTCGTAGCGGACGAGTTCTCCGTCCGGGTCGGACGACTGTGACGCGTCGAGCGTGACCGTCTGCCCGGGCTCGAGCGTCGTGTCGGAACCCAATTCCGGGGCGGTCGTGATCCGTGCAGTGGGTGACTCCCCGGTCTGGCCCTCGTCGTCGGTGCCGTCGTCGACCGGTTCCGAGGGCTCCGTGCCGTCCCGGTTCTCGGGAGGACTGCCGTCGCCGGCGTCCTCGAGCAACAGCTCGCCCGCGAGGAGTCGGTCGACGATCGCCGTGTGCCACCGGACGCGGGTTTCCAGTTCGACGCCCGTCGAGAGCGTCTCCGCGAGGAACGCATCGGCCCCCAGATCGCGGGCGGCTTTGTGGACGAGCAAGCCGGTCGGATCGCTCTCGGGGCTGGAGAACGGCCCGGGCCGGAACTCGAGTTCGGGGTCGTCGACGAAATTCCGGGTCACGGCGTCGGCGACGGCGGCAGCGGTGTCGGCGGCCGCATCGCTCTCGCCGTGAAAGATCGCCTGGCCGACGCCATCCATGGGATCGCCCGCGTAGATGCCCGTCGACTCGTGGAGATCGACGACGACGTCCGGGTCGTATTCGGTGATGACGTCCCAGATGGCCCCTGCGAGTTCCGTTCCCGGGGGTTCGCCCTCCGGGAACTGTCGATTGAGGTTGTTTCCGTCGTCATCGGTTCTCGTCCCGCGTTCGATGGCGACGGCGTTGGCCGCCGGGATCACGACGAGCGTGCCGGCGTCGATCGGCCAGTCGGCAATCCGGCCAGCGGCCGTATAGCCCGCGACTTCGTTCCCGTGGATCCCGCCGACGACGACCGCCGTCGGTCCCTCGGCGTCCGCGGTCGTCACGTACACCGTCGTCTCTTCGGGCGTCCCCTCGCGAACGACGAACGACGCTCGAGAAACGGTCCCCGCGTCCGATCGGGCGGTATCGCCGACGACGCTGGCGGCGCTTGCACTCGCGAGTACACAACTGGCTGTGACGGCCAATACGGATCGTCGTGAGTGGATATCACGTCTCATCCGGTCGACCCGTCGGTTCCGAACGGGTTTACTACAGGTGCGATAACCGATGGAAACAGTACCGTTTCAGTTCTGCAACCGTCCCGTCGTGCGTCGATTCGCGCTGTTCGGTGCCGATTCGAGACGATCGGTGGGGACCGCTCACTCGGAACGCGTGTGCCGTCCGAGCGTGATTACGACCAGCAGGGCGACGAGCGCCGCGACGATCGGTCGCGATCGCCGTCGAAGCCCGGCCCCGGCGACCCAGCAGACGCCGGGATACGTCCGCGGCGACGCCCCAGCCTTGCGGAAGTGCCAGAGGGCCCGCAGGAACCGCCCCTCCGCGAAGTACCGCTTCGCGATGATGAGTTCGTGCCTCGAGCGGATCTCGTAGCCCTCAGCCTCGAAACGCTCGACCTCGGATTCGTAGGCCGACAGGTACTGTCGGCTCGCAGTTCTCGTCACGTCCGCGGGCGGATGGCCGGTCTCGTTGCGGCGAACGAGTGCCGCGTCGACGTACGCGAGGTTCCCGCACTCGAGGACGCGCAGACAGAACTCCGGGTCCTGGAACCGGTCGAGGTCCTCGTCGAAGCCGCCGACCTCTCTGGCGACCTCGGTGCGAACGAGTAGCGTCGACCCCGCGCCCGGCTGGACGTTGTCCGCGAGGATCTCGCCGATCAGTTCTTCGCCACCTTCTTTCGTCGGTTCGTCGTCCGAGCGAGCGAGTACGGACGCGGCGACCGACCGGAGCCGTCCGCTCGCGCCGGACAGATCGTACGCCGTCCCGCAGTAGGCGCCGACCCAGTCGCTCGAGCGATCCTCGAGGGCCGCGAGCTGGCGCTCGAGTTTCGCGGGCTGCCACTCGTCGTCCGAGTCGAGGAAGGCGACGTACTCGCCGCGAGCGTGGTCGAGTCCCGTGTTCCGGGCGACGTTCGCGCCTCGGTTGGTCGCGTGGATTACGGGCCGCACCCGCGGGTCCTCGTACTCGGCCAGCACCGACTCGGTGTCGTCGGTCGAACCGTCGTCGACGACGACCACCTCGAGGTCGTCGATCGTCTGTGCGAGCGCGCTGTCGATCGCGCGCGGAAGCGTCGCCGCTCTGTTGTACGTCGGGATGATGACGCTGACGCGAGTCATTTCCCGGCAGTTCCGGCGCGTCTCGGATTATTATCGCGTCGATAAACGCCACCACCGGACGGCTGCGGCCGCGTCGACTCGCCCCCTCGGCGACCGGCCGGCTCGAGATCGACGGCGTTCGATCGTGATGCCCGCACTAATAGCCGTATAAGCAAGGGCGAACGGTTCGTCGACGCGGTCGATGACGAACAGAAACCGCCGATCGTTCGTAACGACGGTTGCAGCGGCCGGAACGCTCGGCCTCGCCGGCTGTCTCTCGCAGATGCGGGAGTGGCGTGGCGCGGACGGCGAGCCGGCGACATCCCAGTCGAGCGACGGGAACGACGGCGACGAGGCCGGCGACCGACTGTCCCTTCCGGGGGACCCGATCGACCGCTTCGAGGATCTCGGCCGATGGACGCCGATGATCGACGCCGGGCAACTCGAGGCCGGGACGGCCGACCCGTACGTCGGCTCGCAGTCGGCCCACCTCACGGCCGCCGAGGATACCGAGTATGCAGCCGTCTACAGGACGATTCCGGACGGACTGGATCTGAGCGACAAGAGCCTCTCGCTTGCCGTCAGCTTCACCGGCCGCGAACAGCTGCACCTCACGCTCGAGTTGTTCGCACCGAACTCGCGCAACGTCCACGCCATGCAGCGTACGCTCGTCGGGCCGACCGATCGGTGGGTCCGGGTCGACTTCGGGACCGATCGAGTCGAGGGCCAGCCCGATCTGACCGACGTCCGGGAGGTACGGCTGATCGCCCGCCGTCGTGCCGACTCAACCGGCCCGATCGACTGTCGGGTCGACGACCTTCGTGCGGTCGACCGTCCCGAAACCGGCGCGGTCATGCTCCTGTTCGACGGCACGCTCGAAAGCCACTACACGGCCGCGTTCGAGCAGCTGCAGGCGTACGGCTTCGCGGGCGTCGAAGCAGTCATCCCGGAGGCCGTCGGCGAAACGGGACGGCTCACGAACGCTGCACTCTCCGAACTCGATGCCGCGGGCTGGGATATGGCGGCCCGGCCGCGAACCGGCGCGCGGTCCCTCGACGAGTTCCCGCCGGAAACACAGGACGAGCTGATTCGGGGGACGAAAGCGGCCCTCGAGAGCCGCGGCTTCGCGGACGGTGCGAAGCACTTCGTCACGCCGCGAAACGTCCTGGGCTCGACCGCCCGCGATCTCGTCCGGGAGTACCACGAGCAGGCGTTCCGGTTCGGTGGCGGTCCGAACGGGTTGCCGCTTACCGACCCACACAACGCGGGTTTCTTCGCCGGCGATGCCGGCGACGTGACGAAATCCTACGTCGACTTCGCCGCCGAGTACGGACAGCTCGCGGTCTTGCACTTCGAACACATCGGCGAGAACGGGATGAGCGAGCGCGCGTTCGCGGACCTGCTCGAGTACGTCGACACGCAAGACGTCGACGTCGTCACCGCGACCGACCTGCTGGAGAGGACGAGCGGAGGCGATCGCTGATGTACCGGAACGCGAGCGTCGGCGTCGTGTTGCCCGCCTACAACGAGGAGGGGTTCGTCGGTGACGTGATCCGCGAGATGCCCGCGTACGTCGATCGGATCTACGCGATCGACGATCGGTCGACGGACGGCACCTGGGACGAGATCCGCGAGGCTGCCCGGGCGGACGCGACCGCGGCCGAGCGCGGCGACGGCGAGACCGTCGATCGGCTCGTGGCCGACGGCGGTGCGTCCGCGCTCACGAACCGGGCGGCGGTCCACGACGCCATCGGCCGCGTCGTCCCGATCAAGCACACGGAAAACCGCGGTGCCGGCGGGGCGATCAAGACCGGCTATCTCGCCGCGCTCGCGGACGGCGTGGACGCGACGGTCACCGTCGACGCGGACGGGCAGATGGACCTCTCACAGATGCAGCGGCTCCTCGATCCGATCGTCGACGGTGGGGCCGACTACGCGAAGGGCAACCGGCTCCTGTCCCGGGAGTACCGGGACGCGATGCCACGATTTCGGTTCGTGGGCAACGCGGTTCTGACCTTCCTGACGAAGATCGCCTCCGGCTACTGGAAAACGATGGACCCCCAGAACGGATATACGGCGATCTCCCACGACGCCCTCGCGGCGATCGAGGTCGAGAACCTCTACGAGTACTACGGCTACTGCAACGATCTGCTGGTGAAGCTAAACGTCCACGGGATGCGCGTCGCCGACGTGGCGATGCCGGCCGTCTACGGCGACGAGGAGTCGAGTATTACATATTGGCGGTACATTCCCAAGGTCTCGTCGATGTTGCTTCGCAACTTCCTGTGGCGGCTGAAAACGAAGTACCTCGTATTGGACTTCCACCCGCTCGCACTGTTTTACCTCTTCGGAGCGGCGACGGCGACGACCGGCGTCCTCGGCGTCGGCATGGTCGTCTCTGCCGCGCTCTCGAGTCCCGGCACACCGGCCGTCGGGAGCGTGACGAGCCTGCTGTTGTTCGTCGCCGGAACGGCGTTTCTCCTGCTGGCGATGGTGTTCGACATGGCCGAAAGCGACAGCCTCGAGATCCAGATCCAGTAACACCGGACACGCGCAGGATCGGGTACGTACGCAGCTGTCCGGACGTCTCGACGGCTCCGGTATCACGACAGTGATCGATTGGAAGGGGTAACCGGGCTCGAGAGTCCGTGGTACGTACCGACTCGGTCAGGGCGCGACGCTCTCGATCCCGGAGCCGAGTAGCCCCAGTGTGAGCCCCGAGACGAGCAGGGATAATCCGACGACGAACAGCAGACTGTGTAACCTGTTTTGCTCCCGTTGTTTCGTCCCGCCGGCCGCGAGCCAACCGCGTATTGCGTCCGCCTTCGCGCCGAGCGGGTCGGGGAACGTCGACAGCACCTCGAAGGGCTCGGCCGGATCGAGTGCGCCGACGAGCAGTGCGAACACGACGAAGATCACGAAGCCGGCGGGCGGAACGACCGCGAGTGCGAGCCACGGGTTCCCGATGACCGTCGAGAGGGTGACGATCGGGACGGCTGCGAGGACGGTCGCCAGTATCGAACGCCCGAGCCGGGCGTCCGAGAGGGGATCGAAGCCGACCAGTCGAGCGCTCCAACAGTGGAACAGAAACATCGATCCGTATCCGACGCTGGTCGCGACAGCGGCACCGTGCATTCCGAAGCGGGGGATCAGAGCGACGTTGAGGACGACGTTGATCACGGCCGCAACGCCGGTGGCCGCGACCGGATATCGGAGCATACCCTTCCCCTGTGAGATCGCCAGGATCGGGCGTGCAAGGGCAAAGCCGAGCGATCCGGGAAGTAACAGCAACAGGGGCGTGATCGCCGGCGTGGCATCCGCGCCGAAGTAGATCGGCACGGCGATATCGGCTAACGCCGCGAGACCGACCGCCATGACGGCCGTCAGCAAGAACGTGTACCGCGTCGTCCGGGACGCGAGATCCGAAATCTCCCGGAGCCGGTTTTGGGACCATAGTTCCGATGTCGAGTGGACGAACACCGTCTGAAGGGCCATCGGGATAAACCAGAGGAACTCGGCGAGCGTGAGCGCCGCCTTGTAGTTTCCGACCGCGGAACTCTCCGTGAACCGCTGGAGCATCACGATGTCGATGTGATAGAGCGACATCAACAGGAAGACCAGGGCGATGCTCATCGAGTTGAACGTGAGCATCTGTCTCCGGGGAAACCGCTCCGTCGGGCGACTGAAGAGACACGACAACGAGACCCGCCGATGGACGAGGGCTAACCCGATGGCAGCAACGAGCGTACTCGCGACCAACTGCCCTGCAAGCGCGCCGAACACCCCGGCACCGAGGTAAACCAGCGGCACTGCAACGACGACGAATCCGACCTTGTCGACGATCTTCAGCGGTTCCGAGTACCGCTCGAGGCCGAAGCCCATGAGCGTCTTCCGGGCGTAATCGCGGAACTGCGCCGTCACGACGAGTGCAGCGAGGACGTAGAAATAGCTCGTCAGTTCGGGTCCGAACGCCCGACTGACGAGTCCGACCCGCGTCGCAACCACTAGCAGGAGGGCCCCGAGGACCGAGAGCGAGATCGCCAGCCGCAGGTAGAAGCCGACGACGTGTTCGCTCCAGTTGGCCGCGGCGCGGTCCTCCGCGAGGAATTTCCGGACGCCGTCGGTGACGCCGGAGCTGACGAAGATCATGTAGATCGCGAAGACCGACAGCAAAAACGCGTACTCGCCGAAGGCCGCTGCACCGAGCAGCCGGTACAAAAGCGGCGTCGAGAGCGCAGTGACGACGAGAACGACTACTTTGGCACTGACGACCGAAACGACGCCGCTCGCGATACTCCTGTTCACGGTCTCCCCCCGGGACGGTCGACCGCCCCTCTCGCCAACGATCGGCCTCGGTCCGACGGAGTCACTGTAGCGAGACGGTGGCGACAGCGTGGCGTTATTATACGGGCGTTAAACGGGGCCAAGCGGCGGCATGGAACCGGAATCGCCGACCGGTAGCTGCCACCTCGCCGCGGCCCCGAACCCGGGCGCTCGTTACTGGTACGTGTTCTCCCAGGTCGTGACGCCGCTTGCACCGAGGTCGCGAATCCCGTCGACCAGCCGGTTCTTCTTGAACGTCGGATTCGTCGACGAGGAGTAGAGACAGACCGCCTCGTGACCGCCCGACGACTCGAGCGTCGAGTCGCGAACGAGTGCGTCGGAACCGAGATCGACGAACGGATACTGACTGGCGCGGAGATCGCTCTGATAGACCGTCAGGTCCGCCCCCGTGTTGACGATGGCGTTTCGGTCCACCCCGTCGCGCCCATGCTGGGCGACATCGACGTGGCTGAACCGACAGTTGTCGCGTTCACAGCGGATCCCGTCGCGGAAGCCGCTGGCGTCGCCCGCCTGCCCCGTGATCGTGAGGTATTCGGCGAGTACCTGCTCGGTCCTATCGCTGTCCCGAATCCAGAGCGGATAGCCGCCCGCGGTTTCGTGGGTGATCTCCGTCTCGACGATCGTCGCCTCCCCGCATTCGGGGGAGACGACGATGCCGTGGTTCACGTCAGACCCTTCGAGGTGCAGGCGAGTGTTGTCGATCCGTGCGCTCTCGCAGGTGTTCATCACCGAGATCGCGTGACTGGTCGGTTTGGGCGAGGTGATTTCCACGGCGGCACCGTGGATCTCGATGTTCCGTCCGCTTTCGATCCGGATGCCCCGCTGGGACACGTCTTCCGGACGCGTCGAATCGACTTCGACGGTCGGCCATCGGATCTCGCTGTCTCGGCCGCCGACGCGGACGTTCGCACCGTTGCTGTTCCGGAACCAACCGCCGTTGACGATGATCGTCCCGTCACCGCCCGCGGCGTAGAGTCCGTTGTTCGGAAACCCGCCGAGCCAGCAGTGTCTGAACTCGAGCGTGCCCGCGTTCTGGTTCGCTTCGATCCCGATCGGGCCGCGCCAGCGGTTGCCCGCGTTCGGGGTGTTTTCCACCCACGCGCCGCCGTCCGGCGCTCGGAACCGCTCGACGATCCCCCGACCGTCGGGGTCGGTGACGTTGAACAGCCCCGGCCCCCACGTCCCGCTGTCGTGGAAGCCCCGAACCGTCACGTCACGCACCTCGAGGCGGTCTGACGCGTAGGCCTCGATCGTTCGGATCCCCGTCTCGGGAGCCGACTGATCGACGTCGAACCCCTCGAAGCGGAGGTGACCCCCGGGACTGTACGAGACGCCGAGGCGGAACAACCGATACTGGGGGCCGTCGAAGTCGTGGTAGTTCGCCGGAATCAGCGTCGCGTTCTCGCCGACGACGCCGAAGTTCTCGAACCCCGTGAACCTGAACTGTTCATCCATGAAGTACTCCCCCTCCGGGAACACGAGTAGCGTGTCGTCACCCCGAAGCTCCTCGAGAACGGGCGTGATCGACTCGGTGCCCGTCGCGTCCGCCCCGGCCTCGGTCACGTCGACGACGGTCGCGTAGTCGTCGTAATACTGGCTGTACGGATCCGTCGATGCACTGACAGTCGACGTGAGTCCGACTCCGGCGACACACGCCGCGACCGCCCCTCCCAGGAACCGGCGACGCGAGCGTGTCCGTGAACTTACCTCCTCGAGGGATCGCCGACCGTCCTCCCTGGCGGCCGACCGAGAACGACGAGAACTGGTACGATTCGAGCGCTGCAGATCATTTCCATCCGACATTGAGAGTCACTCTTTCCTGAGTGATGATGGGGTCCAGTATCTATGGATTCGGATGGCAAGCTTTTAAGTTCGAGAGCCGATCACCCCGAACTGATCGCGAGAACTATTAGTTAACCGACAGTAACTGGATACCCGTATATTCGTGTCTTCGATTCGGGGCTTCGGAAATCCGACTGCCGATAAGGGCCGCTATTGGGCCTCTTTGAGGCGTATTCCGGTCGACCATAGTGGACCCAATATCGTCTCCGATGTAAACTAGTGTCATTTTCTAACCAATTGTTCAACCGCAATCGTTCTCGAACGCTTCGGGCGGGCGGCCGTTTTCGATCGTGGCACCGATCAGCGTCGAAATCGCTCGCCGAAGCCGCTGGGAGACCGCCGAATCCGAAACCCCGAGCCGTTCGGCGAGGTCGTCCTGTGTGACCCCGCGTGGCACCTCGAAATAGTCGTCGTAGTAGGCCATCATGAGGATCTCGTACTGTCGGTCGGTCAGGAAGTAGGTCCGGTCGTCCGAGACCGACGAATCGTACAGTTGGTTCACGCGAAACGAGATCCCACGGTCGCGACAGTGGGCGCGGAACGCGGACAGCGCGTCCCGGTCGGGAAGGGAAACCCGCGTGACCCAGCCGCCCTCGTCGCTCGCGATCGTGAAGACGAACAGCCCGGCCGCAGCACAGCGATCGGGCACGATCTCGAGGTCGGTATCGACGGCGACGCGATAGATCGCCCGATTGTCGAACGCGGCGACACGCGTCGGATTCGAGACGGTCGGATCGGCGGCCATCGCTTCCTCGAGGGGGGCATGTTCATCGCTGAACGCGGAGACGAACTGCAGTCGTCGCTCGTCGACCGTCGTCTCGTACTCGTATCGGATCGGCACGCCGGAACAGCGCTCGATCGTCGGTACCAGCGGCAGATCGTCGTGGACGAGATGGACTTCTGCGATAACTCCCATTGCGATCCAGATATCGTATTCGGTCGTCGGGGCCGCCTACCTATACTTATACCACGCATAAGCGGCTTGCAACGGCCCGAACCGTCAGCGACTCAGTTCATGTAGCCGAGGTCGGCCAACCGATCGGTTACCGCCTCGTCCGTCGCCGGCCGGGACTCGTCGTCCCGATCCGCGTACGCCGGATAGGTGGCCGACCCCACGGAGTCGACGACGGGAACGACGCTGCCGTCCATGCGGTCGCTGTAGGGGACCCCCATCGCGGCCATGATCGTCGGCGCGACGTCGAAGAGGTGGGCCCGCTCGAGCGAGGGACTCTCGGCGATCCCCTCGCCCGCCGCGACGAAGATCCCGTCGAGCTTGTGATTCCAGGGCTCGGCGGGACCGAAGTAGTCGCCGTCGGCCAACTGCTCGGAGAGCATGTGTTCGAAGTCGGCGGGGATCGTGACGATGTCGACCGTTTCCTCGATCTCGTCGCCGTGGAAGTACTGCTCGCGGGGCGCGACCGTCTCGAAGAACGGCTCCCCGTCCGGGGTTTCGATGGCCTGTAGCGCCCGGATGAGTTCCTCGCGCAGTTCCTCGTACTCCGACTGCGGAACGACGCCGTTCGGATCCCGCCCCTCGAGGTTGATGCGGACCCCGAGTTCGGTCCGCGCACGGACGTAAGCTGCCGATTCGGCGAAGTCGACCTGTTCGTTGGCCGTTCTGGAGACGCCGCCCGGAGCGTACTCGATGGCGACGTCGGCCAGCCCGACCCGCTCGAGCGCCGCTCTGATGCGGCGGGCGGTGATCCCGAACCGGGCGGCGATCGAGGCCGCGCGTGCGACCGTGCCCGGCTCCCAGGTGTCGACCGTCTCGCCCTCGCGGAGTCGCCGCCGCATCGGCGTCCACGACGGCATTCCCTTGCCGCCGGTGGTCGTCTCGAGGTAACCCATATCGCGCAGATACTCGTTGACCCGGAACTCGTAGCCCTCGTACTGGCCCATCCCGTGGTCGCTCACGAGGAAGACGCGGTCCGGGTCGCAGGCCTCGAGGATCGCCCCGATCTGCTCGTCGGTCGTCTCGTAGACGCGATCGACGTGTCGTTGCTCCCCGCTGAACTCGTGAAAGACCGTGTCGGTCTTCTGGAACTGGACGAAGCCGAAGTCCGGGTCGTACTCGTCGACGAGGTAGCGAAACGCCCGACCGCGCATCCGAACGAGGGATCGGTACTCCTCGATCTTTGCGTCGTCGGACAGCGAGTCGTCGTCGCGCGTGTAGCTCGGGTACACGCGATAGTCGCCGATCGCGTCGCGGACGTCGTCTAAGAGTCCGGTGGGGTGACACGGCGGGTCCTCGGGGCCGAGGAATCCGGGGATCATCGCCCCGTCGAACTCGTCGGGCGGGTGGGTGACCGGCGCGTTGACGACGACGCTCGAGCGGCCGTGGCGATCCAACAGCGTCCACAGGGGATGCTCGCGGACGTCGTCGTTGCTCGTCACGTGCCAGTCGTAGCCGTCGTAGCTGACGAAGCCGACGACGCCGTGTTTCCCGGGGTTGACACCCGTATAGATCGACGGCCAGGCGCTCGGCGTCCACGGGGGGATCTGCGACTCGAGGGGCGCAGTCACCCCCTCGGTGCAGAGCCGTTCGATGGTCGGTATCCGATCGGCCTCGAACAATCGCTCGAAAACCGGAAGACACCCAGCATCGATACCGATGAGCAGCGTTTCCAGCCCGGTCGATTCGGCCTCGGTACTCCCTGCTGTCGCGTCGTCGCGGCGAAACGTCCGAGTCATCGGCTCAATTATCCCTCATTGTCACGTTCGTGTTCGCTCGACTGCTGCGGACATCCCACCGCAGCATCGTTGTTCGTTCCACCACGTCTCTATCCGGCAACGTCGCAGACGGATCACTTCATTATCACTCCGTTAAACACGCTCTCGGCCTCGAGAACGGCCGATCGACGCACTCGCGACCAGCACGAGATCGCCGCTCACGGTCGGAGTCCCGACACGGTCGTGATCGCGCTCTCGAGGAGTCCGATACCGTCCGCTTCCAGTTGTTCGGCTCGAAACTCGTCCCGTGCCTCGGCCGTGAGCCGGATGATCGGTTCGGTTCCGCTCGCCCGAAGAAGCAACCAGCCGTCGTCGACACCGACGTAGACGCCATCGAGCAGATCGACGTCGTCGTACCGATCTCGGGCGTCCTCGCGAACCCGGTCCATCACGGCCCGTTTCTCGTCGACCCTGACGGACGTACGACGGATTGGATACGTCTCGACGCCGTCGACGAGCGACGAGAGCGGTCCCCGCGCGGCGACGAGTTCGACGAGTTTGCACGCCGCGAGCGGCCCGTCCGGACACGGCGTTTCGGCCGGCCAGATCCACGCGCCGCTGGGTTCGCCGCCGAAGACGATCCCCGGTTGCACAGCGCGTTCCGCCACTGCACCGTCACCGACCCGCGTTCGGGTCACCGAGGCACCGGTCCTCGAGAGCGCGTCGTCGACGGCCCTGCTCGTCCCCACCGGCACGGCGACCGTGTCGCCCGCGGTTGCAGCCTCGCGTGCGAACAGGGCGAGGAGGACGTCTTTCGGGACGAACGTCCCGGTCTCGTCGACGGCCACCATCCGGTCGGCATCGCCGTCGTGTGCGATGCCGAGGCTCGCGGCCGTCGTCGCCACGACCGACGACAGGTCGCCGAGCGTCTCCCGCGTCAGCTCGCTCGGCCTGCCCGGAAAGCGCCCGTCCCGTTGCCCGTTCAGCGTCACGACGTCACAGCCGAGATCCGCGAGTACGCGGGCGGTGATCCCCCCGGTCCCGTTTCCGATATCGACGACGACGCTCGGTGGATCGTCGATCGACACGGACTCGGCCACCGCCGTCGCATGTCGCTCGAGCGCGCCCTCGAGCGATTCGAGCGACCCGTGTCCGTCCCAGGGGCGGAGGTCGTACTCGTCGGTTTCGACGCGCGTCGCGATCGCCTTGCGTTGCTCGAGATCGAAGGCGGTCCCGGAGGCAGCCCGAAGTTTGATCCCGTTGTCCGACGCAGGATTGTGCGAGGCCGTGACGACGACACCCGCGTCCGCGCCGGTCCGCTGGACCGCTCGGGCGACCGTTGGCGTCGGCACGATGCCGGCCTCGAGAACGTCCCCGCCACACTCCCGTACCCCGGCGATCAGCGCATCGGTTAGGACCGCGCCACTCTCCCGGGCGTCTCGTCCGACGACGACGCGATCGTAGCCCTCGGAGGCCACGGCACGACCGACCGAGAGCGCGAGTGCAGCCGTCATCTCTTCACCGACCGGTCCACGGATTCCGCTCGTTCCGAACATATCCTCTCTCCTCGAGGACGCGAGGATTACTATGGAGTTGTTAGCGCCGGCCGCTCGGCCATTGCGGATCGAAGTCCGTGACCGGAACGGTCTCCCGAATGTGCTGTCCGTCCGGTCGGCGGTATTCGATCGGGTTTCGTTCAGTACGGTTGCCCTGACCGGCCAGTCCTACTCGAGAGCGCGCAGGTCGGCGGCGGTCTCCATCTGGAGCGACACCTCGCTCTGTTACACGACAGTAGAACACGCCACCACCGTTCACGAACGGCGCTCACGACGATTGATCACGGGGCATAAGAACAATACCGTTCGCGTCGTTTGACACCTAGTCATGGATCAGAAAGACGACTCGGAGCTAACACCGGAAGACCTTGCCCACAAGCATCTCCCCGAGCAAACGATGTACAAGGTTCAGACGCCGGCGGCGCACGGCGCGGATTCCGAGGCCGTACGGCATTCGCCACTGATCATCAGAACGAACGAGTTCCGACTCCTCTACTTCGAACTCGAGCCATCCGGACGGATCGACTGGCACACGCACGTTCCCGGACTCGATGAAGTGAACCTGTGTCTCGAGGGGCGAGCCAAGTACACACTCGAACGCGAAGACGGGAGCCATCAAGTCATAGAAATCGGCCCGATGGAGTTCGTCTACGTCCCCGGAGGCGCCCGGCACAAGATCGAAGTGATCGGCGAGCAGGCCCACAGGTCGCTGTCGGCTGCCAAATTCGATACCGCCGCCAGACTGGAGGCCCTCGAGGACGAGTCGGGAACGGAGAACACGGATGCTGACGATCCTGAGTGGCAGGACGCGCTCTTCGTCGATCGAAAACGTGACGAGGTGGTCGCCAAAGACGAGACGCTCGTCTCGAAGTGACATCCTCCGCGCCGTGAACGGCGCGGCTTCCCGGCATGGGAATACCAGCTAAGTTTCGCTGTTGCTGG
The DNA here is from genome assembly GCF_051225675.1 of Natrinema sp. CGMCC1.2065. Lineage (NCBI taxonomy): Archaea > Methanobacteriati > Methanobacteriota > Halobacteria > Halobacteriales > Natrialbaceae > Natrinema > Natrinema sp. CGMCC1.2065. The sequence goes on along the minus strand of NZ_JBPJSJ010000009.1, from coordinate 58,728 downwards.
CAGAGGGTTCCGACCCGTGGAAAGTCGAGAGAGTCATCTGCGAGGATTTCTCGCTCGTCTCTCGGTGGGTCACGGCGCTGTCACAGGCGCTCCCATCCCGTGAGATGTCATCGCCCGCCGGTTTCAGCGGCAGGCTCTCACCCCACGGGTTGTGGCGGTCAGCGATGTTGACCGCCGCGTTGATGTCTGCGTGGTACTCCGACACCCAACACTCGTCGTTCTGACACCGGAACTCATCGCCGTCCCGATACCCGATGTGGCCGCACTCGTGGCACGTCTGGCTCGTGTACTCCGGGCGGATGTATTCGACCGGGATGCCAGCCTCTCGTGCTTTGTCCTCGATGCGCTCCTGCAAGCGAGCGAACGCCCATGCGTGGAGGCGTCGGTTCATCCACTCACCGTAATCGAGGTCTTCGCGGATGTCCGAAAGGTCTTCCAGCACGAGGACTGGTTTCTCGAATCGACAGGCGTACTCGAGGGCACGTCGAGACGCCTTCTCGATGATGTCTGTGAGTGCGTTCTGGTAGTGGTCGAATCGCTCGTCTATCCGCCACTGTGCGGCGTCACGCTCTTGGAGTCGCTTGAGCGTCGTGAACATCTCTTTGCGAAGGTGACGAGCGCGACCACCGTTGATGAGCAGTGGGTCAGTCGAAGTCCCCTGCTCGCAGGCACAGCCCGCGAGCAGGTGTGCTTCGCCAATGTCGAAGCCGACTGGTGTTACATCGTCGTCTGTCGGTTCGTAGTTCGGTTCTTCGACCGGGAACTCGACGGTGACGTGAAGCGTCCACGACGTGCGGTGACGTTGCAGGCGGAGTTGGCCTGCCGACGCTTCACCGTCCACGAGGTCGTGCCACAGTTCTTCTTGAGCGGGGTTGATACGGAGTGGTATCCAGAAATTCGTCCCGCGACCGGGCTGTGGCACCCACCACGTGAACTCGTAGTCCCGTTCCGGTGAGTGGTCGAACTCGGCTGCTTGGTTGGTGAGTCGAACTGGGTGGTCGTCGTCCAACTCCTGTGCATCGTAGGTTCCGTGCAGTTGCGGAACGTAGTTACACAGGGCCGCCTTCGCCTGATACGGCAGGTTGTAGGGCGTCACTACATCACTGGTGGCGGTCATCGTCTCGCACCCGGCCTCGAACGCCTCGTGGAGTCCTGCCCGGTAGGTGTCGAGCAGGTCGCACAGTTTGCGCTCTTTGTGGGCTGTCGGCGGGGCGAGCGTGGCCTCCAGCGTTTTCGTGGTTGTCGCGGTCATACTACTGGTTTTCCACGTAGTCCATCAGCGCGTCGATGCTCACTTGGCCGGTCGTGGCGAGGAAGTATCCCGGTTGCCAGAACGCATCTTCGAGCGTCTGTGTCACTTCAGGAAACTCTGAGCGAATCCGGCGAGACGTGACGCCTTTGAGCGAGTTGATGAACTTCGTGAGGTCTGTGGTTGGTTTGGTCCGAAACAGGATGTGAACGTGGTCGGTTCCGCCGTCCACGTTCTTGATGTCGGCCTCGAAGTCATCTGCAATATCGTGGGCGATTTCAGCGACACGCTCCAGCCGCTCATCTGTGAGAATATCGGCTCGGTACTTCGTGACGGTCACGAAGTGATACTGGAGTGCGTACACTGTGTGCGACCCTGTTTGCAGATGACACTCCATTTGGCCTTAGCAGATACAAGACACCCAAGAAAAATAACTCTTGTGACGTGGGGTATTCAGCAAGGAGAAACCGAGTGGTTTGTTGCACAGAGCTTACGCGATTCACTCCCGCCCTGTTCGCTCCTCGGTTCCGACTGGGCGTCGGAACACTCGTCACTCACGGGAAGGGCGGGATTCTCTCGCTGAATCAAGATAGCCGACCCCGGCGTTCAGTTGTTTATCCTCACTCTACCGGAGATCTCAGAACGGGTTCGAACCGCCGGGATACTCACGTCTCACGAGTTTGGTCGGCGCAAAAGTAGTCCCGGGCGGATTCGAACCGCCGTCATGGGCTTGCTTCCGTGACGGAACGAACCGAACACGTCCAAAGGCCCATATGATTGGCCACTACACCACGGGACTCTTCGTTTCACTCGTCGTCCCGTGTCGTTCGCAAATTCATCGGATTTGCTCACCACCACGGGACTTCACTTCCGCATACGAAACCGCCGCACAATAGTGTTACTTTTCGCCGGCGGACGAAACGGCTATTTGACCTTCCTCGGCGCGTCGGTGACAGCTCCGACAGAGCGTCACCACGTTTTCCAGTACGTGTGCGTCCTCGGGGTCCTCGAACGACCGAACGGGCTCGAGGTGATGCACGTCCGGGTTTCGGTCGAGTTCCGCCGCCTCAACGCCACAGTGTTGGCACTCGTAATCGTCTCGTTCGAGCGCCTGCCGTCGAACCTGCCACCACGACCGGCCGTATTCGATCGGCCCGCCCTCCCACTGGTGGTGGTCCGGGCCGACGACGTTCGCTGATAGCCAGTCGCCGTAGCACGCGAGCGTACAGAAGAACCCCCGTTCCTGCTCGTCGATCCGTGCCGGCCGCACCTCGAGGTCGTCGCCACACGACTGACAACCGACTGTTACTCGCTCCGCTTTTATCGACGGATTGTCCGGGAGCAGCCCCTCAGCAGCTTCGACGCAGTCCGAACAGTAGACGCCCGGTTTGTCGGACGGATAGTATTCGAACGTCGACCCACAGCGCGTGCAGTCGGTCAGTTCCGTCGCGTCGCGCCAGTTCCCGTTGTGTTCGCCGGCGTTCGGATCGCAGTCGTCGCAGTACTCACGACGTGCTTTCGGATCGTAGAACGCGAGCCCGCAGCCGCTGCACGTCCGATTCGGAAGCGGGTCGCCGTGTACCTTCGTGTGGTGCTGGCGCATCCCCTGTTCGGTCGCCAGGGACTTCCCACACGTCGGACAGTCCATACGGGGCGTGGCCGCGCCTTCGGATATAAACCCGCGGCCGATGGCGATCGACAGAAAACGAGTCGCCGTATCGAGATCTCGAGAAGCGCTACAGGTAACCTTCCTCGGCCAGCCGCTCGATACCCTCCTCGAGCCGTTCTTCGCTCGCGGCGTAGGAAATCCGCGCGTAGCCGGGGGTGCCGAAGGCGCTGCCGGGGACCGTAGCGACGTGGGCGTCCTCGATCGCGCCCTCGCACCACGCTTGATCGTCCTCGTCGACCGGCAGCATCATGTAGAACGCCCCCTCGGGTTCGGCGACGTCGACGCCGTGGTCGTCGAGCAGGTCGATGACGAGATCGCGCCGGTCCTCGAAGGCATCGACCATCTCGGCGACCGGCTCCTCGGTCTCGAGGGCCTCGAGGCCGGCGTGCTGGACGAAGTTCACGGCCGAGGAGACCGAATGGCTGTGGAGCTTGCCGGCCTGGTCGATCAGCTCCTCGGGGCCGGCGAAGTAGCCGAGCCGCCAGCCGGTCATCGAGTAGGCTTTCGAGAAGCCGTTGACGGTGACTGTGCGGTCGGCCATCCCCTCGAGGGTGCCGAGGCTCGTCGGTTCGACGCCGTAGGTGATCTCCTTGTAGATCTCGTCGGAGATGACGGTGATATCGTGTTCGACGGCGAGATCGCGAACGCCCTCGAGCGCGGCGTCGGAGTAGACCGCGCCGGTGGGGTTCGAGGGGGAGTTGACGACGAGCAGTTCGGTCTCGTCGGAGACGGCGGCCGCGAGATCGTCGAGGGCGGGCTCGAGCTGGAAGTCGGTTTCGGCGAGGTCGACGCGGGTGAGGTCGCCGCCGGCCATCTTGACCATGGCCTCGTAGGAAACCCACGCGGGGTCTAACAGGACGACCTCGTCGCCGTCCTCGACGAGGGCCTGGACGATCTCGTACAGCGCCTGCTTCGCGCCGGGCGTGACGATGATCTCGTCGGTCGTGTGTTCGAGGCCGTCGGCGGCCAGCTTGTCGGCGATCGCTTCGCGCAGTTCGAGGATGCCGGCGGAGGTGGTGTAGCCGGTGTGGCCGGCGTCCATCGCCGCCTTCCCCGCCTCGACGATGTTCTCGGGCGTGGGGAAGTCGGGTTCGCCGACCGAGAGGTCGACGACGTCTGCGCCCTCGTTCTCGAGTTCGGTCGCGAGTGCGGAGATGGCAAGCGTTGCGGACGGTTCGACTCGGGATACGCGGTCGGTGAATTCCATCGTCATTGTTGGGAATCGGAAGCCGGTAGTTCGTCGACGAGATCGAGCGCCCCCTCGACGGCTGTGGCCGCGTTCTCGACGCGTTCGCGGGCCTCCGCGGCGGACATTCCTGGCCCGGTCACGCCGAGGGTCACGGGCGTGTCACGCTCGAGACTCACGTCGGAGAGTCGCTGGGCGGTGGCGTCGGTGATTACCTGATCGTGGTCCGTGTCACCGGTGATGACGGTCCCGACGACGGCGACGGCGTCGACGGCGTCACGGCGCGCGAGCCGGTCGGCTGCAAGCGGCGCGTCGTACGCGCCGGGGACCTGGACCGTCTCGTACACCTCGGCACCAGCGGCGGTGGCCGCTTCGAGGGCCTCCTGCTCCATCTGCTCGGTGATCGGGCGGTTGAACTGCGCGACCACCAGTCCGAGCGTGATCATACGCGAGCGGTAGGGAGGGCGGGTAAAAGAGGTACCGTTCTCCGGCGGTCGACGGGGCCGCCCAATGGCGAACGGAGCCGCCGCGACGGCGGCTGCGTGACTAGTCGTCGGCCTCGCGTTGCACCGTCACGGAGCCGTTGGTCGTCTCGAGACGGAGCCGCCGGCTGCCGTCGCCGAGCGTTACCGTCGCGTCGTCCCCGTCGTCGGCCGTCACGCCGTCGAACCCCTCGAACGACACTTCACCGTTCGTCGCCGATGCGGTGACGGTCGCGTCGATCGACGGCGGGGTACGGACGGTGATCGAATCGTTGGTGGTCTCGGCGGTCAAGTCCCCGCCGTCCGCTGCGAGGGTTACGTCGATGTCGCCGTTCGTCGTCTCCGCCAGAACGTCGCCGCTGACCTCGGAGACCGTTATCGAACCGTTGGTGTTTTGGCTGGTCAGATCACCGTCGACCCCTTCGATGTCGATATCGCCGTTGGTCGTCTCAGCGACCACCTCGCCGGTCGCGTCCCGGACGGTGACGTCGCCGTTGGTCGTCTCGCCTCGGATCACGCCCACCTCGGCCGGCACCGTCGCCTCGAGGTCGAATTTCGGATCGGGACCGATCAGGAACGGGACGTCCTCGCTGACGGTCTCGACCGTGAGCCGGTCGTCGCTGCGCTCGCTCTCGAGGGTCAGCGACTCGAGGGTCCCCTCGGTGGGGGCGGCCTTGTGGCCGCGGACCTCGAGCGCGGTCGCGTCGTTCGTGGCTCCCTCGACGGTGACCGAGCCGTTCTCGGTGTCGAGCGACACCTCGCGTATCCCCTCGGTGTCGAACGTTTCGGTGACGGTTTCCGTTTCCCCTCGCCCGGTCGCGAGACAGCCCGCCAGCGACGCGAGCGCGCCGAGGCCGCCCCCGGCGAGTAGCCGGCGTCGGGAGACTCGTCGTTGCATGCCCGTGTCTGTGCGTTGCCAGCTCTATATATACTCCCCTCGGGCTTCCGACCGGGGTGGTCTCCCCGGGAGTTTTTATAGGAGACCGGGCCCCGGACGCTGCGAGCGGGGGCGTTTGAGAATTCTTAAGCGCGGGCGACGAGAACCGGGGCGTAATGACGACGCTCCGAACGCCGGGCCCGACGGTCGGCGTGGTCGGTGGCGGACAGCTCGGACGAATGCTCGCCGAGGCGGCCGCGCCGCTGGGCGTCGAGGTGATCGTCCTCGATCCGACGCCGGACTGTCCGGCGGCACCCGTGGCCCGCGAGCAGATCGTCGCCGCGTTCGACGACGAGGCGGCGATCCGCGACCTCGCGACGCGGGCCGATGTCCTCACGTTCGAGATCGAACTGGCCGACCAGCAGGTTCTCGACCGCGTCAGCGAGGAGACGGGGACCCCCGTCCACCCCGACCCCGCGACGCTCGAGACGATCCACGACAAACTCGTCCAGAAACGCGAACTCGAGGCCACGGGCGTCCCGGTCCCGCCGTTCCGCGCGGTCTCCGACGCCGATGACGTCCGAGCGGCGATCGACGACTACGGGGCGCCGGTGATGCTCAAAGCCCGGACCGGTGGCTACGACGGCCGGGGGAACGTCCCCGTCGAGTCGAAGTCAGATGCGGAGGCCGCCCTCGAGTCGGTCGCCGGCCCCGCGATGGTCGAGTCGTTCGTCGATTTCGAGCGCGAGATCTCGGTCATCGCGGTCAAGGGAGCCGCCGAACGGAGTTCGGCGAACCGCGAGGACGGACCTCGCAACGACAACGAAATCGCGACGTTCCCGATCGGCGAGAACGTCCACGAGGCGGAGATCCTTCGGGAGACGATCGTCCCCGCTCGATCGAGCGAGGCCGTCACCGAACGCGCCCACGCGATCGCGCGCGACGTACTCGACGTGATGGACGGGCGCGGCGTCTACGGGATCGAATTTTTCGAAGCTTCGGACGGCGAGGTCCTGCTCAACGAGATCGCCCCGCGCCCGCACAACTCCGGCCACTGGACGATCGAGGGCGCACAGACCTCACAGTTCGAACAACACGTCCGGGCCGTGCTGGGCTGGCCGCTGGGCTCGACCGCGCTGCGCTCGCCGACCGTGATGACGAACCTGCTCGGCGACGTAGAGGAGGAACGGTCCGCGCAACTGAGCGACCTCGACGAGATCCTCGAGACGCCCGGTGCGAACCTCCACTGGTACGGGAAACGGGAGGCCAGACCGCTCCGGAAGATGGGACACGTGACGGTGACCGGACGGGACGACGAGGGCGTCAACGAATTGCTGGAGCGGGCGGTGTCACTCCGCGAGTCCGTCACGTTCGAATAGCGACGCCACGCGGAGTCGTTACGAACGTGTTCGCCCGAAACGACGGTCTCGAGCGCCGTACCGTAGAAAGCGTTTTACCGATCGCTCTGTTATTGCGTGGACATGATAGATAGCGAACGCGTCTTCGAGCGGCTTTCGGAGGGCCGCGGATCGGGCATCGACCTCGATCCCGAGCCGACGAGAGCGGACCTCCGTGATGTCGTCCAGGCGTTCAAAGCCGACGGGCTGTGTGGCCGGCGGGTCGCCGAGCAACGGCTCGTCCCGTACTTCATCGCAAACGACGGCTACGGGCAGCGCGAACTGAGCCTTCTCGAAGACGTCCTGGCCGAGGAGTACGAGGGGACCGATCTCTGCCTTCGCACGCGTCGCTCCGAGTGTAGCCGGCTCCGCGGCGGCTGTAAGGGGTCGCGCTGACACGGACCGCGAAGCCGTTCCTTTCATTGCGGCTGGGACGAAACCCCGGCGTATGACCGCATCGGCAGTCGAGGACCTAATCGACCGGCTACACGAGGAAGCGACCCAGGATCGACCGACTGCGGAGACGCCCGACGTGGGAATCGTCATGGGCAGCGATTCCGACCTCGAGACGATGATGACCGGCGGGAAGCGCCGAGGGGCCTACGATGCCTTCGTCGAGGAACTCGGGTTCGCCGAGCAGACCGACTTCGAGAGCCCACCCGACGAGCGGTTTACCTTCGAGACCTACGTCACCTCGGCCCACCGGACGCCGGACTTAATGACGGCTTACGCCGAGACGGCCGAGGAGCGCGGGCTCGAGGTGATCATCGCCGGGGCCGGCGGGAAGTCGGCGGACCTCCCGAACATGACCGCCTCCATCGCGTACCCGCTGCCGGTGATCGGCGTTCCGGTCCAGGAGAAGTCCGTCGACAGCGTCATCGGGATGCCGACGGGCGCGCCGTTGGTCGCGGTCGACGCCGGCAAGTCGTTCAACGCCGCGCTCTCGGCCGCCCAGATCCTCGCCCGGCAACACGACGCGGTCCGCGATCGGCTGGTCGCCTACCACGAGGACCTGCGGGCGGGCGTCGGCGACGTCTCTCGAGACCTCCACGACCGGGGGACGCCGGCGTTCCGGGATCGAGAGGAGTAGTCGCCGTCGCCTGCCGACGGCAGTGACCGTTCGGTCATCCGAACGGATTCGGCAGGAAGATATTACCGCCATAGCGCCGTTAAACCGGCCGTTTTCGGCCGTGAGTAATAGCCTGTTACCGGTTCGTTCGCTATTCATAGGGACACATATAGTATAAGGTGATTAATTACGAGGGTTCCGCGTTCGCTGAAGTCGCGTCTCGGCCCGTGTTTCCCCGAAAAACGAAGAATCAACCCTTATGTGCGTGCGGTTTGAAGCCCCGAACGTTACGGAGATGAATGATTGGATCGCCATCGGGGCGCTGGCACTCGTCGGGGTACTGATACCGCTCGGGATGATGTCGGTATCGTCTCTCCTGCGACCCACCGTGCCCGAAACGAGCAAACGCGCCACCTACGAGAGTGGCGAGATTCCGACCGGCGGCACGCGCATCCGGTTCAACATTCAGTACTACATGGTTGCGCTTCTGTTCGTCGTCTTCGATATCGAGACCGTCCTGTTGTTCCCGTGGGCGGTTGCCTACCAGGATGCCCTCGCGTCGCCGGAAATCTCGCTCGTCCGCGCGCTCGGACCGATGCTGCTGTTCGTCGGTATCCTGCTGGTCGGACTCGCGTGGGCGTGGCGCACAGGCGCAGTACAGTGGGCCCGGACGGCCGAACAACTGAAGGCTGACAGACAATGAGCAGCGACCAACCACGCCAGTCGATCTACGACAGCACCGCACCGTCGACGGACACCCGCGACTCGCGGATCGGTGAGGGTGCCGACGACCGCTTCAACTCCAAGCTTCGGGAGGCCTTCGGCTCCACGCCGTTCATCCTCACGAAGTTCGACAAGTTCATGAACTGGGTGCGGGGCAACTCCATGTTCATGCTCCAGTTCGGGATCGCGTGTTGCAGCATCGAGATGATGCACACCTACGCGATCAAACACGACCTGGACCGCTTCGGGGCCGGCGTGCCGCGGGCCTCGCCCCGACAGGCCGACGTGATGATCGTCCCCGGGACGATCGTCTCGAAGTTCGGCCCCCGCATGAAGCGGGTCTACGACCAGATGCCCGAACCCAAGTTCGTCGTCGGCATGGGCTCGTGTACCATCTCCGGGGGCCCCTTCCAGGAGGGGTACAACGTCGTCAAGGGCGCCGAGGAGATCATCCCCATCGACATCCACGTCCCCGGCTGCCCGCCCCGGCCGGAGGCGCTCGTCTACGGCATCGCGAAGCTCCAGGAACGGATCCGCAACGGCGAGTCCACGCCCGTCGTGGTCAAGCCCTACGAACTCGAGGAGTTCGGCGACCTGCCACAGGACGAACTCGTCCAGAAACTCGCCGACGACATCGACGAGGAGGATCTGGTCATGCGTTACAACTGGGCTGATTCGCCATGAGTACGGGACTCGAGCGCGACCCGGCGATCGAGGTATCGGAGGACGACCTCGAGGCGCTGATCGGTGATCGCGCGCTCGCGCGCGACGACCACCTGAACGCGCCGGGGTTCGTCGTCCGGCCGGACGACGTCCAATCGGTCCTCTCGGACCTGCGTGACGAGGCCGGCTTCGACCACCTCGCGAACCTCACGGCCCAGCAGTACGCCGACCGGTACGAGTCGATCTACCACCTCCGGAAGTACGCCGACCCGACCCAGGAGGTGTCGGTCGTCGTCCCGACGACCACCGACGATCCGGTCAGCCAGAGCGCCGAGCCGGTCTTTCGGACCGCCGACTGGCACGAGCGGGAGGCCTTCGACCTCGTCGGGATCGACTACGAGGGCCACCCCGATCCGCGACGGATCCTCCTGCCCGAGACCTGGCAGGGCCATCCGCTCTCCGAGGACTACAACCAGGAGAAGCCGCAGTTGGTGACCCTGAGCGAACACGCCAACCCGGTCCAGCCGGACCACCACGACGACGAGTCGGACACGATGTTTCTCAACATCGGTCCCCACCACCCGGCGACCCACGGGGTCCTCCACATCGAGACGGTCCTGGACGGCGAGACGGTCGTCGACGTCGACCCCGACATCGGCTACCTGCACCGCTGCGAGGAACAGATGTGCCAGCAGGGGACCTACCGGCACCAGATCATGCCCTACCCCGACCGCTGGGACTACGTCTCGGCCGGCCTCCTCAACGAGTGGGCCTACGCGCGCACGGCCGAGGACCTCGCGGACATCGACGTCCCGGAGTACGCACAGGTCATCCGGACGATGGGCGCGGAGCTGTGCCGGATCGCCTCGCACATGCTCGCGCTCGCGACCTTCGCACTCGACGTCTACGGCGACTTTACCGCCATCTTCCAGTACGGCATGCGCGACCGCGAGGTCGTCCAGGACATCCTCGAGGATCTGACCGGCCAGCGGCTCATGTTCAACTACTTCCGGTTGGGCGGAGTCGCCTGGGACCTGCCCGAACCCCGCGAGGAGTTCATCGAAAAGACCCGCGACTTCCTCGACGGACTGCCCGCGAAGGTCGACGAGTACCACGACCTGCTGACCGGCAACGAGATCTTTCAGGTCCGGACCCACGACACCGGAATCCTGGAACCGGAAGTGGCCAAACAGTACGGCTGTACCGGCCCTGTCGCCCGCGGCTCCGGCATCGACTACGACCTCCGGCGAGACGACCCCTACGGCTACTACGACAACCTCGAGTGGGACGTCGTCACCGAGGACGGCTGTGACAACTACTCTCGGGTCCTCGTTCGCATGCAGGAGGTCGAGGAATCCGCGAAGATCATCGAGCAGTGTCTCGACCTGCTCGAGGACTGGCCGGAGGACGAACGCACTGTCCAGAGTAACGTGCCGCGGACGCTGAAGCCGGACGCGGACACGGAAATCTATCGCAGCGTCGAGGGCGCGAAGGGAGAACTCGGGATCTACATCCGCTCGGACGGGACCGACAAGCCGGGCCGGTTCAAGATCCGGAGTCCGTGTTTCCACAACCTCTCGGCGCTGCCCGAGATGTCCGAAGGCGAGTACATCCCGGACCTGATCGCGTCGCTTGGCAGCCTCGATATCGTCCTCGGGGAGGTGGACCGCTAGTATGCCCGGCACACAGACAGCGACCGCGACGCCGGCGCTGCCGCTGCAGGACACGGTCTTGCTCCCCGAACGGATCGGCGAGCTGACCGGCCTCGACGGATTCGGGCTCGGCGGCGAGTTGCTCGCGGCCTTCCTCGCAGCCTTCCTCATCGGGAACCTGATGCTGGCGATGACCGGCGTCGCGGGGCCGTGGGCGAAGCGAAAGATCACCGCCGCATTCACCGACCGGATCGCGGTCAACCGGCTCGGGCCGGCCGGCCTCTTCATCATCGTCGCCGACGCCGTCCGGCTCCTGTCGAAGGAACTGGTCATCCCGGAGAACGCCGACCGCCCGGCCTACGACCTCGCGCCGATCGTCGTCGCGTCGTCGGCGCTGCTTGGCTTCGCTGTGATCCCGATGGGCAACGGGATCCACCTCGCGGACCCCGAAGTCGGACTGGCGTACGTCTTCGCCGTCTCGGGGATCGCGAGTCTGGGCCTGGTGATGGCCGGCTACGCGTCGGCGAACAAGTACTCGATGCTCGGCGGGCTCCGGGCGGTGGCACAGAACGTCGCCTACGAGATCCCGCTTGTCATCACCGGGATGTCGGTCGTGATCTTTTCGGGGTCGCTGCAGATGGGGACGATCGTCGCCGAGCAACACGAAACGCTCGTGACGATCGCCGGGATCGACATCCCGACGTGGTACGCGCTGATCAACCCCTTCGCGTTCGTCCTCTTTCTGGTGGCGAACTTCGCGGAGGTCGGTCGCAACCCCTTCGACACGCCGGAGGCACCGACCGAGATCGTCGCCGGCTACCAGACCGAGTACTCCTCGGTCTACTTCGTGCTGATCTACCTCGGGGAGTTCCTCCACATCTTCCTCGGCGGGGCGATCATCGCGACGATCTTCCTCGGCGGCCCGGCCGGCCCCGTCCTGCCGGGCATCGTCTGGTTCATCATCAAGATCTGGGCGGTGTTCTTCGCGACCCAGTGGCTGCGCTCGGCGGTGCCACGGGTTCGAATCGACCAACTGATCGAGATCGGCTGGAAGGGCCTGCTCGTGTTGGCCTTCGCCAATCTCGTCTTGACCGCGGTAATCGTGGGGCTGATAGCATGATCGGGATACTCAAATCGATGGCAACGACGATGAAACACGCACTGGACGGCTCCACATTCACGGTGGAGTACCCGGAGACCGCACCGGACGTCTCGCCGCGCTTTCGCGGCGTACACAAGTTCAGTCAGGAGCGGTGTATCTGGTGTCGCCAGTGTGAGAACGTCTGCCCGAACGACACGATTCAGATCGTGACGAACGATCAGCGACAGGGCGAACAGTACAACCTCCATATCGGACAGTGTATCTACTGTCGGCTCTGTGAGGAAGTCTGCCCCGTCGACGCCATCCTCCTGACGGAGAACTTCGAGTTCACCGCGGACACGAAACACGACTTCGTCTACAACAAAGAGCAGTTGAAGGCCGTCCCGTGGTACAAGGACATCGACCCGCTCGCCTCCCGCGAACCTGATCGCGGCGCGTGGGTCGGTGAAGGCGAGGGGGAGGTCGACTACCAGTAACGGGTCCGCCCGTCCCGTAAACGGGCACTATCAACACAACCATGAACTACGAGCTGATCGCGTTCGCGCTGTTCGCCGGGGTGACGCTGGCCAGCGCGGTGGGTGTCGTGCTCATGCAGGACCCGTGGCATTCGGCGCTCCTGCTGGGCGTGGCGCTGCTCAGCGTGGCGGTCCACTACGTGATGCTGGCGGCCGAGTTCGTCGCCATGATGCAGGTCCTCGTCTACGTCGGCGGGGTCCTCGTCCTCATCACGTTCGCCGTCATGCTGACCCAGCGCGACGACACCGAGACGGACGAGGTGGTACAGGCATGACGACCGGCCCGAAACTCCGACTCGGAAAGACGCTGGTCCCGGGGCTACTCGCCGTCGGACTGTTCGCCGTGATGGCGTTGATTACACTCAACGCCTCGTTCGGCGGCATGGAAGGGTTCCCCGAGGGGATCTCGGTTACGGCCGAACTCGGCTACGCACTCTTTGGCTACGACGAACTGCAAACGGTCGGCGGGACCGAACCGTTCCTCGCCGCCGTCTTGCTCGTCGCCGTCGCGCTCGATGCCGCGCTCGACGCCTCGCTCGTCCTCGCGAAACGCGAGGAAGGGGGCGAACCCGTCGCCGCGCTCTCGAGTGCGGACGAGGCCTCGAGCGAGACGCCGGAGCCGGCCGTCGCCGACGGTGGCACGGAGACCGGAGGTGACGACCGATGACCGTCGACGTACAGTACTACGTGCTGTTGTCGATGGCGGTGTTCTGTATCGGTCTCTTCGGCGTCCTGACGCGTCGTAACGCACTGTTGTTCCTGATGTCCGTCGAGTTGATGCTGAACGCGGCCAACATCAATCTGATCGCGTTCGCGTTCTATCACGGCAACCTCACCGGCCAGCTGTTCGCGCTGTTTACGATGGCGCTGGCCGCTGCCGAGGTGGCCGTCGGGCTCGGGATCATTCTGGTGCTGTATCGCAACTTCCGTGACGTCGACGTCACGGTACCGACGACGATGAGGTGGTAAGATGGCCACGATAGCAGCAGATCCGTTCGGATTCGCACCGGCGATCGCAGTGTTCCCGCTCGTAGCGTTCGTGATCACGCTCCTGTTCGGCAGGCAACTGCCGAAGAAGGGCGCGCTGCCGGGCATCATCGCGACCGGCGGGTCGCTCGTCGTCTCGCTGGTGATGGCCGCGGCCGTCGCGGGCGGCGACGCACATCACACGGAACTGTACGAGTGGACGGCCGGCGCAGCGGCGAGCGAAACCGGCGCGGAGACGATCGCCTTTACGTTCGGGATCCTGATCGATCCGCTCTCGGCGCTCATGCTGGTGATCGTCTCGCTGGTCGCCCTGCTCGTCCACGTCTTCAGCCTCGGCTACATGAACGCCGAAGGGGAGGCCGGGCTGCGGCGGTACTACGCCGAACTCGGGCTCTTTACCTTCAGCATGCTCGCGTTCGTCTTCGCGGACAATCTGCTGATGGCGTTCATGTTCTTCGAACTCGTCGGCCTCTGTTCGTACCTGCTGATCGGATTCTGGTTCCGCACGGAATCGGCCCCTTCGGCCGCGAAGAAGGCGTTCCTGGTCACCCGCTTCGGTGACTACTTCTTCCTGATCGGGGTCGTCGCCATCGCGGCGACGTTCGGCACGGTCGGCTTCGCCGGCGAGGGGTCGTTCGTCACGGCCGCCGAGACGGCGATCGAGGACGGCGCGACGCTGTTCGGCTTCGACGCCCAGACGTGGGTGACGATCACCGGGCTGCTCGTACTGGGCGGCGTGCTGGGCAAGTCCGCGCAGTTCCCCTTCCACACCTGGCTGCCCGACGCGATGGAGGGTCCGACCACCGTCTCCGCGCTCATCCACGCGGCGACGATGGTCGCGGCCGGGGTCTACCTGGTCGCCCGGATGTTCGGCTACTACGCGCTCTCGCCGACCGCGCTGTCGATCATCGCCTTCGTCGGCGGCTTCACCGCCCTGTTCGCGGCGACGATGGCCGTCGTCAAAGACGACGTCAAGCAGGTGCTTGCCTACTCGACGATTAGCCAGTACGGCTACATGATGCTCGGGCTGGGCGTCGGCGGCTACGTCGCCGGCGTCTTCCACCTGATGAACCACGCCTTCTTCAAGGCCTTACTGTTCCTCGGTGCTGGTGCGGTCATCATTCTGATGCACCACGAACAGGACATGTGGGAGATGGGCGGCCTGAAAGACAAAGCGCCCGTCGTCTACTACACGTTCCTCGCTGGCGCGCTCGCGCTCGCGGGGATCGTCCCGTTCTCCGGCTTCTGGTCGAAAGACGAGGTACTGTTCGACGCGCTGGCCGTCGGCCTCTCCGAACCAGTCATCCTCGCGGCCTACGCGATGGGACTGGTGGCCGTGTTCTTCACCGGCTTCTACACGTTCCGGATGGTCTTCCTGACCTTCCACGGCGAACCCCGGTCCGACACCGCCGAGGACCCCCACCCGGTTGGGTGGGCGGTCAAGGTCCCGCTGCTCGCGCTCGGGACCCTTGCCGCCGTCGCTGGCCTCGTGAACATGGCCCCGATCGCGAAGCTCGCGGGGGTCGACATCACGTTCCTCGAGTTCTGGCTCGACGGCGAGTACGGCTACGTCGAGGGACTGACCTACCACCACTACCACGAGACGGTCGCCGAGATGGCCTTCGAAGAATCCTACATCGGCTCCGAGACGACGACGATGCTGCTGAGTGCTGGGCTCTCGCTTGGGCTCGCACTTGCCGGCGCGTTCACGGCACACACGCTGTACAACGTGCCCGACCCGGACCGCCACACGACGAAACTCGGCGGCGCCTACAGCGTCCTCAAAAGCAACTACTACCAGGACGAGTATCAGGTCTGGCTCGCCGAAGGCTTCACCCTGCCGCTGGCGCGGGCAGCCGACCGGTTCGACCAGACCGTCATCGACGGCGTGGTCAACGGCACTTCACAGATCAGCCTGTTCGGCAGCGACTGGGTGAAACGGATCCAGACGGGTATCGTGACTAACTACGCGGCGCTGTTGGTGGGCGGGTTCATCGCCTTACTGCTCGTCCTCGGCTATCTCGGAGGGTGGTTCGCATGATGATCGAAGCACTGATCGCGGTCGCACTGATCGGCGCGCTCGTTACGTTCGTCGCGCCGAATCGCATCGCCGGCAAGCTGGCCTTCGCGATCAGCCTCGTGCCGGCGGCCCTATCGCTGTGGCTGTTCGGGACCTTCGACGGCAGCGGGAACGCCCTCCGGGGCGGCGAACTCGCCTTCGAATCACAGGCGGCCTGGCTCGAGATCGGCGACTACTCGATCTCGTGGTTCGTCGGCCTCGACGGGATCAGCCTCCCGCTGGTCGTCCTGACGACGATCCTCTGTACGCTCGCGATCGTCAGCTCGTGGACCCCGATCGACGAACGCCAGTCGCAGTTCTACGGACTGATCCTGTTCATCGAGGCGATGCTGATCGGCGTCTTCTCGGCGCTTGACTTCTTCCTCTGGTTCGTCTTCTGGGAGGCGGTCCTGATCCCGATGTACCTGCTGATCGGGATCTGGGGCGGCCCGCGCCGGAAGTACGCCGCGATCAAGTTCTTCGTCTACACGAACGTGGCGTCGCTGGTCATGTTCGGCTCCTTCGTCGCGCTGGTCTTCGGACTGGGCGACGTGACCTCCTTCGCGCTGCCGGAGGTCGCGACCGCGATGCTCGAGGGCGGGCCCGACGGCCTGTTCGGTCTCAGCGGAACGACCCTCGCGTCGGTCGTCTTCATCGGCCTGTTCCTCGGCTTCGCGGTGAAGGTGCCGATCGTGCCGTTCCACACGTGGCTGCCCGACGCCCACGTCGAGGCACCGACGCCGGCCTCGATCCTGCTGGCCGGCGTCCTGCTGAAGATGGGGACCTACGCGCTGTTGCGGTTCAACTTCACGATGTTCCCCGACCAGGTCGAGGCCTACGCGGTGCCGATCGCGGCGATCGCCGTCATCAGCGTCATCTACGGCGCGATGCTGGCGCTGGCCCAGACCGACTTAAAGCGGATCGTCGCCTACTCGTCGGTCTCGTCGATGGGCTATGTCATCCTCGGGCTGGTCGCGTACACCCAGTTCGGGGTCGGCGGGGCGACCTTCCAGATGATCTCCCACGGGCTGATCTCCGGACTGATGTTCATGGCCGTCGGGGTCATCTACAACGCGACCCACACCCGGATGGTCACCGACATGTCCGGGCTGGCAGACCGGATGCCGATCGCGGTCGGCGTGCTGATCGCCGGCGCGTTCGGCTACATGGGACTCCCGCTGATGAGCGGCTTCGCCGCCGAGTACTTCATCTTCTTCGGCTCCTTCGGCTCCGAGCTGCTGTCGTACTCGGCGCTGTTTACCTCGCTGGCGATGTTCGGCATCGTCATCGTCGCGGGCTATCTCCTGTTTGCGCTCCAGCGGACCGTCTTCGGCCCGTATCGACTCGAAACCGACTATGAGGTCGGCCGCGCCCCGGTTCACGACGTCGCGTCGCTGCTCGTGTTGCTCGGACTCGTCGTCCTGCTTGGCGTGGCCCCCGACCTGATCTTCGACATGATAACCGACGCAATCGATCCGATCGTCCAGGGAGGTGACCTCTGATGGCGGTCATCGACCTCCCCCAGTGGCTGGCGCTCGCACCGGCACTGATACTCGCCGCGACGGCGCTCGTGCTGTTCGTATTCGACAGCATCAACCCGCACTCGACGAACCGAACCGTCCTCTCCGGGACGACCGTTATCGGCGCGTTGGCCTCGCTGGCCGTCGCCGTCTGGTACGCCGCCGCGGGCGTCGGTGCGACGGGGATCGAGAACTACGGCGTCATCGACATCATGGACGGCCAGTTCGTCGTCGACCAGCTAGCGCTGTTCTTCATGATCGTCGTGGCGATCGTCACCGCCTTAGTCGCGGTCGCGAGCCACGACTACCTGCAGGACCACACCTACCAGGCCGAGTACTACTCGCTGCTGGTCCTCGCGGCAACCGGAATGTCGATGATGGCCGTCTCGAACAGCCTCGTGACGGTCTTCATCGCACTCGAGCTGACGAGCCTGCCGTCGTACGCCCTGGTTGCGATCTTGAAGGACAACCGTGGCAGCGTCGAAGCCGGCCTGAAGTACTTCCTGATCGGCGCGCTGTCGTCGGCGATCTTCGTCTACGGCGTCAGCCTGGTCTACGGCGCGACCGGCTCCTTGCAGCTCGAGGCGATCGCGGCGAACCTCGACGCGGCCGGTGAAATGGGCGGTCTGCTCGGACTGGGCATCCTCATGTTGATCGGCGGCATCGCGTTCAAGACCGCGAGCGTGCCCTTCCACTTCTGGGCCCCCGAGGCCTACGAGGGCGCGCCCGCACCGATCTCCGCCTTCCTCTCCTCGGCCTCGAAGGCCGCCGGCTTCGTACTCGCCTTCCGCGTGTTCACGACCGCGTTCCCGCTCGAGGCGACGACGGCGGTGATCGGCGTCGACTGGACGTGGGCGTTCGTCATCCTGGCGATCGTCACGATGACGCTCGGCAACTTCGCGGCGGCGACCCAGGAGAACGTCAAGCGGATGCTCGCTTACTCCTCGATCGGCCACGCGGGCTACGTGCTGATCGGACTGGCGGCGCTCTCGACGTCCTCCGGCGACCTCGTCATGGGCGCGGCGATGATCCACCTGCTGGTCTATGGCTTCATGAACACGGGCGCGTTCCTGTTCGTGGGGCTGGCCGAATACTGGGGCGTCGGCCGTACCTTCGAGGACTACAACGGGCTCGCGACCCAGGCACCGGTCGCCTGCGCCGCGATGGCCGTCTTCATGTTCAGCCTCGCGGGTATCCCGCCCTTCGGCGGGTTCGGGAGCAAGTACCTCCTGTTCAGCCACACGATCGAGGCAGCCACCGAGAACACGGCGCTGCTCGCCGCCGCCGCGGCGCTCGTGATCAACAGCACGCTCTCGCTGTACTACTACTCCCGGCTGGTCAAGGCGCTGTGGATCGAGGAGCCGCTCCGCGAGCGGGACACGCTCGCGAAACCGACCGGCCTCTACGCGGCGATCGTCGCCGCCGCCGTCGTGACCGCGGTCATCCTCGCGGCCTTCGGTCCGATCGCCGACGTCGCGACCGAGGCGGCCGCGACGGTCGTCGGCTGAGCCGCACCCGGTAGCTTTTACCCGCCGGGGTCGCAAGCCGCGACAAATGTGTTTCCGGCTCGTGCTCGGCTGCGGCTCCGTCTGTCGGGGAGTCATCGATCATCTCGCCGAGCGCGACGGCCGACTGCTCGTCATCACCGACGACGCGGGCGTCGTCGAAACGCTGCGAGACGAGAGCATCCCGGCTCGAGACGGTGATCCGAGCGATCCAGCGACCGTCGCCGCCGTCGACCAACCGGACGTGATCTTCGTCGGCAGCGACCGCACCGACGTCAACCGGGCCGCGCTCGAGGCCGCACGCGATCGGTTCCCCGGGGCCGCGATCGTGGCCTATCTGGGCGGCAACGCGACGGCCGCGGATCGAGAGCGCTTCGACGCCCTCGCGGACAGAGTCGTCGGCCCCGCGAGCGCGCTGTCGGAGTGGGTCCTCGCGGAAGCGGCGAGCCCGTCGGCCGAGTCGGCGATCGAACTCCGAGACCAGCTTGCCGGGATCGACGGCCGGCTCGCGGTCATGGCCCACGACAACCCCGATCCCGACGCGATCGCCAGCGCGGTCGCGCTGGCCGACATCGCCGAGTCCGTCGGCGTCCCGGCCGACGCCTGCTACTTCGGCGACATCTCCCATCAGGAGAACCGGGCGATGGTCAACTTACTCGAGTTGGACCTGCGGAACCTCGGACCCACGGAGTCGCTCGAGGAGTATTCGGCCTTCGCGCTGGTCGACCACTCCCGGCCGGGGGTCAACGACCAGCTCCCCACGGAACTGCACGTCGACATCGTCATCGATCATCACCCGCCGCGCGGGCCGGTGCCTGGCGAGTTCGTCGACCTCCGTCAGGGTGCGGGCGCGACCAGTACCGTCCTGACCGAGTACATAGAGCGGTTCGATCTGGGATTCGATCCGTCGACGGCGACGGCACTGTTGTACGGCATCCGTGTCGACACGAACGACTTCACCCGCGAGGTCTCCCCCGCCGACTTCCGGGCTGCGTCGGTGCTGTCACCCCACGCGGACGCGTCGGTCCTGCGCCAGATCGAGCAGCCGTCGCTCGAGGGCGACACCCTCGAGACGATCGCGCGGGCGATCAAGAACCGGATCCAGCGCGACTCGGTCGCGGTGGCCAGCGTCGGCCGGATCGGCGACCGGGACGCGCTGCCCCAAGCCGCCGACCAGCTGCTCGCGATGGAGGGCGTCGAGACGACGCTTGTCTTCGGCTTCAACGACCAGATGGTTTACGTGTCGGCCCGCTCACGGGCCGCCGACGTCGATCTCGGCGAGACGCTCCGGGACGCGTTCGACCGGATCGGCAGCGCCGGGGGCCACGCCGACATGGCCGGCGCACAGCTCGAGATCGGCATTCTGGGCAGCGCCGACGACGAGGCGGAGATCGAGTCGATCGTCAGCGTCGTCGAGGAGGTGATCACCAACCGCTTCTTCGAGGCGATCGAGACGCGGCCGGGGGTCCCGGTCGGGGCCTACACCCAGACCAGCGAGTGGCTGTTCACGAAACGTGGCGAGCCGGACGGCGGCGAATCCGCGTGAGCGCGTGACGGGTGGGCGGCCGCGATGAGGCGTCAGTGACAGTACTTTTGCGCGCGGCCGCCGTCGGTCCGCGTATGGAGGTCGTGTCGGACCGAACGAAGCCCAAGGTCAAAGACTACATGACGCGCGACGTCGCGACGGTATCGCCGGACGAAACCGTCGGCGAGGTCTCGGCCCGGATCGCGGAGAGCGACGAACACAGCGGCTTTCCGGTCTGTGAGCGCCGCCGCGTCGAGGGCTTCATCAGCGCCCGCGACCTGCTGCTGGCCGACGACGACGATCCGATCTTCACCGTGATGGCGACCGATCTGCTCGTCGCCCACCCCGACATGAAGGTGACCGACGCCGCGCGGGTCATCCTCCGGTCGGGCATCCAGAAGCTCCCCGTCGTCGACGACGCGGGCAACCTCGTGGGGATCATCTCCAACGCCGACGTCATCCGCAGCCAGATCGAGCGGGCCACTCCGGAGAAGGTCGGCAAACTCAAGCGGACCTTAGAGCAGATCCACGAGATCGAACTGGCCGAGGAACGGCGTACGGTCGCCCTCGCCGACCTCACACCCACCCAGGGTCGGGTCTACGCCGACGAACTCGAGGGCCGCCGGTACGAACTCGAGCGGGGGCTGGCCGAGCCGCTGGTGGTCATCGACAACGGTGGCACGCTCCTGCTGGCCGATGGCCACCACCGCGTGCTGGCGGCCGACCGGCTGGACATCGACGAAATGGACGCCTACGTCATCGTCATCGATCACGAGATCGATCTGGGAATGGCCCGCACGGCGGAAAAGGAAGACTTGGAACGGATCGACGACATCGACGTCGTCGACTACGCGCGTCACCCGCTCGTCCAGACGACGAAGCGACTCCAGTCCGACGGCAGCGGAACGGACGACGAGCAATAGCGCGGGACTTAGCCCTCGAGTTCGGCCCGCAGCAGCTGGTTCACGTCGCCCGGATCCGCACTCCCGCCGGTCTTCTGCATGACCTGCCCGACCAGGAAGTTGATCGCGCCGTCGTCACCGCTCTCGTAGTCGTCGACGGCGTCGGGGTTCTCGTCGATGGCCTCGACGACCGCTTGCTGGACTTCGTCCTCGCCGGTCTTGCCAAGTCCCTCCTCGGCGACGACCTCGTCGGGGGTTCGGCCGTCGTCGAGCATCGACCGCAGGACGGTCTCGCGGGCGTTTTTCGCCGTGATCTCGTCCTCGGCGACGAGTTCGACCAGGCGTTTGATCTCCTCGAGGCGGCCCTCGATCTCCGTAATTTCGATGTCGCGGTAGTTGAGTTCACCCAGCAGGTTGTCCGCGACCCACGTCGCCGCCAGATCGGGGTCGAACTCGCCGGCGACGTCCTCGTAGAAGTCCGCGACCTGCTTCGTGGAGGTGAGTTTGGAAGCGGCCTCCTCGCTCAGGCCGTACTCCGCCTGGAACCGCTCGCGGCGGGCCGAGGGAAGTTCCGGGATCGCGATCTCGTCTTTCCAGTCCGAGACCCGCAGCGGCGGCAGGTCGGCCTCCTCGAAGTAGCGGTAGTCCTTCTCCTCCTCTTTCGAGCGCATCGAGACCGTAATACCGCGGGACTCGTCCCAGTGACGCGTCTCCTGCTCGACCGCGCGGCCCCGTTGGATGGCGTTTTTCTGGCGGGTCTCCTCGTAGGCCAGGGCCTTCTCGGCGCCCTTGTGGCTCGAGATGTTCTTGACCTCGGTTCGGTTAGCCGACTCGAGTGCGTCGATCCCGATCTCGTCGGTGTCGTCGCCCTCGATGTCTTCCTCGGGAATGATCGAGAGGTTGGCGTCGATCCGCAGGCTGCCGTCGCGCTCGGCGTCGAAGACGCCTAGGTACTCGAGGACCTCCTCGAGTTCCGCGAGGAAGGCCCGGACTTCGCCGGGGCTGCGGAAGTCCGGCGCGGTGACGATCTCCATCAGCGGCGTCCCGGCGCGGTTGTAGTCGACGAGGGTGTACTCCGCGGAGTCGATGCCGCCACCGCCACCGACGTGCTGGAGGCTACCGGGGTCCTCCTCGAGGTGGGCCCGTTCGATCGCGACGGTCCGGCGCTGGCCCTCGACGGCGATCTCGAGGTCGCCGTCCTGACAGATCGGCTCGTCGTACTGGGTGATCTGGAAGTTCTTGGGGAGGTCGGG
This sequence comes from Natrinema sp. CGMCC1.2065, assembly GCF_051225675.1. Lineage (NCBI taxonomy): Archaea > Methanobacteriati > Methanobacteriota > Halobacteria > Halobacteriales > Natrialbaceae > Natrinema > Natrinema sp. CGMCC1.2065. The sequence continues at coordinate 36,393 of NZ_JBPJSJ010000009.1, read as the reverse complement.
GTAGTAGTAGTTCTTCCGGTGGAACCGGGTCTCCTCCGGAATGTCGGCGTCGATCGCCTTCCCGATCTTGACGGCGGCCTCGACGGCCCCCTCGTTCAGCACCGGCAGCGCCCCCGGCAGGCCGAGACAGACCGGGCAGACGTTCTCGTTGGGCTCGTCGGTCGGCTCGGTCGAACAGCCACAGAAAATCTTCGTGTCGGTCTCCAGCTGGACGTGGACCTCGAGCCCGATGACGGTCACGAGGTCGCCCTGCTGGACGGTCTGGGCAGTCATTAGAGGCGATTCGGCCCCACAGGGGTAAAACGTAACGGGACGCGCTCGTTTCGTCGCCGCTCAAGTAGTGTGCCACCACACTATATTTGTGCCTTCAGCGACTAACATCGAGTATGAGTACCGATCGGGTCGACGCCGAAAGCAAGGTCTCCGGGAATCAGGCCAATATTCCCGCGCGAATCCGTCGACAACTCGATATCGATGACGGTGATCGACTTCGGTGGCACGTCGGAGATGACGGAACGATCCGAGTGGAGGTCGTTCACCGCCGCGGTGGCTCGTTCGCTGATTTCACCGGATACGACGGTGACGAGGAGACCGACGCAACGACGGATCACGACGCCTGGGGAGTCGAATAGATGCCGCGTGCGGTCGTCGATACGTCGGTGCTGTTTGCCGCGAGTTACCGCCGAGACGGGGCACACGAAGCCGCACTTCCGATTCTTCGCGGGATCGACGATCAGTCCCTGCCCGAGGCGATCGTCCTCGATTACGTTCTCGCGGAGACGCTCAATGGACTGACGACACACGCTGGTTACGAGCCGGCCGTCGATTTTCTCGACCGTATAGAAGAAAACGCCAGATTTCACCTCGTTTCGATATCAGCTGATACGTTGGCGACAGCGAAATCGCTGTTTCGCCGGCATAGCGGCCTTTCGTTCGTCGACGTTTGTATTGTCGCGTATATGCAAGCCAACGATGTCGAATGCCTGTACGCGTTCGACGACGATTTCGATCGCGTCGACGAGATCACTCGACTCGGGACCGCGACGAATCCGTACGATCCGGGCTGACTACCGCGCGTCCTCGAGTTCCTCGAGCGCCGCCGGGTTCTCGATACTGCTCATGTCGCCCAGGTCCTCGCCGGTGTAGGTGGCCTGGATGGCTCGGCGGATGATCTTGCCCGACTGGGTCTTCGGGAACTCGTCGACGAACAGCACCTCGCGCGGGCGGAACGGTTTGCCAAGTTCCTCGCCGACCTGGGCGCGCAGTTCCTCGCGGAGGTCGTCGGTCTCCTCGTAGCCGTCCTCGAGGACGACGTAGGCGACGACGGCGGTGCCGGTGGTGTCGTCGGGCGCGCCGATGGCGGCGGCCTGATTGACCGCCGCGTGATCGATGAGCGCGCCTTCGACCTCCGCGGGGCCGACCTTCCGGCCGGCCACGTTGAGGGTGTCGTCGGCCCGGCCGTGGAGGAACCAGAAGCCGTCCGCGTCCTTCTGGGCCCAGTCGCCGTGGTCCCACATGTCCTCGAAGGTCGACCAGTACTCGTGCAGGTAGCGCTCGTCGCCCGACCACAGCGATTTGGTCATCGAGGGACAGGAGTCACGCGCGACGAGGTAGCCGCGTTCGTTGTCCTCCTTGACCGAATTGCCCTCGCGGTCGACGACGTCGATGTCCATCCCGAGGCCGGGCCCGCCGAGCGTACAGGGCTTGAGCGACTCGGTCGGCATCGGCATCAGGAAACAGCCACAGATCTCGGTGCCGCCGGAGATGTTGATGATCGGGGCCTCGCCGCCGCCCACGTTCTCGTGGAACCAGTGCCAGGACTCGGGATCCCACGGCTCGCCCGTCGAGCCCAGAATTCGCAACGAGGAGAGGTCGTGGCCCTCGAGCCACTCGTCCCCGTGCTTGCGCAGCGCCCGAATGGCGGTCGGCGAGATGCCGAACTGGGTGAGTTTGTGGCGGTCGATCATCCCCCAGAACCGGTCGGGCTCGGGGTAGTCCGGCGCGCCCTCGTACATGAAGACGGTGCCGCCGAAGGTGTGGGTCCCGATCAGGCTCCAGGGGCCCATCATCCAGCCGATGTCGGAGACCCAGAAGAACCGGTCCGCGGGCTTGAGATCCATCCCGAAGTGGACCTCCTTGGGACACTGGACCTGGACGCCCGCGTGGGTGTGAACGATCCCCTTCGGTTTGCCCGTCGTGCCCGACGAATACAGCAGCATCGACTCCTGACTCGAGGGCAGCGATTTCGTCTCGTAGTCGTCGGCGGCGGTTTCGACGGCGTCGGCCCACCACTCGTCGCGGTCGTCGTCCCAGGGGACTTGCCGTTCGTTCCGCTCGTCGCTCGAGCCCAGTCGATCGAAGACGATGGTGGACTCGACGTGGCCGGCCTCCGCGATCGCCTCGTCGGCGACGGACTTGAGGAAGACCGGATCGCCGCGCCGGTAGAAGCCGTCGCCGGTAAAGAGGACCGAACACTCCGAATCCGCGATCCGGGTCGCGGCCGCGTCGACGCCGAAACCCGAGAAGATCGGTACTGCGATCGCGCCGACCTTGAAACAGCCATAGAGGATCGAGACGACCTCCGGCACCATCGGCATGTAGAGCCCGACCGTGTCGCCGGTGCCGATGCCGCGTTCCTCGAGCGCGTTGGCGACCTGATTCGCTCCCCGATGGAGTTCGTGGTACGTGACTTCGCGGACCTCGCCGTGTTCGCCTTCCCAGATCGTGGCGACCTTGTTTCGGCGCTCCTCGTCGAGGGCGGCGTGGCGGTCGACGACGTTGTGGGCGATGTTCAGTTCGCCGCCGGGGTACCAGTCGGTGAACTGCGGGCCCTCGCTGTCGTCTCGGATTTCGTCGTACTCCTCGTAGAACTCGATATCGAGGTAGTCGACCAGTTCGTCCCAGAACCACTCGACGCCGCTGTCGGGTTCGCCCTCGAGATCGGTCGTCGTCCGCTCGATGAGTTCCTCGTAGTCGTCGATCCCGTAGGTCTCCATGAACTCGGCGACGTTCGTCGACTCGACGAACTCCTGGCTCGGTTCGTGGGCGATCTCGTCGATGTCCTCAAGGCTTGGGCTCGTGTTCCCGGACATTGTCACTCGTAGGTTAGCGTCATGCCACCATCAAACAACAGGTCGCCGCCGTCCAGGTGCCGGCCGAGATCCGAGAAGCCGAGCAAAAAGAGGTTGGCGACGTCGATCGGTTCCATCATCTCCGTGACTCGAGACTGACCGAGCATCACGTCCTCGATCACCTCGTCGACCGAGATGCCGCGCTGTTCGGCGGTATCCTCGAGTTGGGCGGTCACCAGCGGCGTCTTCACGTAGCCGGTGCTGAGCGAGAACGCCCGGATCTGCCCCTCGCCCTCGGCGGCGATCGACTGGGTCAGTCCCTGCAGGCCGAACTTCGAGACGTTGTACGCGACCTTGTCGCTCGTGACGTAATGACCGTGGACAGACGCCATGTTGCCGACACACCCCTGGCCGTCGTCGGTCTCTCGGAAGTGTGGGAGACACAGTTTCGAGAGATACAGCGGGGCCCGGAGCATGATTCGATGCATCAGGTCGTAGGTCTCCATCGGGAACTCGTCGATGGGGTCGATGTGTTGCATCCCGGCGACGTTCGCGAGGTACTTGAGATCGCCCAGCTGTGCGGCCTCGTCGACGATCCGCTCGATGTCGTCGTCGACCGTGAGATCGCCGGGCACCGGCTCGATCTCGCCCTCGAGACCGAGGTCCTCGCCGCGAGCCACCGTCCCGTCGAGGCCGTCTTCGTCGACGTCGGTCGCCGCGACCGTGAGGCCGTTACCGGCGGCGGCCAGTGCGGTCGCTCGGCCGATACCGGAGGCTCCGCCAGTCACGAGACAGACGTTGCGGTCGGTAAACGAATCATCGGGGAACCGGTAGATCTCGTCGTCGTCGACCGTCGGTGCCGTGACTTTCGTCTGGGACATGTTTTCCGTCTGCCACTCACCGCGGACGGGCATAAAAGTATCCGCGGCCGCGGTTCGCTGGCCGCTCGCGCCGGCGAACGTCTTTTGCCGTTCTACGGCGTTCGACGTAGCATGAGTACCCGAGCCGGGACCGACGAGGGTGCCTTCTGGGGCGACGCCACCGACGACGTCGCGCTCGAGCGCTATCGGACGCTCGTCAACACGATCGACGACGCGATCTACCAGCTCGACACCGACGGTCGCTTCGTCGCGGTCAACGACGTCATCGTCGAGGCGACCGGCTACGCCCGCGAGGACCTCCTCGGCGAACACGTCTCGCTCGTCCTCGCCGACGACGACGTGGCCCGCGTCGAACGCGAGATCACGACCCGGATCGTCGCGAACGACGACGAGATCGCGACCTTCGAACTCGCCGTCCGAACTGCCGACGGCGACGCGATCCCCTTCGAACTCCGCGTCAACCTGCTGCTCGAGGACGGCGAGTTCCGGGGGACCATCGGCGTCGCCCGCGACCGCTCCGAGAAGCGCCGTCGACAGGACACGCTCGCGTCGGCGATCGCCTCCTACGAGTCGATCACGAGCGTCATCGACGGGGCCGACATCGGCGCCATCGTCCTCAACGAGCAGTGTGAGATCGAGTGGGCCGACGAGTCCGTCGAGGAGTACTTCGGCCTCGATCGCGCGAGCCTCATCGGACGGGACACCCGGACGGTCGTCGACGAAGTCCTCAAACACCGGGTCGACGATCCCGACTCGTTCGCGGCGACCGTCCTGTCGTCGTACGACGACGAGCGCTACGTCGACGGGTTCGAGTGTCGGATCACCGGCGACGACGACCGCGAGGGCCGCTGGCTGTCCTACCAGAGCAAACCGATCGAATCGGGGGAGTTCGCCGGCGGACGGGTCGAGTTCTACTACGATATCACCGATCAGAAGGAGTCGAAGGGTGCGCTCCGGGAGAGCGAAGCGGCGTTCCGGTCGCTGGTCGACGCCGTCGAGGAGTACGCCATTTTCCGGCTCGATACCGACGGACACGTCGTCAGCTGGAACGAGGGGGCGCGCCAGATCAAGGGCTACGAGCGCGCGGAGATCCTGAGCGAACACTTCTCGCAGTTTTACACCGACGCGGACCGGGCCGCGGGCGTTCCCGCACGGAACCTCGAGCGGGCCCTCGAGAACGGCTCCGTCGAGGACGAGGGGTGGCGCGTTCGCGCGGACGGGACGCGGTTCTGGGCGAACGTCACGATCACGTCGGTCCGGGACGACGACGGCACCCATCGGGGCTATCTGAAGGTGACCCGCGACATGACGGACCGCTGGGAGCGCGAGCGCGAACTCGAGAGCGAACTGCAGCGTATCCTCGGGCGGATCTCCGACGCTTTCTATGCGGTCGACGACGAGTTCAGGTTCACCCACGTCAACGATCGTGCGGCGGAGCTGCTGGAACGCTCCGAGGAGGAACTCCTCGGGGAACGCCTCTGGGACGTGTTTCCCGACCTCAACGAGATCGACGAGGTCTGGGACGCCTTCCATACGGCCCTGGAGTCCCAGGAGCCCACCAGCTACGAACTCTACTACGACACGCTCGATTTCCGGGTCGAGGCGAACCTCTATCCTTCCGAGACCGGGATCTCGGTCTACTTCCGGGACGTTACCGAACGGCGGGAACGGGAACGCGAACTCGAGCGGACCGAGCGGCGCTTCGAGGCTATCTTCGAGGACCCGAACATCCTCGTTGGACTGCTCGAGCCCGACGGGACGGTGATCGACGTCAACGGAACCGCCATGGAGTACGTCGACGCGGAGCTGACGGACGTGATCGGCGAGCAGTTCTGTGAGACGCCGTGGTGGGGCGGGGAGTCCGCGGACGTTCGAGAGGACGTCAGGGAGTGGACCGAACGAGCCGCCGCCGGCGAGTACGTCAACTTCGAGGCCGACCTCTCCAGACCGGACGGGGAGCGATACACCCTGAATGGTGTCTTCCGGCCGGTCACGAACGACGACGGCGACGTCGTCTCGATCGTCGTCTCGGACCGGGACATCACGGAGCGCAAGAAACGCGAGCGCGAACTCGAGGAGTCCGAACAGCGCTATCGCACCCTGGCCGAGAACTTCCCGAACGGCGTCGTCACGCTGTTCGACCACGACCTCGAGTACACGCTGGCGGCGGGCCAGGGCTTCGAGAAGATCCCGGTCGATCCGGCCGACATCGAGGGTAACCACTACAGGGATGCCTGGGACGCGGCGACCAGCGACGCGCTCGAGCCGGCGCTTCGGGGCGCACTCGAGGGCGAGCAAGGGGCAGTCGAACTCGAGTACGCCGACCGCGAGTGGGTCGTCTACACGGTCCCGATCACCGATACCCGCGGCGACGTCTTCGCCGGCGTGACGATGGCCCACGACATCACCGAGCGCAAGGAGTACCAGCGTAGACTCGAGGAGACCGTCGATCGACTCGAGGAGTCGAACAAACGCCTCGAGCAGTTCGCCTACGCCGCCTCACACGACTTACAGGAACCCCTGCGGATGGTCTCGAGCTACCTCCAGCTGATCGAGGGCCGCTATGCCAATGCCCTCGACTCGGACGGACGGGAGTTCCTCGAGTACGCCGTCGACGGGGCCGAACGGATGCGCGACATGATCGACGGGCTGCTTGCCTACTCGCGGGTCGAAACCCAGGGCGAGCCGCTCGAGCCCGTCGCCCTCGAAACCGTCTTCGACGACGTCCTCGAAGACCTGCAGTTACGGCTCGAGGAGACCGACGCGGCGCTCGAGGTCGGGGAGTTGCCCCGCGTCGAGGGCGATGCCAGCCAGCTCCGGCAGGTGTTCCAGAACCTCCTGAGTAACGCCCTCGAGTACAGCGGCGACGAGCCGCCCCGCGTCCGCGTCGACGCCGAGCGCCGCGGCGAGGACTGGGTGGTCTCGGTCCACGACGAGGGGATCGGGATCGACCCGGACGATCAGGACCGCATCTTCGAGGTCTTCGAACGGCTGCACGGTCGCGAGGCCCACGCCGGCACCGGGATCGGGCTCGCGCTCTGTCAGCGCATCGTCGAACGCCACGGCGGCGAGATCCGCGTCGATTCCGTGCCGGGCGAAGGGGCAACGTTTTCGGTCGTGTTGCCCGCGGCGGACGCCGAGTGAGCGACTCAGCTTGCGTCCGCCCGCCGCCGCTCGAGCGTCCGTAACTGCTCGATCCGGGCCTCGGTCGACGGATGCGTCGCGGGCCGCCATCCGAGCAGCCGACGAACGGCTGCGACCGCCGGGCGGACGACGCGCACGTGGAGCCAGACCAGCCCCCGGTTCAGTCCGCGGGGATCGGCCGGCCCCTCGAGCGAGACCGGCGGCAGAAACCGTTCGACCCAGTGGTCCTCGCCGTCGTCATCGTCCGCTGAGACGGGCAATGGCCGCGACACGATCCCCAGCGTCGCGCTCGCGTGCAGTCGGGCGTCCCGTTTCGGGCGCGAGTCCGCGAGCGTCTCGAGGGCGCTCGCCAGCGCGGCCGGGTCGCCGATGAGTTGACTCGCGCCGCGGTCGGCGGCGTACTCGCGAGTCTTCGCAAACAGGCCGAGTGCGATCGCGTTCACGCCGAGCAGCGCCCGTGCGACCGCGCTCACGACGAGGTACACGACCCCGGTCACGAGGATCGGCACCGCGAGGATGAAAATACCGACCCCGGTGAAGAGACCGAGCATCACCGCGTTCTCGAGGACGCGACGGAGCAGCCGTTCGCGCTCGAGCAATCGATCGCCGATCGCGACGGTCGCGGCGACGGCCGTGACGACCGGGAGGTCCCGGTTCGCGATGTGTGCGACCTCGTGGGCGAGGGCCGCGTCGAGTTCGTCGTCGTCGAGTTCTGCGAGCAGCCCCCTCGTCACTACGATCGTCGGCGAGCGGCGGCTCCCGACGGTCAGACAGGTCGGTTCGGTACGGTCGGCGATGGCCACCGAGGGCACCGGGACGGCCGCCTGCGTCGCCAACCGCTGGACGCGTCCGGCGACGTTTCTCGGACCGTCGCCCTCGGACGCCGTCAACTCGAGCCCGGCGACGGCGGATCGCGAGCCGTATCGCGCCTGCAGGGCGACGAGACCGACCGCACCGAGGAGGACCGCTCCGACGACGAACGGAACGCCGACGACGGCCGGGCGGGACCAGCCGCTCGCCGCCGCCACGCGGAGCCCGCTCCAGGCGAGAACCGAGAGGACGCCGACGTTGACGCCGACCACCAACGCGAGGGCACCGAGGATCCGGAACTGGAGCCGTCGATCCGGCGAGAGTGCCATACTGTCAGTTCGATACCGTGTTTCCAACAGTGTTGCGGTCGTCGTCGGACCGAGGGACGACCGGCGGCTTCTGGGGTCGGCCCACATATGAGATTCTAGATATGAGTCTGACGTACGTTTATGTGGCCGGCCGGGCCCCTAGTGGATATGTCGAACGATCGCGTCGAGCAGCTCGAATCGACGGTCGCGGAACTCGAGTCGACGGTAGAGGGCCTGACGGACGAACTCATCGAAGCCAAGGAGCGAATCCGGGTCCTCGAGGCCGAACTCGACGCCGAAACGCCGACACGGGTCCCCGATCGGCGGGGCGACGAGGCGGGAACGGTGGCGGGAGACGAGACGCCGGAGGCCGAACCCGACGAAGTCGCCGAGGCGGCGGCCGACGCCGAGGACGAGACGGAGACGGCCGACGAGGAAACGGAAGACTCAGGTAGCGACGACATCATCGTCGCATAACTGCAGCGGCGGCCGCGGTCGGGGAACGGACAACCCGGCAGACGGCCGCGTGTGTGACGGAGGGCTCGGATCAAGAATGTATATCAAGTCGATCGTTCTCGACGATTTCAAGAGCTTCGGCCGCAAGACGAAGATCCCGTTTTACGAGGACTTCACGGTCGTGACCGGGCCCAACGGCTCCGGCAAGTCAAATATCATCGACGCCGTATTGTTCGCGCTCGGGTTGGCCCGAACGCGGGGGATCCGCGCGGAGAAGCTGACCGACCTCATCTACAATCCCGGTCACGAGGACGGTGACGGCGACGCCGGCGGCTCCCGGGAGGCGACCGTCGAGGTCGTCCTCGACAACGCCGACGGGACGCTGACTCGCTCGCAGGTCGTCAACGCCGCGGGCAGCGAGGACGTTGGCGACGTCGACGAGATCCGCATTCGTCGCCGGGTCAAAGAGACCGAGGACAACTACTACTCCTACTACTATCTCAACGACCGCTCGGTCAACCTCTCCGACATCCAGGACCTGTTGGCTCAGGCAGGGATTACCCCTGAGGGGTACAACGTCGTCATGCAGGGCGACGTCACCGAAATCATCAACATGACTCCCCACGCCCGCCGGGAGATCATCGACGAAATCGCGGGCGTCGCCGAGTTCGATGCCAAGAAGGAAGACGCCTTCGAGGAACTCGAGACGGTCCAGGAACGGATCGACGAAGCCGAACTCCGCATCGAGGAGAAACGCGACCGGCTCGAGCAGCTTGCGGACGAGCGCCGCGAGGCGATGCGGTATCGCCGGCTCCGCCGCGAGAAAGAGGAGTACGAGGGCTACAAGAAAGCCAGCGAACTCGAGGAGAAACGCACGGACCTCGAGTCGGTCGCGGCGGAGATCGACGACCGCGAGGACGAACTCCGGGAACTGCAGCGCGAACTCCACGAACGCGAGGGCAAGGTCGTCCGGCTCGAGGAGGACCTCGCGGACATAAACGACGAGATCGAGCGCAAGGGCGAGGACGAACAGCTGCGGATCAAAAGCGAGATCGAGGAACTCAAAGGCGAGATCTCGCGACTCGAGGACAAGATCGAATCCAGCGAGGCCGAGATCGAGGCCGCCGAGGCCGACCGCCGCGAGGCCTTCGTCGAGATCGACCGCAAGCAAGAGCAGATCGACGACCTCGAAGACGAGATCCGCGAACACAAGCTGGAGAAAGCCTCGATCAAGACCGAGATTCAAGAGCGCGAGGCCGAACGCGACGACCTCGAGGCCGAGATCGAAGCCGTCGACACCGAGTTCGACGAACTCAAGGCCGAACTCGCCGAGCGCAAGGACGACCTCGAGGCCGCCAAGACCGAGAAGAACGACCTTCAGCGCGAGCAGGACCGCCTGCTCGACGAGGCCCGGCGGCGCTCGACCACCATCGAGGAGACCGAGGAGACCATCGCGGAAAAGCAGGAGACGTTGCCCGAGATCGAGAACCAGCGGGCCGACTTAGAGCGGGAACTCGAGAAGGCCGAGCAGAACCGGTCGAACATCGCCGCCGTCGTCGACGATCTGAAAGGCGAGAAACGCCGGCTCCAGTCGGACCTCGACGAACTCGACGATGACATTCAGGCCAAACAGCAGGAGTACGCCGAACTCGAGGCAAAGGCCGGCGAGAGCGGCGACTCCTCGTTTGGCCGTGCGGTGACGACGATCCTCAATTCGGGGATCAACGGCGTCCACGGTGCAGTCGCCCAACTCGGCACGGTGCCCGGCGAGTACGCCGTCGCCTGTGAGACCGCTGCCGGGGGTCGACTGGCGAACGTGGTCGTCGACGACGACGTGGTCGGCCAGCAGTGTATCGAACACCTCAAATCGCGCAACGCCGGTCGGGCGACCTTCCTGCCGCTGACCGATATGAGCCAGCGCCGGCTACCCAACGCCCCCAGCGATCCTGGCGTCGTGGACTTCGCGTACAACCTCGTCGACTTCGACGAGGAGTACGCCGGCGTCTTCTCGTACGTCCTCGGGGACACGCTGGTCGTCGAGGACATCGAGACCGCCCGCTCCTATATGGGCGACTACCGGATGGTCACCGTCGATGGCGACTTGGTCGAGAAAAGCGGCGCGATGACCGGCGGCTCCGGCGGCGGCTCCCGGTACTCCTTTACCGGCGGCGGCGAGGGCCAACTCGAGCGCGTCGCCAAGCAGATCACCGGACTGCAGGAGGAACGCGAGGAACTGCGCGAGGAACTGCGCGGCGTCGAGGAACGACTCGACGACGCCCGCGACCGCAAGACCGACGCCGCCGACGAGGTGCGCTCGATCGAGGCCGAACTCGAGGGACTCGACGAGAAACGCGAGCGGGTCGAGAGCGAGATCGACGACCTCGAGGCCGAACTCGCGGACCTGCGCGAGGAGCGGGAGTCGGTCGACGAGCGGATGAACGAGATCTCGGCGACGATCGACGAAAAGACGGCCGCGATCGAGGAGATCGAGGCCGAGATCGACGATCTCGAAACCGAACTCGCGGACTCGAAGATCCCCGAACTGACCGATCGGATCGAGGCCCTCGAGGCCGAAATCGACGATCGCGAGGACCGCATCACCGAGATCGACAGCGAGATCAACGAACTCACCCTCGAGAAGGAGTACGCCGAGGACGCGATCGATGACCGCCACGACGACATCGAGGCGGCCCAGAACCGCAAGGCAGACCACGAGGAGCGAATCGAAGAGTACGAGGCCGAAATCGAGGGCAAGCGCGAGGGTCTCGAGGAGAAACGCGCGGCCGTCGCGGAACTCGAGGAGGAGCTGACGGAGCTGAAAGCCGATCGCAGCGACCTGAAGGAGGAACTCTCGGAAGCGCGGACGAAACGCGACCGACAACAGGATCGGGTCAACACCGTCGAGAGCAAACTCGAGGATGCCCGCGAGCGGGCCGACAGCCTCGAGTGGGAAATCGAGTCGCTTGAATCGGCGGTCGGCGACTACGACCCCGAGGACGTGCCCGACCACGAGACCGTCCTCGAGACCATCGAGTTGTTGCAGTCCGACATGGACGCGATGGAGCCGGTCAACATGCTCGCGATCGAGGAGTACGACGAGGTCCGGGACGATCTCGACGACCTCGAGGAGGGGAAGGCGACGCTTGTCGAAGAAGCGGAGGGTATCCGCGACCGGATCGAGCAGTACGAGACCCAGAAGAAACGGACGTTCATGGACGCCTACGAGGCGATCGCCGGCCACTTCACCGAGATCTTCGAGCAGCTCTCGGAGGGGACCGGGAGCCTCCATCTCGAGAACGAGGACGACCCGTTCGACGGCGGACTGACGATGAAGGCCCAGCCGGGCGACAAGCCCATCCAGCGGCTGGATGCGATGTCCGGCGGCGAGAAGTCCCTGACCGCACTCGCGTTCATCTTCGCGATCCAGCGACACAACCCCGCCCCCTTCTACGCGCTCGACGAGATCGACGCCTTCCTCGACGCGGTCAACGCCGAGCGGGTCGGTGAGATGGTCGAAGAACTGGCCGGCGAGGCGCAGTTCGTCGTCGTTTCCCACCGCTCGGCCATGCTCGATCGCTCCGAGCGAGCCATCGGCGTGACGATGCAACAGGACAACGTCAGCGCGGTGACCGGGATCGATCTCAGCGATAGCGACGACGGTGGTGAGGAGGTGCCCGTGAGTGACTAGCGAGTCGCCACGCGACTCGGATGATCTGAGCGGAGCGCGGCGCGACGCGCCGCGGAAAAGCGAACGGGGAGCGGAGCGATCCGTGAGCGGGGAACGAAGTGACCCGCGAGGTAGCGATCCGCCATGCGGCTCGGAGACGGAACGGGACCGCGACGAGTTCTATACCGACGGCGGCGACGAGATCCCCCTCGATATCACGGGCCACGAGGACCGCGAGCGGCCCGGGGACGCGGACTCGAGCGGTGACGACGAGACGAACGCCGCGAGCCACGCACCCAGAGCCGACGACTCCGTCCTCGAGTTCTCCGAGGACGAGGTGGACGCGGGGGCCGGAGACGACGAGGAGGTCGAACCCGTCGAACTGCTGGTCCAGCTCGCCGAAGAGGGCGAGATCGATCCCTGGGATATCGACGTCGTCCGGGTCACCGACAAGTTCCTCGAGGCGATCGAGGACGCGGACCTCCGGACGTCGGGCCGGGCGCTGTTCTACGCAAGCGTCCTCCTGCGGATGAAAAGCGACGAGCTGTTCGCGACCGACGAGCCCGAGGAGGAAGAACTCCCGCCGTGGGAGGCACCGTTCGCCGACGATCCCGCGATGGACGCCGAGGGCGAGGAGCGCCACCCGCCGGGATTCGATCCCGTCGAGAGCCTCGAGGCGGAGATGGAGCGTCGCCTCGAGCGCAAGCACGCCCGCGGGAAGCCGGAGACGTTGGACGAACTCGTTCGGGAACTGCGGACTGCCGAACGGGACACCCGGTGGAAGGAGTCGCGCAGTTACGACACGAGCGACTCGCCGTCGGGGTACGACCGCGGTATGCAGGAACTTGACTACCGCTCGGGCGACGATTTCCGGGTCGACGACGAACCGACCAGCGACGACGTCACCCACACCACCCACGAGGAGGACATCGAGGCGGTCATCGACGACGTCGAGGGCGAACTCGAGGTCCACTACGAGAACGGGCGCGAGGAGGTGCTGTTCGCCGAGATAGACGCCGTCGGCGGCTCGCGCGTGATGAGCTATCTGGCGCTGCTCTTTCTGGCCCATCGGGGCCGGATCACGCTCGAGCAGGACGAGCTGTTCGGCGACCTCTGGATCAGGGAGGCAGCGGTGGACGCGGACGCGAGCGAGGCGATCGCCGACTGAGAGCGGGCCGGATCGGCTCGAGGAAACGGGAGTGAGGACGCGGGGGCATTCGGGCCCGCCGCTCAGAGACTTCGCTCGATCGCCGTCCGGAGTCGCCGCTCGAGGTCGGACTCGTCACCCGGCCGGAGCGAGAGTCGCTCGTGTCGCTCGTCGGCGTCGAACTGTTCGGCGAGCAGGCCGCCGCGGCGGTCGATCTCGAGCAGCAGATCGAAGCCGTCGCCCTCGGGCAGCGTGACGACCTCGAGTTCATCGAGGTCGTCCACGAAGGGGCCGGACCGGGGAACGAACTCGAGTTCCTGAACGAAACGGTGGTCCGCGAACAGCGATTCCGTGGCCTCGCACGTCGCCGTTTTGCGGGCGAACCCGAGTGACTCGAGGGCGTCGAACAGCGTCTCGCGGAGCGGGTCGGGTTCGATCTCGATCGGATCACGGTCGTCCGGATCGACCGCCCAGTCGATGTCGAGGCCGGTATCGAGCCAGACGTCGGTTCGATCCGACGTGACGGGCGTGTGGTAGGGGATGTCGATGGTGACAGTAAACGAGCGTTCCTCGTCGGGGTCGATCGTAAACGAATTCGAGAGGGCGTCCGTCTCGAGCTTCGCGGTTCCGTGGCTCTCGTCGGTCTCGTACCGCGTCACCAGGGCGACGTAGATGCTCTCAACGTCCTGACTGTCGTTGCCGCCGGTAACGTCGACGCGCGCGTCGACTGATTCGCCCGCCGTGAGGGTCGGCGGGAGGACCGTCTCGACCGTCGCCGAACCGATGCCGAGTCTCGATAGGACTCGTTTCATGCGGTCGAAAGGCCGCAGCCGTGGCATAAATATTTTGTTAGGTTAGCGGCGTGAGACGACGGCGAGAAAGCGAGGTTCGGAGCGATCCGCGAGCGTGGCAGCGTTACTCGCCGGCCAGCGCCCACTGGCCGTCACCGACCGACTCGAGGACCTCGCGGCGTTCCATCTCGGCGAGGACCTCGGGGAGGCGGTCGGGCTGGGCGATCTCCATCTCGATGCGTTCGATGCCGTGGTGGTCGGTCAGGGCACGGCGGATCGCCTCGTCCGTGAACGTCTCGCGGTCGCTGGCCTCCATGGCACCGGCGATCAGGTCGACCATGTCCTCGATGAAGTTCCACGGGTAGACGACCCAGGTCCACTCCTCCAAGCGCTCGCCGACGTAGTCGGGCTGGAACTCGCTGGTGCCGAGCAACTGCAGCGTCGCGGTACGGACCTCGCCGGCGTCGCGGTCGGCGACGTAGTCGTACGCGCGACTGATCGAGCCGCCGGTGTCGGCGATGTCGTCGATGATCAGCACGTCCTTGCCCTCGACGCTGCCTTCGGGCATCGGGTAGCGGACGCTCGGCTCGTCGGACTTCTCGGCGGCACCGACGTAGTGTTCCATCTTCAGACTTGTCAGGTCGTCGAGCCCGAGGAAGTCACAGAGACACCGCCCCGCGAACCAGCCGCCGCGAGCCAGCGCGACGACCACGTCGGGCTCGAACTCGTCGTCGCGCACGTCGTCGGCGACGTCCCGACACAGTCCGTAGATGTACTCCCAGTTGGTTATCGTACAGTCGAAATCGTCCGGTAAGTCGGACATCTGGTGGCCACCTACGCGACCCCTCGAGCCCGCGCCCCTTAAGTCGGCTGAAACTGGTTTCACCCCCGATCGAGCGATTGCGGCCCCGTCGCCGGGACCACTGCGAGACGTCGAACGGATCGACGACCGTGAGGGGCCGACGTATCCCCGCCCCTCGAGCGGGCGGTCAGCGAGACGATAGCGCCGAGCCGTGGGAGCGGGAGAGTTTTATAACCTAGTAGTACAACCTAGTTATCGATGTCGAAAACGCAGATACAGGCCGCCCGCGACGGGACGGTCACGCCCGAAATGGAGCGGGTCGCTGAGCGAGAGAACCGCGATCCGGAGTACGTCCGCGAGCAGGTCGCCGCGGGCCAGGCCGTCATCCCGGCCAACCGACACCACGACACCCTCGATCCGATGATCATCGGTCGCGAGTTCGCGACGAAGGTCAACGCCAACATCGGTAATAGCGAGACGACCAGCGACCTCGAGACGGAACTCGAGAAACTCCACACCGCGGTCCACTACGGCGCGGACACGGTGATGGATCTGGGCACCGGAAGCGACTTAGACGAGATTCGGGAAGCCCACGTCGATCACTCGCCGGTACCCATCGGGACGGTGCCGCTGTACGAGGCCGTCAAGCAGGCGGGCAGTCCCGAGGCGATCACGACGGAGCTGTTGCTCGAGATCATCGAGAAACAGGCCGAGCAGGGTGTCGACTACATGACGATTCACGCGGGGATCCTCGCCGAACACTTGCCGTTGACCGACGGCCGGAAAACGGGAATCGTCTCGCGGGGCGGCTCCATCATGGCCAAGTGGATGGAGGAACACGGCGAGCAGAACCCGCTGTATCAGGTCTTCCCCGAGATCTGCGAGATCTTTGCCGAACACGACGTCACGTTCAGCCTCGGCGACAGCCTCCGCCCGGGGTCGCTGGCGGACGCCTGCGACGAGGCCCAGTACGCCGAACTCGACACGCTGGGCGAACTGACCCGCGTCGGCTGGGACCACGGCGTCCAGGTAATGGTCGAAGGGCCGGGCCACGTCCCGATGCACAAGGTCGCGGAGAACGTCGAACGCCAGCAGGAAGTCTGTGACGGCGCGCCCTTCTACGTCCTCGGACCGCTGGTCACTGACATCGCACCCGGCTACGACCACATCACGAGCGCCATCGGTGCCGCGATGGCCGCACAGGCCGGGGCCGCGATGCTGTGTTACGTCACACCCAAGGAACACCTCGGGCTCCCCGAGGAGGACGATGTCCGCGACGGCCTCGCGGCCTACCGGATCGCCGCCCACGCCGCCGACGTGGGCAACGAGCGGCCGGGCGCACGCGACTGGGACGACGCGCTTTCGGAGGCGCGGTACAACTTCGACTGGCGCGAGCAGTTCGACCTCGCGCTCGATCCGGATCGCGCCCGGTCGTTCCACGACCAGACCCTGCCCGGCGACAACTACAAGGAAGCCCGTTTCTGCTCGATGTGTGGCGCGGAGTTCTGTTCGATGCGGATCGACCAAGATGCGCGCGAGGATGGTGAGATGGAAACCATCGAGGGCGAGGACGGCACCGACCTCGAGGCCTCGCCGGCCGCCGCGGTCAACCGCCCGCCCGTGGGGACCCACCGGTCGGGCGACCTGCCGCCGATGGCCGATCACGAGGGCAACGAGCCGCTCGAGGAACCGAGCGACGACTGACCCTTCGGGGTCCGTTACAGTCACGGAGAATCGACAGTGTGCTTATCCGACGGACCGTGGTCGGTTCGGTATCGATGGCACCCCGACGACGGACCGTACTGGCGGCGGTATCGACTGCGACAGCGTCGGCAGTGGCCGGCTGTGCCGGCTTCCTCACCGACGAGACGAGCGACGACGGGGACGATCCGGCAGCCGCAACCGACGTCGCGACGGCGCTCGTCGAGGACCTCGCGGACGGGCGGTTCGAGCGCGCGAGCGAGCGGTTCCGGTCGGACCAGCGCTCGAGATACGGCGATCCCGGTCGCCTCGAGCGGCTCTGGCTGGCACTGACGACTACGAGCGGTTCGTTCGAGGAGATCCTCGAGACGGAAGTGACGGAGGGCCAGCAGCTACGTGCGGTCGAAGTGACCGCGGCGTTCGACGGCGGCGACCACGACTGTACCGTCGTCATTGACGGCGAGACGCGGGTGCGAAATTACGGGCTCAGCGACGAGTACGAGCGGCCGTCGTACGTCGATCCGGACGCGATAACGACGCAGTCGGTGTCCCTCTCGGTGCCCGACTGCTCGCTGCCGGGGACGGTGACGACGCCCGCAGCGGGCGACGGCGTTCCGGGAGTCGTCCTCGTCCACGACGACGGGCCGATGACGGCCGATACCCCGCGCGGGGGCACCAAGACGTTCGCCGATCTGGCCGAGGGACTCGCGATGGAGGGCGTCGCGACGCTGCGATACGACAAGCGGGTTCCGGCCTGTGAAGTCGCGCCCGAGGCGTACACGCTCGATCGCGTCACCGTCGACGACGCCGCGGTCGCGATCGAGCGACTCCGGAACGTCGACGGCGTCGATCCCGACCGGATCGTCGTCGCCGGACACGGACTCGGCGGCCGGGCAGCGCCTCGAATCGCCGATCAGGACGGAAGCCTGGCCGGCGTCGTCGGGCTCGCACCGCCGGCACGGCCCTACCCCGAGTTCACCTTCTCGCAGCTCGAGTACAAGGTCTCGGTCGGGAGCCACGAGTGGGCGGACCTGACGGCAACCTACGAGACCTGGGGCGACGAGATCGACCGGGTCCGCTCGGGCGAGTACGAACCCGCCGAGCGGCTCCTCGGCAAACCCGGCGCGTTCTGGGACAGCATCGGCGACTACGATCACCTCGGGGTCGCGGCCGAGACCGACGTCCCGGTCCTGCTGTGTCAGGGCGAACGGGACTTTCAGGTGTCCGTCGCCGACGACCTCGAGCAGTGGGACGATTCGTTCGCGGGCGCGACCACCGTCGAAACCTACGCGGACTGCAATCACCTGTTCATGCCCGGCGAGGGCGAGCCGGTGGCGCTCGCCTACGCCGTCCGGAACAACGTCGCCGAGGCGGTCGTCAACGACATCGCGACGTGGGTTCGCGAGTTGTAGCCGCCGTGGGTCCGAGGATTCATACGCCGCTCGCCCGACCCACGTCGTATGGAGACGACGCGAGTCTTGCAGGTCGACGCCTTCACCGACGAACCGCACACGGGGAACCCGGCGGGAGTCGTCCCTGACGCCGACGAACTCTCGGCCGACCAGATGCAGGGAATTGCCGCGGAGATGGCAGTCAGCGAGACCGCCTTCCTGCGCTCGAGCGAGACCGCCGACCGCCGGGTCCGGTATTTTACGCCGACGCAGGAGGTCGATCTCTGTGGCCACGCGACGATCGGGACGTTCGCACACCTCCACGACGAGGGGCTCGAGCCCGGGACGACGACCCTCGAGACGAACGTCGGCGTTCTCGAGATCGACCTCGCGGCCGACGGCACGGTCTGGATGCGACAGGACGACCCGACGATCCGAGAGGTCGACGTGGGCTACGACCGGGTGGCCGACGCGCTCGGGGTCGACCGGGCCGCGCTCGAGGGTGCGAGCGCGGACATTCCGCTCGCGGTCGCCTCGACCGGATTGCCGTTCCTGATCGTCCCGATCACGTACCTCTCGGACGTCGGGGACGCGGACCCCGACATGGCCGCGATCGAAGCGCTGACCGACGACGTCGACGCGACCGGCGTCTACCTCTTTACCTTCGACGCGCTCGAGCCCGAATCGACGCTGCATGGCCGCATGTTCGCGCCGGGAGCCGGCGTCCCGGAGGATCCGGTCACGGGCACCGCGAGCGGCGCCGTCGCCGCCTACCTCGATCGGTTCGGCGCGTTCGACGGCGATCTCCCGGACGAACTCCGGCTCGAGCAGGGCCACTACGTCGACCGGCCCGGCGCGGTCCGTGTGCGGCTCGCGGACGGCGTGCAAGTGGGGGGCCGCGGCGTGACCGTCCTCGACGGCTCGATCACCGTCCCCGCCGCCGACGAGGACGACATCCTCGAGGCCTGATTAGGCCAGCGGGTCGTCCGCGTCGTCGCCGGTTTCGTCCGCCGGCTCGGTATCGTCGTCGAGCCCCGTCGCGGACCGGTCGTTCGCGGGGCCATCGTCCGCGGACTCCGTCCTCGGATCGTCGGATGGGCTCGACGGCGGCGGGTTCGTCTCCGCAGTCGCCGGCTCCAGCTCCGAGGGCCGGTCCGTCTCGCCCTCGAGGCGGTCGGTCTCGTCGAAGGTCGTCGTTTGCCCGTCGCTCTCCAGCGCCCGAACGGCGCGTTTCGTCTCGGCGAGGTCGTCCTCGAGGTCCGAGAGCCGGTCGTCGAGTCCGTCCTGTACCTCGCTTGCGAGTTTGGTCGCGTCGAGTTGCCGGCCGGCGGCCCGACCCGCCGCACGGGGCAAGGTCACGAACAGCGCGTAGGTCTTGCCGAGTTGCCAGACGACGATCCCCGCGGCCGCGAACAGCAGGGTGATGATCGGATCCGCCTGCTCGATGGCGGACTCGGCGTTGCGCGGGTCGGTAAACAGCGTGGTGACCGCGGAGCCGAAGCCGGCGAGCAGCCCGGCACCGACGAGCGCCAGCCCGAGTACCAGCGACCCGACGGTGATTCCCCGATAGACGATCGTCCACTTGAACGAGTTACGAAGCCCCATAGCGATGACAGTCGCTGGAATCGTATAGTCGCTATGGGAAGACGATCGCCAGTACTGCTAAAGCGGCGGTTCCGACCGACCCAGTCAGGAGCGGACAGCGGCGACCGACGGAACCGTGCCGTAAATTACCTCGCGGCCGAGTTGCGATCCGGCGCGACTGTTCGCAACCTTCTTTATCGGTTCCAGCGAGTGACTCACTAGAGATGGCTGTACTCTGGCTGGACGAGATCAGTGCCGGCGACCTCGAGAAGGTCGGCGGTAAAGGTGCTTCTCTGGGCGAGCTGACGGGTGCGGGGCTGCCCGTTCCGCCGGGATTCGTCGTAACTGCCGGGACCTATCGATCGTTCATCGAAGAGGCCGAGATCGACGAGGAACTGTTCGCGGCCGTCGACGTCGACGTCGACGACTCGAGTGCGCTGGCCGAGGCCGCCGATCGCGCACAGGAACTCATCCTCGAAACGCCCTTCCCCGACGAGCTTCGCGCGGAGATCCTCGAGAGCTACGGCGAGGTCGGCGACGGCGAAGCGTTCGTCGCGGTCCGGTCGTCGGCGACGGCCGAGGACCTGCCCGACGCCTCCTTCGCCGGTCAGCAGGAGACGTTCCTCAACGTCACCGAGGAGGACCTGCTCGACCGGGTTCGGGAGTGTTGGGCGTCGCTCTTTACCCAGCGGGCGATCTACTACCGTCAGGAGCAGGGCTTCGACCACTCGGCGGTCAACATCGCCGTCGTCGTCCAGCAGATGGTCGACGCCGAGAAGTCCGGCGTGATGTTTACGAGCCACCCCTCGACCGGTGAGCCGACGATGATCATCGAGGCCGCATGGGGCCTCGGTGAGGCCGTCGTCTCCGGGGCGGTGTCACCGGACAACTACGTCGTCGAGCGCGAGGACCGCGACGTCGACGTCACCGTCGCCGAGAAGAAGGTCAAACACGAGAAAGACGAGGCGACCGGCGAGACCGTCGAGCGCGAGGTACCCCAGGACAAGCGCAACGAACGGGTCCTCGCCGACGACGAGATCGACGCGCTAATGGACTTAGGCGAGCGCGTCGAGGACCACTACGGCGAGCCCCAGGACGTCGAGTGGGCCATCGTCGGGGGCGACGTCTACATGCTCCAATCCCGGCCGATCACGACCATCGACGAGAGTTCCAGCAACGGAGCCGACGCGGCCGGCGGCGTCGACGCCGCGGCCGGACTGACCGACGGCAGCGGGAGCGTCCAGAGCGCCGAGGGCGCGAGTACCGGCGCGGACGCGAGCGGCTCGAGCGAGGTTCTGGTCGACGGACTCGGCTCGAGCCCGGGGACGGTCAGCGGCCCCGCGAAGATCGTCACCAAACTCGACGATCTGGCCAAGGTCGGCGAGGGCGACATCATCGTCACCGAGATGACGATGCCCGACATGGTGCCCGCGATGAAGCGGGCCTCGGGAATCATCACCGACGAGGGCGGCATGACCAGCCACGCCGCCATCGTCTCGCGCGAACTGGGCGTGCCCGCCATCGTCGGCACGACCAACGCCACGACCGTCTTGGAGGACGGGCAGGTCGTCACCCTCGACGGCGACAAGGGCTCGGTCCTCGAGGGCTCTGCGGTCGAACCCGAGGAGGAGACCGAACCGGTCGAGGAGGTCCGCCCGCAGTCGCCGGTCAAGCCGATGACCGCGACCGAGGTGAAGGTCAACGTCTCGATCCCGGAAGCGGCCGAACGCGCGGCCGCGACGGGTGCCGACGGCGTCGGCCTCCTTCGGACCGAACACATGATCCTCTCGCTGAACCAGACCCCCGAGAAGTTCATCGAGGAAAACGGCACCGACGCCTACACGAAGGAACTCGTCGAGGGCATCCGCGGCGTCGCCGACGAGTTCTACCCCCGACCCGTCCGCGTGCGCACCCTCGACGCCCCCACCGACGAGTTCCGTCAGCTCGAGGGCGGCGCCGACGAACCCGAGGAACACAACCCGATGCTGGGCTACCGGGGCATCCGACGCTCGCTCGATCGTGCCGACGTGTTCGCCCACGAACTCGAGGCGTTCCGGCGGCTCTACGAGATGGGCTACGACAACGTCGAGATCATGCTGCCGCTTGTCAACGACGCCGAGGACGTCTATCGGGCCAAAGAGTGCATGAAAGAGGCCGGCATCGACCCCGAGAAGCGCAAGTGGGGAGCGATGATCGAGACGCCCGCGGCCGCGCTGTCGGTCGAGGAGTTGGCCGAGGCCGGCATCGACTTCGCCTCCTTCGGGACGAACGACCTGACCCAGTACACGCTCGCAGTCGACCGGAACAACGAGAACGTCGCCGACCGGTTCGACGAACTCCACCCCGCCGTCTTGCGCCTGATCGGCGACGTCATCGAGACCTGCCGCGAACACGGCGTCGACACGAGCATCTGCGGGCAGGCCGGCTCCAAGCCCGAGATGGTCACGTTCCTCGCCAAAGAGGGCATCACGTCGATCTCCGCGAACATCGACGCCGTCCGCGACGTCCAACACGAGGTCAAACGCGTCGAACAGAAGCTCCTGCTCGATTCGGTCCGCTAACGGCCCGTTCGTTTACGCTCTTTTTCGGTCACCCGCGCCTCGAGTAGTCTCCAGTAGCTCCGTCGCAGTCCCCGATGGCCGCCGTCACCACGAGTGCGTCTGCCCCGCGATGACGAGAAACTCGAGGCCGACACCGAGGGCCGCGACCGCGATCGCCGGGCCGAGCCAGTTCGGGGGCCAGTGGGGTGGCCGGCGACCGATAGCCTGTGGCCGGGGAAAGGCCCATGCCGACGGCCGCCCTCCGTTCGAGCATGAGCGATCGCTCGGACGAGGTGACCGAGAGTCGGGACCCCGCCGCCACCGACGACCTCCTCGAGGAGACGGACCGACTGCTCTCGGACTCGGGCGCGGACGCCGGTAACGCAGGGACGGCGGCCGATGCCGCCGGGAGCGAGCCGGCAGCCTCGATCGACGACCCGCTGGGCGACTCGTCGCTCGGTCCCGGCACCGGAGCCGACCGCGACGCCGAACAGACGGCCGACGCCGGCGACGACTCGCGGTCGTGGCTCGCGCCGATCACGTCGCGGCTTTCGCTGGGTCGATACTTCTCGCCGAAGGAGTACCTCGCACTCGTCGCATTGCTGGGGGTCGGTCTGGTGGGCGGTTCGACCGTGCTGCCCGTCGCCGGCCGACTGATCGGGATGTTCGGCGTCGCCTTCCTCGTCGGCCTCGTCGCGTCGAAGCGGCGCTATCTCGAGGTGGGAATCGCCGGCGTCTCGGTCGGGGGTATCGCCGCGGTGTTGAACAACGCCGTTCTCGCAGCAGTCGGCTCGGGCCAGTCGCTGGTCGCCGTCGGCGCGACCGTCGGGCTACTCGCGGCCGTCGTGGGCTACTACTTCGGTCGCGACCTGCGCGACGGGCTCGCACGAGATATCTAACCGTTCGTCGTCAGCTCCCAGCCGCGTTCGGTCCGTCGAACCACGCCGTTGTCGGCCATCACCTCGAGGAGTTCGGCGACGACCTCCCGCGGAGCGTCGATGTCGTCGCTGAGTTCGCCGACTGACTTGGGTTCGGTCCGGATGCTCGCGAGCAGGTCGGCGTAGATCCGGCTCTCCGGGCCGGCGCCGACGGTTTCCGACACGTGATCGAGGACCTCACAGAGCTGGCCCTGCACCCAGCGCTGGGCCAGTGATAGTTCGTTCTCCAGTTGTTCGAGATCCTCCAGCGCCGCGAGCAGCTCGTCGAGGTCGTCCGTATCGTCCCAGGAGACGTCCATCGAGAGGTGTCGACAGGTCGTGATATCGAAGCTACTGTTGGCCGGATACGCGCTCTTGCTGGCGAAGCCGTACGGGGAGACGTTCACTTCCAGCCGGACGTTCCGAGCGATATGAAAGTACTTTCGCCGCTGGTCGTCGACCCGGCTCTCGACTAACCCCGCTTCCTCGAGTTTCCGCAGGTGTTCGATGACCGCCTTGGGACTTACGCCGATGTACTCCGAAATCTCGGTCACGTAACACGGTTTGCGGGCGAGCAACCGAAGGATCCGTCTCCGGTTTTCGTTCCCGAGTAAGTCCAACAACGCGGCGGAATCCATCGAGCGTGGGTAAGTGGTCACCGCTGAAAAGCGTGTCTGCTTGCCGGATCCGCGACGGCGAGCGGCTCAGGCGGAGCGACGACGCTCAGTCGTCGGAATCCGTCGACTTCGAACCGCTTGCGGACTCGCCGTTGGCTCCTTTGTCAGGAGTCTCCCCCGAACCGGACGCCGGTGGGGTCGTTTCGGGTGGTCCACCGCCGTCGCCGTTCCCGGCGGACTGACCGCCGGACCCGTTCGCAGTCGGGTTCCCGCCGGAGCCGGCGTTATCCGGTCCGTTTCCCGGTGACTCCTTGCCCGGGTCGGCCGCCGGACCGTTCGAACCGCCACGGTCGCCCGGCGGGCCGGCATCGTCCGGCGGGCCACCGCCGTTGGCTAGCCCGCGAGCGACGCCGCGGACGCCGGGCCCACCGCGTTCCGCCGCGCTCTGTCGAGCCGCAGAAGCGTTTCCGCGGAGATCAGCGAGGCGGTCCGCCGCGACGCCAGCCTCGGTGGCGTGGCGTTCGGTCCGTTCGATCGACCGCTCGAGGCTGGCGAGTTCGACCGTCAGCTTCGCCATCCGGGATCGATAGGCACCCTTCGTGATGGTGCCGTTCTCGTAGTCGGCCTCGAGGCGATCGCGTTCGGCCTCGAGGTCGGCCAACCGCGACTCGAGGTCGGCCGTCCGGTCGGTAAGCAACCGGCTCTCGTTGGCCGCGTTCTCGAGGGCGGCTTCGAACTGCTCGGAATCGACTGTGCTTTCCGTATCGGCCGCGCTCGCCTGCAGAAGCGTTCCGACGGAGGCGTTCCCCGCTACCGACTCGTTCTGGCCAGCGGCGGGCTCGGCGAACGGACTCACGACGGCACCGCTCGCAAGCGGCGCGACCGTGAGGCCGACTGCGAGGGCCACCAGGAGGGCGACCGACCGAGTGGTTGTCATCGTGTGTGTTGTCTGCGGGAACATAGTAAAAAGACGGACCTTCGTTCGGACCGTTTTATCGATCTCATCGTCGGTCGAGGTACCGTTTGAGCGTTCAAGGCGGGCGGAGTTGTCGTCGTTTCCGGTCGACCGTCGCCGCCGATCGGGTCTCACGAACGGTTCGGTCACCAACCGTTCGAACCGTTTCACGGGCCGCGGAACCGTCCGCGGTAGCGTCGACGTTCCCTGCTGAACCGCCGAGCGGCCGCGACCCGGAACCGCATCACGCCTCTCCGACGGACCGGTCTGTTAGCGCGTCGATTTAAACCTGTCCGAAAAGGGTTATATCGGTGCGTCCCCTGTCACCAAACACCATGTTCGAGGTGTTCTCGCGGAGCTACTATCTCGGACGACTCTACGTGACTCCCACGGAGGGCGATCACGCACTCATGCACAG
Organism: Natrinema sp. CGMCC1.2065; assembly: GCF_051225675.1. Lineage (NCBI taxonomy): Archaea > Methanobacteriati > Methanobacteriota > Halobacteria > Halobacteriales > Natrialbaceae > Natrinema > Natrinema sp. CGMCC1.2065. The sequence goes on along the minus strand of NZ_JBPJSJ010000009.1, from coordinate 11,193 downwards.
CGAGCAACACGAGCGGCTCAACGAGGAGGTCTACGCCAGCGGCGACGGCCTCGAGCGGCTCGATACCCCGCTCGTAATGAAACTCGAGTCGCGACACTTCGCGGTCCACGGGGGCGAGAACGTCCCGACGAACACGCTCGCGCTCCCCGAGTCGATGCTCGAGGGGACCGATATCAGGAACCCGCCGTCGCTCCGGGAGGTGTTTCTCGCCCGGCGCGACTGCGCCCGTCGGTTGCTCGAGTTCGCCGGCGGCTGGCAACCCGACCCGGCCGGCACGGACCTGTCCAACGCCGGAACCTAGAAGTAGGCTCGCTTCCCGTTTTCCGCCGAATGATCGACGAGCTGCTCGGCCGTGCGTCGCTCAAAGAGCGCATCGAGGACCTCGAGGACGAAAACGAGCGGTTACGGGAACGCTACGAGGCCGAGTCCGACCGCCGGGCCGAGGCGGCCACGGCGAGACAGGAGGCCGAACAGCGGGTCAACCGTCTCGAGGACCGGATCGCCCAACTCGAGGGCGAACTCGAGCAGGTCGACGACGCCGACGACGGCGTCGCCGTCCGTCGCCGGACACAGGTCCGGGGACGACGTCTCGAGGCGATCCTCGACCGACTGGACTCGTTCCGGACGGGGCCGGAGGGCGCGTTGACCGTCGCGGTCGATGAGTCGGGGCTACCCGAATCGGTCCGGTCGACCCTCGAGGAGCCGCTCGGCGACCGAGTTGCGCTGCTCGAGGACGCCGCACCGTGTCTGTGCTGTGTCGACGACGCCGGCCTGATCGCGGTGGCCCTGTCGCCGCCGGTCGAGCCGACGCTCGAGCCGACGTGGGACGACGGGTTCGCCATCGACCGCGAGACCTTCCTGCCGACCGGCCGCCACGCCCTCGCGCTGGTCCGGACGGACCTGTTCGCGCTCGGGGTTTACGATGGCAACGAGCGGATCGACTACCGCGGGTTCGAAAGCGACGTCAAGGGCACCCACTCGAAGGGCGGGTTCTCACAGGCCCGGTTCGAACGGATCCGTGACGAACAGATCGACGACCACCTCGAGCGCTGTCGCGAGGCCGTCGCGACACGCCGTGGCGACGTGGATCGACTGTTCGTCGTCGGCCAGCGCGGCGTCGTCGACACGCTCGTCGCTGAAGTCGGCCTCGAGCCGGCGGGAACCGCCGCGGTCGACGCGACCGGCGATCCCGAATCCGCGCTCGAGGACGCCTATCGGTCGTTCTGGACGACGGAACTGCGAGTCCTCTAGTAGCCGCCGCCGTCCTGCGGGTTACCGGAAACCGGTGCCAATAGTACGTCTGGGTCAGTAGCCGCCGCCGTCCTCGAAGCAGCGGCCACAGCGGTTCGCGTCGTCGGCCTGTTCGACGGGGATCAGTCGGAGATCCTCGTGGGCGACGTGGGCGGTCGCGCCACAAGTCGTCTGAAAGTCCGAACGACCGTGTTCGTGCTTGTGGATCTTGTTCGTCGTCTCGTTGAGGACACCATTCATGACGCATGGTGCCACGCCGCACGGCCATAAGTCTACCGACCGTTGCTGATCGATCGATCGATCCGGGAACCGAAACGGTGGGTCCGTGAACGGGACCGTGACCGAAAGAAGGGCTTACGGGGGCGACCGCCGGACCGCCCCGATGCCGATTCCGATCGCACCACTTTAATCACCACCCGTCTAGGTCCCGATATGCGCGTCGCAATTCTTGCCCACGAACAGTTTCCCGACCGAGCCAAGACCGCGCTCGGGGTTCTCCGATACGCCGACCACGACATCATCGCCGTCCTCGACCGTGACAGCGCCGGCCGACGAGTGTCGGACTTCGTTCCGGACGTCCAGGACGCACCGATCGTCGAAGGCATGGACGACCTCGAGGCCGACGCCGTCGACGCCTTACTGATCGGGATCGCACCGATCGGCGGCGATCTCGAGGAAAGCTGGCGTGACGATATTCGAGTCGCGCTCGAGAACGGCTATGACGTGATCTCGGGGCTGCACTCTTTCCTGTCCGATGACGAGGAGTTCGCCCGATTGGCGGCGGAAAACGACTGCGAACTGCGCGACGTCCGGAAGCCGCCCGAGGGCCTCACGGTGGCCGAGGGCGTCGCCGACGAGGTCGACGCCGAAGTGATCCTCACCGTCGGCACGGACTGTTCGGTCGGCAAGATGACGACGACGATGGAGTTGGCCCGGGACGCCCGCGCGGCCGGCCACGACGCCGCCGTCGTCCCGACCGGCCAGACCGGCATCATGATCGAGGGCTGGGGCACCCCGATCGACCGCGTCGTCAGCGACTTCACCGCCGGCGCGGTCGAGGAGATGATCCTCGAGATCGGCGACGACCACGACTACCTCTTCGTCGAGGGGCAGGGCAGCATCGTCCATCCGGCGTACTCGCCGGTCACGCTCGGCATTCTCCACGGTTCGATGGCCGATAAACTCGTCCTCTGTCACGAGGCCGGCCGGGAGGCGATCCACGGCTACGAGTCGTTCGCGCTGCCGTCGATCCCGACGTACATCGACCTCTACGAGAGCGTCGCCGCGCCGGTCGCGGACGGGCAGGTCGTCGCCGGCGCGCTCAACACGTCCGGGCTGGCGGACGACGCGGCCGCCAGCGACGCAGTCGCCGAATACGCCGACGCCCTCGGCGCGCCGGCCGACGACGTCATCCGGTTCGGAACCGACGACGTCCTCGAGGCGCTGCTATGAGCCTCGAGACATCGTTCGAGCGGCGCTCGCTGCCGCTGGAGTACCCGTTCGGAATCTCCCGCGGCACGACGACCGAGACCGAGGTCGTCTACGTCCGGATCGAGGACGACGACGGGACGACCGGTCTCGGGGCCGCCGCCCCGTCGACACACTACGGCGAGACCGCGGCCACCGTTGCGGCCGTCCTGCCCGACCTGCTCGCAGTCGTCGAATCGGTCGGCGATCCCCACCAACTCGAGCGGATCGAACGCCGCATGCGCGAGACGGTCCGGAAGAACCCGGCCGCCCGCGCCGCAGTGAGCATCGCGCTCCACGACCTCGTCACGAAGCGACTCGAGGTGCCCCTCTATCGCTACTGGGGACTCGACCCGGCCGAGACGCTCTCGACCTCGTACACGATCGGGCTCGACGACACGGATCGGATGCGGGAGAAGACCGAGACGGCCCTCGAGCGCGGGTTCGACACCCTGAAGGTCAAACTCGGGACCGACCGCGACCTCGAGATCGTCCGAACGATTCGATCGGTCGCACCCGACGTGCGGCTGTTCGTCGACGCCAACGAGGCCTGGACCCCCCGCGAGGCGGTCCGAAAGATCGACCGGCTCGCCGAGTTCGACCTCGCGTTCGTCGAGCAGCCGGTCGCCGCCGAGGACCCCGAAGGGCTGCAGTTCGTCTCCGAGCGCTCGGCGCTGCCGATCGCCGCCGACGAGTCCTGTCGAACGCTCGCGGACATCCCCCGTATCGCGGACCGCTGTGACATCGCGAACCTGAAACTGATGAAATGCGGCGGGCTCCGGGAGGCGAGACGGCTGATCAGCGCCGCCCGGGCCCACGGCCTCGAGGTCATGTGTGGCTGTATGAACGAGTCGAACGCCTCGATCGCCGCGGCCTGTCACCTCGCGCCGTTGCTCGACTACGCCGACCTCGACGGCTCGCTGTTGCTCGCCGACGACCCCGTCGACGGCGTCCCCCTTGCGGACGGTCGGATCGACCTCGCCGCCCTCGAGCGGTCCGGGACGGGTGCCGGCTTCGGTTCGTCCTGATCACGGGACCGTCCCGCCGACGGCCGGACCGTCCCCGAATCGGCAGCGGCGCTCCTTCGATGGCACCCAGCCGGACCGGCGGCTGCGTTCGCTCGATGGTCCATCACCGGAAAATGAACGTACAATTAGAGGTGTTTGCGTTCCGAGTCGGACAGTGGCAAGCAAGCGGTATCGAGAGTGCGAGACTGCGACGCATGCCCATCGATCCGGCCACTGCCGGTTCGCGTCCGGATCGACATCGCCCACTCGGTCGCGACGGTGAAGCCGTCCTCGAGTCAGCGTTCAACTGCGCGCGCATCACACCACTGTCGGCGACTGTCTGGACAACTCCCAACGGGGTTTCATACCGATCGTCGGTGTGGAACGTGTGGTATGTCCGATAGCGACGACGATCGAACCGTGTCCCGACGAACGCTCCTGCGGGCCTCGGCCGGAACGGCCGCACTCTCGGCCATCGGGAGCGCCCGCGCCGACGACGGCAACGAGCGGGACGACCTCGTCCGACGGTTCGATCGTGACTGTCCCGACGCGACGATCGAGCCCAGTATGGCCCACTGCGAGGGTGCGAGCATGGAGGGGTGTGCGGACGACCACCCGACGACGGTCGCCCTGCAGTCCGCGGTCACGGACGCCCTCGAGCGCCGGTACCCGGACGTCGATGCACTGCTCGAGGCGGGCTACAAACCGTACTTCGATACGCTCGAGACCGGCGACGACAGCTGGTCGCACTGGCTCAACCCGGCGTTCATCGGCGACGGCGACCTCCTCGAGCCCGAGCGACCGGAATCGGTGCTGGTCGACAACGAAACGTGGCGCTCGATCGGCGTCATGTTCATCGCGACGCAGGACGGCACGGCCGTCGCGCCGCCGGCGGTGTACGGCGAGGACGCCGACGCCGAACTGTGTTCGCCGTGGCACGCCCACACCGGCCTCCCCGGTCGGTTCGCGTGGTGGTTCTACCGGCAGACCTACGAGGGAGCGGCCGCGGACGGCGACCTCGAGTTCCCCTGTCGGACCCCCTGTATGCTCCACGTCTGGACCGTCGACCATCCCGAGAGCGTCTACGCCCACGACGCGCCGCCCCGGGAGGACCGCGACGTCGACCCCGCCGACGAACCGACGTTCGACACCGACGCGGTTCCCGGCGAGGACGACCTCGGCTGGGCGGCGCTCCCGGAGGCTGTCGTCCCCGACGAACTACCCGCCGATCTCGCCCCGTTCGACCCGTCCGGATTCGACCCGTTCGGCATCGATTTGGGGCCGTGATCGCTCCGGAACGACTCGCGGAACGTCACTCGAGCCAGCCCTCGATCGCGGCCGCGACCCGATCGGCCGCCGCGTCGGGGCCGCAGCGGTCGGTATCGATCTCGAGGGCGGCGTCGGGCGCGTCGAACTCCCGGTAGACCACGTGGACGCCCCGTTCGTCGATCGAGTCGGGACGAGCGCGATTGCGCTCGAGGCAGGTCTCGAGGCTCGCGGTCAGGCGGACGAACCGGACATCGCCAAGCGTCCGAAACCGGGTCTGCCAGGTCGCCGATAGAACGTCCCATCGACCAGCGTCACGCCCGTCGCGGGCGCGTCGGCGACCCGCTCGGCCAACTGCTCGTCGGTCCGACTCGAGAAGTCGTCGGAGTGGACGGTCCGGACGGGAATCGAGCGCGTCTCGAGGCGGTCCCGAACGCGGGCCGTCACGGTTGACTTGCCCGTGCCCGGCGGCCCGCAGATGACGACGATCACGGTCGCCGGTAGCCGCCGAGGGGATACGAACCCCGGGGATCGACCACGGACTAGTGGTCGTCGGTATTGCCTTCGCGCTCCGTGACACCGTTCGCGATCGTCCCGTCGCATATTCCCGGTTCCCCACCTCGCGAAGTGGACGCGGCGATCGGGCCGTTCATCCGCCGGGAGACCGGTCGTGGAGCCGACGCGGACCGGGAGTGATCAGCGGTCCTCGCCGGCGGTCACGTCGAACGGTCCCTCGTCGGGATCCTTCTGGGGGACGAACGGACCGACCGACGCGGTCCGGCGGGTAATGGTCGTGATCCGGAGGATGTAGGAGACCAGCAGGGACAGCGGCGAGAGGACGACGACGATCAGGGCAGCGACGACGTAGGGGAGCGCAACGACGCTGAGACTCGGCCCGGCGAAGTCGGCGTAGAGGAGGCCGACGACGATCGCCGACAGGATCGACGGGACGCCGCAGTAGACCGTCAGCTGCGAGAACCGGGTGAGTTCCCGTTGCAGATAGGTCGTCTTGAACTGCTCGCGGGCCACCCTGAACAGTTTCAACGTACCGATCAGGTCGTCGAACTGCTCTTTCGCCGTCGGCGACAGCGACTCGTTGTAGTCGTTGCGCAACTGGGTCGCGACGTACAGCTGCCAGGCCTCGTCGTAGTTGATTGCCGCCCAGACGGCCGCAAAGGTGTCGGCGTCGGAGTCCGAGCGCTCGAGCGTCTCGTCGACCCGGTCGGCCCGCTCCCTGACGCTGTTTGTGTACCGAACGACCGTCTCCCGCACCTCGTCGTCGTGATCGGCGACGATGTCGGCGAGTTCGGCCGCGTCGCGTCGGACCGACTCGATGAGCAGTTCGAGGACACTCATCGGCGCGGTCGGCGTCGCGGAAACGGCCGCCGTCTCGGCGACGTCCTCGCGGAACGCCACGACGCCCTCGAACCGGTCGCGGGCCTTCCCCGCCGCGCCGAACTCCTGGGAGAGGATGAGCTGGTTGACCGAGACGACGAGCGTCACCAGCGAGAACGTGCCCGCGATCATGCCGCTTGCCACGCTCGTCACGGAACTCCCGTTGACGAAGTTGATCACGCCGAGTTCGTACAGGCCGACGATAAGCGCGAAGATGACCGCCGAGAGCAACGCCGCGACGACCAATCGGTTCCCCTGAATCAGCACCCACTCGTGGAACCGCGTCAGCGGCCCCTCCGGCCCGCCCACGTCGGCCCCGTAGGACTCGAGCGTCTCGTCGGTCTCGGAGGACATGGCGACACGTTCAATCGACCCGACAATAAGGGCCTGCGTTGCATACACCGCCGAGCGCTGTCGCTTCAGGGCCTACACTGAAATGCGTCGGCGGTGTTCCCGAAGACATGCTCGGCACCGGAATCGACTCGCGGACGACGGGCAGGTCCCGATGACGCGCTCGGAGACGACGAGCAGACGACGACTGCTCGCGTCGCTCGGCGTCGGGATGGCGACCGCGGCCGCCGGCTGTACCGGCAGCGACGCGCTCGGCGGCGACCCCAGCTATGAGAGCGGTAACGTCGGCCCGATAAACGCCAGCAACGCCTCGAGCAGGAACGCAAGCGAGATGTCCACGGCCTCGTCGCTGGCCCAACAGCAACCGACCAACTCGGTGACGCCGCTCGATTCCCTCGAGCTGGTCGAACACGAGTTCGTCCTCGAGGACGGCTACCTCGGCTCGACAGTGCAAGGAACCGTGACCAACACGGGAGCGGACCGGCTCCAGATCGTCGAGGTCCGGACCCGAATTTACAACGACGCCGGCAACCTCCTCGGCCGGTATCTCGCCAGCACCGGCGACCTCGGGGCCGGCGACGCCTGGGAGTTTCAGGTCGTCATCCTCGAGGCACCCAGCGACGTGGCCGACTACGACATCACGGTACTCGGAACGCCCTCGTGACCGGCGTCGGAACCGGCGATCGAGACCATCGTTCCCCCGATCCGCGGCGTCAGTCCCGCGTCCCTGCGACCAGTTCGTCGACGACGCCGTCGTAGACCGCGTCGGACTCGACGGCGAGGGCGTAGGCCGGTCGCCCCTTCCCCGTCGGCGACGTCTCCGCGGGCGGGACCTCCTCGACTAACTCCTCCTCCTCGAGCCGGTAGAGCGATCGGATGACGTCGGCCTCGGAGATCGTCCCGACGACCTCCGTATCGACATCCGAGAGCCGCTGTTTGCAGTGCCGTCTCACGTCGTGGGTCTGAACCGGCGTCTCCCCCTCGCCAGCGAGATCGGCGAGCCCCAGCAGGACGGCCTGATTGGTCAGGGAAATCGAGTCGAACCGCGAGACGTTGCTCATACTACCCCTTGACCGTGAACAATGGTAACAGTTTCTCCCGACTACAGCAGCGGAGACCGAGCGTCGGCTCGAGACGCTCGCGGTCGCTGTGACGCAGTCGATCCGTCGGTGGCTCAGGCGCTCTCTTCGTCCTGCAGTTCCGCGAGTTCGGCCTCGACCTCGTCCTGGTCCTCGCCTTCGAGGTCGGTCAGCTCCGCCTCGTCGGCCTCGCCGGTCTGCTCGGGCGCCGACTCCGCGTCGTCGGCACCGACGTCGGATTTCAGCGTCTCGAGTTCGGCCTCGACGCCGCTGTCGGTCGAGAGCTGCTCGAGTTCGCGGTCGATGTTGTCCTTGTCCGAGAGGACGTCGTCGAACGCGCCCGACTCGTGGAGTTCGTCCATCGCGGCGGCCCGGGCCTCCATGTCCTCGGTCTGTTCCTCGGCACGTTCGATGGCGCGGCCGACGTCCTCGAACTCCTCGCCGGTCGCGGTCATCGCTTCCGATACCGTGGAGCTTGCCTTGGCGGCCTCGTGGCGGGCCTTCATCGTCTCCTTTTTCGTGCGGAACTCCTCGATGCGGCTCTGGAGTTCGTTTTTCTGGTCGATCAGCCGGTCCTGCTGGTTCTGCAGGTCCGAGATCTGGCGCTCCAGATCCTCGATCTGGTTCATCTTCGTCTTCTTCTTCTCGAGTGCGCGTCGCGCCAGATCCTCCCGACCCTGCTGGACCGCAGTGCGGGCCTGATCGTTGTGTTTCTCGACGTTCTCCTCGAGGCGGCGTTTCTGCATCTCGAGGCGCTTTTTCTGCGTGGTGAGATCGGCGATGCCGCGTTTGACCTGCTGGAGCTGGTCACGCATCTGCTCGTAGGAGTAGTCGAGCGTCTCGGTCGGATCCTCGGCCCGGTTGAGCACCGAGTTGAGTTTCGACCGGATGACGTAGGAAGCCCGAGAGAGGATGCCCATACTCGCTACGTATTGCTCGCGGGCCTTAAAAATGTCACTTCAGGAATATCCAATGTTCGCGAGCGCGGGGCCGGTGGCGCTGCCGACGGCGGAACACACCGCGGACTAGCGGTCGGTCTCGACCGATCGGACGGCAAGCGAGTCGTCGACGACGATCGTCGCCGTGCCGGCGTCGCCCGCAACCTCGAGGTGGATCCGGACTGGGTCCCGGGACTCGACCCTGGTCGTCGGCGCGGGGAGTTCCCAGTCCGGACGCTCGAGGTCGATTCCGACGTCGGAAAGCGCCGCGGCGACGCGACCGTCACTCAGCAGCGCCGAGAGCGGCTCCACGCCGACGAGAAACGTACAGGTGTCACACGTGATCTCGACGATGTCCTCGCCTTCGCGTTCGAGACGCAGGTCGGCGGTCGTCGTCCCGGCACAGAAGGGACACTGACCGGTGCGGGCCAGTCCGACGTGAAAGCGGGCACGACGTGCGGTTTCGCGTGCGACGTCGTCCGCGCTCCGTCCGGCGAAGCCGTTCGCTGGGAACGGATAGGTGAAGCCGGACCACTCCTCGCAGGCCGAACACGCGACGGTGACGAACCCCCGTTCGTACCGCAGGACCGCCCCCGTACCGCAATCCGGGCACTCGGAGTCGATCGGCGTCGGCTCGGACGGTGTCCAGTCCCTGACCCCTTCGGCCGGCCGGTGAGCGAGGACGGCACGGTACAGCGCTGTCACGGCCGCCGTCGGGACGTAGCCGTCCTCGACCTTGCGGACATAGATCCCTCGAAGCTTGTCGAGGTGGTAATTGAACTTTCCGCTGTCGCGCATGCCCACCGCATCCATCAGCTCCGCGTACGACCGCGGCTCCGTGTAGACCGCGTGCCAGTCCTCGAGCAAGGCGAGCAGGATCTCGAGGCGGATCTCGTGACCGAGCAGGGAGAAGGCGTCCCGAACCGCGGCCGCCGACTCGTCGTCCGGACTCATGTGCCGACGTTGTCTCGACGCCCCATTGACCGTTCCGGCTGTGCCGCCGAAACCTGCCGTGACAACCGCCCTCGTGAATTTCAGTTCACAAAGTGATTACGTGTTCTCGGCACCACCATTACCCCATGACAGAGGGGATCCGAACCGCCGAATCGACGACGATCGCCGCGCGAGTCCGGCGTCGGCTGCGATCGTTCGAACCGCTGTACCTGGCCCTGCTCGGTCTGCTGGCGGTTCCCAGCTACGTCTTCGACTCGCTGGCCGTCCTCGAGGTCTTCGAACTCTTCTTCCTCTTTTTCCTCTGGCCGTTCGTCTCGCCGCTGTTGGATCTGGTGCTGCGACGCGGGGCCGACGAGGAGCGCGCGGAGCCGACCGACTGGCTCCACATGGGGAACTGGCGGGCGTACGCGGCGTGGTTCCTGACGATGCCGCTGACGTTCGTCAATCCGCTCGTACTGGCACAGGACCTCTCGCAGTGGCTCGGCACCGGCGTGGCGTTCGTCCGCCACCGCGGTGCGTTCCCCGACCCCGAGAACTACGACCAGCAAACCGCCTACCGGCTCCCGTTCGACGGGACCTGGACCGTCGTCAACGGCAGCTACGACCACGATTACTCCCACTCGTGGCTCCCTGCCACCCAGCGATACGCCTACGACTTCGTGATCACCGACGCGGACGGCCATACTGCCCCCACCGAGTCCGGGTCGGCAGTGGACTCGTACTACTGCTACGACGAGCCGATCCTCGCTCCCGCTGACGGGGTCGTCGTCGACGTCTTCGACACCGACTTCGAGTCCCCCCGCGGCGGCGGCCTCTCCCATCCGCTAAAGCGGGACATCCGCGGGTGCTACGTCGTGATCCAGCACGCCTCCGACGAGTACAGCTGTCTCGCCCATCTGGTCCCCGGCAGCCTGACGGTCTCCCCCGGAGACCGCGTCGAGCGCGGGCAGGAGGTCGGTCGCTGTGGCCACTCCGGGAACTCCTCGGAGCCACACCTCCACTTCCAGCTGCAGGACCACCCCCGCTTCGAACTCGCGGCGGGGCTCCCGATCGCCTTCGACGACGCTGACGCCGAGTGGCCGGGCGCGAAGGCGGCGATCGACGAGCCCCGATCCGGCGGGGCCGGCGACGCCACCACCGACCCGCTCGAGGACGCCACCGACGTCGACCGCACGTATCTCACGGCCGGCCAACGCGTCGCACACGTCGCGGGGGCCGACGAGCCGACCGACGGGTCCGCGAGTCCAGAGCGGGAAACGATCGAGAGCACGGCCGAGAGCGACGCAGGGCAATCGGCCGGGAGCGACGGGCGACTCGCCGCGGTGCGACGCGCCGCGTTCGGGACCTGCGTCGGCGGCGCCGTCGCCGTTCTGGGGCCGATCGTCGTTTCACGGACCGCCGTCGCGCTCCTGCTGGGCGCCGGGGTCGCGCTCGCGGCGGGCTGGCACGGCTGGGTCGCGGTCCGACGGACCGCCGCCGAGCGCC